>NZ_CP013002.1:142500-442500 GCF_001414055.1 Caulobacter henricii | reverse complement strand
CGCACACGCGCCAGGCCCGTCGATCACTCGCGTCCCGCTCGAAATACTGGTTGCGGGCATTGGCCGGAATGCCTTCCAGCAGGCTCTCGTCATAGACGGCGGCGCGGCCGGTCGCCAGGACGTTGGTATCGATGTCCGTTCCCAAGATGCGGATGTCCAGGTCGGCGGCATTGGGCCACACCGACAGGACCGTAAAGGCCATCGAATAGGGCTCCTGGCCGGACGAGCTGGCGGCTGACCACAGGCGCAGGCGTCCGCCGGAGCGGACCTTGTCGGCCATCGGCTCCAGGATATTGGCGCGCAGGTCATCAAAATGGTGCGGCTCGCGGAAGAAGCGGGTGACATTGGTGGTCAGGGCCCGCAGCATTTCCTGCTGCTCGTCGATGCTGCTCTCGAGCGCCACGAAGTTGCAGTATTCCGTGAAGGTCTTCATCCCCAGGGCGCGGAGCCGCTTGGCCAGGCGCGAATAGACCAGGGTCGCCTTGGTTTCAGGCAGGCTGATCCCGGCCTGCCCGTAGAGCAGGGCGGCGATCTTCTTGAAATCCTGATTGGTGAACGCGAACTCGCCATCGACGATGGCCTCGCGACGTTCTGCTGTTGAGGCTGGGGTCATCAGGCGGCCAGGGCCTCGCGTTCGGGGAGGATACGGTCGAGGGAAATTTCGCTGATCATGCGATCTTCGATCGAAATGATGCCACGAACGAAGCTGCGAACAGTGTCGCAAGCCACGTCCGGGGTGGGCTGAACCATGTCGTCATTGATCGAGAGGATGTCCGACACCGCATCGACCAGCAGGCCGACGGTTCGATCACCCGCCTGAACGACAATGAACACGCTGCGGACGTTCGGCTCGACCATGGGCATGCCCAGCCGAGCGGCCAGGTCCATGATCGGCAGGACAGCCCCGCGCAGATTGATCACGCCCCGCATATAGCCGGGGGTCTGGGGCAGCGCCGTCGCTGGGCTCCAGCCACGGATCTCGCGCACAGCCATGATGTTGACGCAGTATTCCTGGTCGCCGACCCGGAAGGAGATCAGTTCCCGGCGTTCCGTACTCGCGACGGTAGTTGGGTCGAACATGACTTACTCCGCGGCTATGAGTGTGGGTTCGACGGGACGGGGCGATTCACGGCGGCGAAGATTGATCACGGCATCGACGTCGAGGATGAGGGCCACGCGGCCATCGCCCAGGATCGTCGCGGCAGCGACACCTTCGACCTGCTGGTAGTTCTGCTCCAGGGACTTGATCACGACCTGACGCTGGCCATGGATGGCATCGGCGACCAGGGCGGCGCGCGAGCCGTCCTCGCCCTCGACCAGCAGCACCACGCCTTCGGTCGGCGACGGCGAGGTGGTGCGATAGCCCAGGGTCAGGCCGACATCGATCAGCGGCACGAAGCTGTCGCGAACGGCCAGCACGGAGCCGACAGGGCCCAGAGGGCGTACCTCTTCCGGCTTCGGACGCAGGCTCTCGACGATCGCGGCGAGCGGAACGACCAGGGTTTCTCCCGCCACATCGACCACCATGCCGTCGAGCACGGCGAGCGTGAGAGGCAGGCTGAGGGTGAAGGTCGAGCCCAGACCGGGTCGCGAGGCAATCGAGATGCGGCCGCCCAGCGCCTGGACCGAGCGCTTGACCACGTCCATGCCGACGCCGCGGCCGGACACGTCGGAGATCTTGTCGGCCGTCGAGAAGCCCGGCAGGAAGATCAGGTTGTCGATCTCCTCGTCCGTCAACTGAAGGTCGGGCGAAATCAGGCCCTTCTTGACGGCGATCGACAGTACGCGTTCGCGGTTGATGCCCTTGCCGTCGTCCTGGACCTCGATGACGATCCGGCCGCTGCGATGCAGGGCGGCGAGGCGCACAACGCCTTCTGGATTCTTGCCGGCCGCCTTGCGTTCCTCAGGGCTTTCCAGCCCGTGGTCGATGGCGTTGCGCAGCATGTGGGTGATCGGGTCAGACAGACGCTCGATGACCGTCTTGTCGACCTCGGTGTTTTCACCGTCCATGACCAGACGGGCCTGCTTGCCCGTCATGTTGGCGACTTCACGCACCAGACGCGGCATGCGCTGGAACACCGATTTCACCGGCTGGGCGCGGATGGCCATCACGCTGTCCTGGATCTCTCGCGTGAGCTGTTCCAGCTCATCCAGACCCATGGCCAGATTGGAAGACGGGGCGATGCCGTACTCGCCGACGCGTTGCGCCAGCATGGCCTGGTTGATGACCAGTTCGCCGACCAGGTCGATCAGGCGGTCGATCCGCTCGGGATCGACACGAATGACCGACTGGCCCGGACCGGGGACGTCAACCTGGGTGGCCTTGACCGGCGCGGCGGCAGGCGCAGCCGCCACGGCAGCAGCAGCCGGCGCGGCCTGAACAGGCGGAGCTGCTTCGGTGGGTGCCTCGACCGGTGCCGGCGCGACTTCAGCCACGGGGGGCATTTCGGCCGGCGGCGGCGCAGGCGCTGCAGCCGGTGGATCAATGGCGTTCAGCAGGTTCGCAAGAGCAGCCTCAACCGGCGCCTCGCCGCGAACGATTTCAAGATCGCAGTCGCCATCCACGAATTCGAAGACTTCGCGAATCGCCTCTTCGCCATGGTCGGTCTCGACGCGGACGCTCCAGGTCACATAGGCGGCTTCGACATCGAGGAACTCGAGTGGCGGCAGCGCGCTCTCGTCCATGGTCGCCACGATCGGGCCCAGCCGGCTCAGCTCGCGCAGGAGCAGTGCGGTTTCATTGGCCTTGCGATAGAGGTCCGACTTGGGCCGGATCGACACCGTCCAGATATGGGACGGGATCAGTTCGGCATCGGCCGCCTGCTCGTCGACCGTAATGGTCATCGGCTGGAAGTCGAAGCCCAGGTCATCGTCGTCCAGGTCATCGGACGTCGCCGCAGGAGCCGGGGTCGGCGCCGCAGCAGCAACGGTCGCGGCGACGGTTTCGACCGCCTCGGCCACCGGCGCAGCCGGCGCAGGTGCGGCAGAGGGATCGGTCCAGGTCTTCAGTTCGGCGGCCATCGCGGCTGAAGCCGCCATGTCGACATCCCCAAGGCCGCGCGCCGCACTGACATGGTCGGCCAGCACGTCGGACGCGCGAAGCATGACCGCAGCCAGCTCAACTGTATTTGGAACTTCATTGGACCGAACGGCGTCGAGAAGGGTCTCGAACACGTGCGCGAAACGCACCAGCGGCTCGAGGCCGAAGGCACCGGCGCCGCCCTTGATCGAATGCACAGCCCGGAAGACAGCATTGACGGTCTCAATGTCGCCAATGCCCTCCTGCATGGCCAGGAGCCCGCCTTCGAGGTCGGCGAGCAGTTCCTCGCATTCCTGAAAGAAGGTGACCTTGATGGCCTCTAGCTCGTCCATTCCGGCAGTTCCTTAGAGAGTTCCAGACGTCGAATTGCCTTGGAGATCAGGCCGCGACGCGGCGGATGGCCTCGACCAGCTTCTCAGGATTGAACGGCTTGACGATCCAGCCCGTCGCGCCGGCTTCACGAGCCCGCTGCTTCTTGGTCGGATCGCTTTCCGTAGTCAGCACCAGGATCGGGATGCCGCGATAGTCGTCATCGACGCGAACCGCCTCGATGAAACCAAAGCCGTCCAGCTTGGGCATGTTGATGTCGGTGATGATGACGTCGGGGCGGTGGGCGGAAAGTACCTCCAGCCCATGCTCGCCATCGACGGCCTCGACAACATTAAAGCCCGCGCCGACCAGGGCCATGCGCAGCATGTCCCTCATCGTGCGAGAATCGTCGACCGTGAGAATCGTGCGCGTCACGATTGGACTCCATGGATTTCCGCCGAAAGGAGCGCCCCATCGGCGCCGAAAAGACGGGTGGTTTCTACAAAGGCCTCCGAAGGCCCCGTAATCGAGAAGGGTTTGCCGTCCTCAGCCCAGGCCTTGCGGGCCGCGAGCAGAATCTGGAGACAGAGACCGCCGAGGCGGCGGACCTGGTCAGCGTGGACCTCGAGGGCTTCGCCCCGATGCGCCATGAACGCGGACTTCAGCGGGCCGGCGGCCTTCAGATCGAGCGTTTCAGGCAGCGCGAGAGCGGCCATCAGAATTCCTCCCATCCATCGGACGCCGGAGCGGCCGCGGTAGCTGCGCCGCCACGCGCGGGCCGGGTGAAGGTGCCCAGACGGGCCCTTTGCTCGGCGACCGGGTTGCGGGCCGGTGCGTGTTGAACCGGATCAGCGGCCATCGGGCGCGATTGAATGCCCTGGCCAGCTCCCACCCGGAACCGGCCCATCAGACGAGCCAGCTCGTTGGTTTCACCCTTCAGGGAGTGCGTCGCTGCGGTCGACTGCTCGACCATGGCGGCGTTCTGCTGGGTGACCTGATCCATCTGGTTCACGGCCGTATTCACTTCGTTCAGACCGGTGGCCTGTTCGGCGGCGGACGCCGCAATCTCGGTCACCAGGGCGTCGATCTCGCCAACCTTCACGACAATGCGCTGCAGGGCCTCGCCGGTCTGTCCGACCAGGTTCACGCCCTGGCTGACCTGCTGGGTCGAGGACGAAATCAGGGTCTTGATCTCCTTGGCCGCTTCGGCGGACCGCTGGGCCAGGGCGCGAACTTCCTGGGCGACGACGGCGAAGCCGCGACCCGCTTCGCCAGCGCGGGCGGCCTCGACCCCGGCATTCAGGGCCAGAAGATTGGTCTGGAACGCAATTTCGTCGATCACGCCGATGATCTGGCTGATCTGCTTGGACGAGTTCTCAATCTCGCCCATGGCCGAGACTGCTTGATGGACGACCTGACCGGAATGCGTCGCTTCGCCACGGGTGGTCGAGACAACGTCGGAGGCCTGGCGCGCGCCACTGGCGGTACGACGGACGGTCGCGGTCAGCTCGTCGAGCGCCGCTGCGGTTTCTTCCAGCGAGGCCGCCTGCTGTTCGGTGCGGCGCGAGAGGTCGTCCGAAGCATGGGCGATCTCGTCGGCACCGGTCCGCAGGCCGTCGGTCGAGGCGGCGATGACCTTCATCGTCTCCTGCAACGAGGCCATGGCACCGTTGAAGTCGTCCTTCAGCTTGTTGTACTCGCCGGGGAACTGGGCGTTGACGCGGAAGGTCAGATCGCCTGAGGCCAGTTTTTCCAGGCCCTCGGCCAGGTTGGTCACCACCAGGGCGCTGTCGCGGGCAGCCGCGGCGGCGGCCTCTTCCTTGGCCCGACGCTCGTCGGCGGTCAGGGCGGCGGATCTTTCCTGGTCGGCGCGCATCTGTTCCAGATGCAGCTGGTTGTCGCGGAACACCTTCAGCGAGCGGACAATGGCACCCAGCTCGTCGAGGCGGGTCATCTTCTCCAGATCGATGCCGTTGTCACCCTTGGACAGGCGCTCGGTCGCGCCGGCGATGTCGGCGATCGACTTGCGGACATTCATCACCGTCAGGAAGGCCAGGGCACCGACCGCGCCCAGGGTGATCAGCGAGAGAATGATGGTGATGCTGGTCGCGGCTGTGGCCTCGGCCTTGCGTTGATCAGCCTTGAGGGTGGCGCGGGCCTTGGCGTCATCGACGACCTTCTGCAGCTGGCTGGCCATCTTCACATACTGGTCTTCGAAGCTCCCGGCGAAGCTCATGGCCATGCCTACATCGACATCGACCATGCCGCTCACGGTATCAACGGCGCTCCGGCACTCGGCCAGGGCCTTGACCAGTGATTCGATCTTGGGGCGCTCGGAAGCGGGCAGACGCGCCGACAGGGCTTGCAGCTCCTTGCCCAGGGTATCGAATTCCGCCAGCAGCTTGGTAAGCCGGGGACCGGCGGCGGGGGCCATCGGATCGGCCTTCGAAGCCAGGATCTGATAGAGCGTGCCGTGGGCGTCGGTGATCCGGCGCGACAGCGACTGAATCTCGCTGTTGATGCGCATGTCCTGCTCGACCACCTGACGCAGGGCATCAGACTGGCTCTTTTGCACGACCACGGCACCGCCGGCCATCAGGGCCAGCATCAACAGGGCGAACGCCGGCGCAAAGCCGATTTTGACGATCAGTGGTAGGTCGACAAGCCGAAAGCTTTTCATCTCAAGGTCCCCTTCATGCAGCGGTCCGTGCCCACGGATCGCCAACAAGCCAGGTGATCATCACGATAGATTCCTAACAGACTCTGACCTTGGTTAAGAGAAACTGGAGATCAGGCACCAGAGCCCCTCCCTGAGGGACAATTGGTCGCAGGCTCGGGGGCTTTTTCACCCCTTGAATCTATAGAGAGGGGTCCGAGTGACCCTCCTGAGGCGTCAAGATCGGAGTAAGGTTACCGTATAGTAAATTTTGAATATTCTTTCCTGACTCAGAATATTTTAACTCGAACCTGAGAGAAAGGTCATGCGTCCGGTTGGCGCGTCGTCCACAGGACGAGAATTCATTACTAGGAGCAGCGGGATGAAATATCCGATCGCTTTTGCCGCAGGAATCGCTGGCAGCTTTTTTATCGCTCAAGCCGCCTCGGCGGCCGGCGGTTTTGAAGACCAGATGAGCCGTTGCCTGCAGCAGTACGCCAATACGCGCGACGCCGCGCAGGTGATGCTTGAGTGCACTGCCGACGCCGGCAAACTCTCGGAATGCAAGGTCGTTGACAACAGCGCGGCCGGCAAGGGTTTCGACAAGGCCGCCATGTGCATCGCTGAAAAGCTGCCGATGGGTGCCAAGACCGGTACCGTGAAGGTTCCGTTCCGCTTCCCGGGCGGCGCGTAAACTCAAGGCTCCGGCTCACCGGAGCTCAATACGCCGCTGCCGATCTGACCGAAGCGTTCCATGGGAGCGCTTCGTGTCGGGTCAGCAGCGGCGTTTTGCTTTTGATGGACCTGTCCAGACTAAAGCCGGCGGCCACAAGGTCGCCGGCTTTACTGTATTCAACGTCTCAGGACCTGAGCGAGACTGGGGTTCAGAATTCTTCCCATTCTTCGCGAACTGCGGCGGCCGCCGCGGTTCGGGCACCGGGACGTACGGCGGTGGGGCGGGCTGCTTGAGCCGGAGCCAGGGCCGGGCGGCTGGGCGGCTGGGCGGAGAAGACGATCTGGCCGCCGGTCGGGCTGCCGCTGACGGCGACGACGCCGAACGGCTCACCCTGAACGCTCCGATCAGATTGACCAGCTCCGAGGTCTGATCCTTGAGCGAATGGGTCGCCGCCGTCGTCTGTTCGACCATGGCGGCGTTCTGCTGGGTCACCTGGTCCATCTGATTGACGGCGGTATTGACCTCATGCAGGCCGGTAGACTGTTCCTGGGCCGAGGCCGAGATCTGGACGACGAGGCTGTCGATTTCGGCGACCTTGGCGACGATACCGCGCAGGGCCTCGCCGGTTTGCCCGACCAGGCTGACCCCCTGGCTGACCTGCTGGGTCGAGGACGAGATCAGGATCTTGATTTCCTTGGCCGCGTCAGCTGAGCGCTGGGCCAGGGCCCGCACTTCCTGGGCGACCACGGCAAAGCCGCGACCGGCCTCGCCGGCCCGGGCCGCTTCGACCCCCGCGTTCAAAGCCAGGAGATTGGTCTGGAATGCGATCTCGTCGATCACCCCGATGATATTGCCGATCTCGCGCGACGAGCCCTCGATCTGGCCCATGGCGGCCACGGCCTGATCGACGATGATTCCCGAGCGCTCGGCCTCGGTCTTGGCACCGGCGACCACCTCGGACGCCTGTTTGGCACCGGCGGCCGACCGCCGGACCGTTGAGGTGATCTGGTCCAGGGCTGCGGCGGTCTGTTCGAGGCTGGCCGCCTGTTGCTCTGTGCGGCGCGACAGGTCATCGGCGGCCACACCGATTTCATCGGTTCCGGCGCGGATATTGTCGGTGACGCCCGAAACACGGCTCATGGCCTGTTCGAGAATTCCAACCGCACTGTTGAAATCATCCTTCAGCTTCTGGAACTCCGGCTTCACCGTGCCGTCGAGCCGGCTGACCAGGTCGCCCTTGGCCAGGTTCGACAGCGCCTCTGCCAGGGCTTCCACCAACCGGGTCTGATGCTGTTCGCTCTCGAGCCTGGCGGCTTCGAGCTGCTGCCGCTCCGTTTCGATGGTCTCGAGATAGATCGAGATGGCGAAATCCATGTCGATCATCACGGCCTTCATCAGGGCGCTGACCGACTCGCCGACCTCCGCGGAATTTCCCTTCGCCATAAAGCCCTTGGGCCACAGGGACTCGATGGTGGAACGCAGCAGCCGGTCCATGACGATCGCATAGCCGCCAATGTACCAGCGCGGCTCCAGGCCGATGCGGGCATGGACCTGACCGATCGATCTCACCGTATTGACATAGGTATCGCTGAACTCGGCCTGGGCGATGACGTCCCAGTGCGCCGCCTGGCGGCCACTCGCGGCCTCCATATGGCGGTCGTCCTTGAAGAACCGGCCGGTCTCCGGTGTCGTCCTGACCTTGCCATAAAAGGCCGCCAGGGCAGGCTCGATCTCCTTGCGGATCAAGGGCCGGAGATCCCGCAGAGCCTGTCGCGCTCGTTGATCCAGGCCCATGAAAGCTAGGCGGTCATTCAGCGCGTGCTCCTGGCTCATAGCGAGGGCTCCTGTCCTGGCGAAAATGCCGGACTGAACCCTCGGCTTCCATGCTTAATGGCGGCTTAAGTATTCCCGTCAGGGGCGCGGCATCTCGCCGCACTCTCCTCAGGGTGGAAACGTTTGCAGAGCCAGTCAGCCGCCCTGTTTCATGGTCTCCCGGGCGATGACGACCTGCTGGATCTGGCTGGTGCCTTCATAGATCCGGAAGATCCGCACATCGCGGTACAGGCGCTCGATGCCATAGTCGGCGACATAGCCGGCTCCGCCGAAGATCTGCACCGCCCGGTCGGCGACGCGGCCGACCATCTCGGAGGCAAACAGCTTGGAGGCCGCCGCTTCCAGGGTGACGCCCTGCCCCGCATCGCGTTTGCGGGCGGTCTCCATGACCAGGGCCCGGGCCGCCAGGGCCTCGGTCTTGCTGTCGGCGATCATGGCCTGAACCAGCTGGAAGCTGGAAATGGCCTGGCCGAACTGCTTGCGCTCGCCGGCATAGGCCACGCAGTCCTTGATCAGCCGCTCAGCCACCCCGACGCAGACGGCCGCGATGTGCAGGCGGCCACGATCCAGGACCTGCATGGCGACCTTGAAGCCCTCGCCCTCCTCGCCCAGACGGTTCCAGGCCGGGACGCGGACATTGTCGAAGGTGACGTCGTGGATATGGGCACCCTGCTGGCCCATCTTCTTCTCCGGCTTGCCGACGATGAGCCCCGGCAGACCGCCGGGCACCAGGAAGGCCGAGACGCCGGAGCCGCCCTTGGAGTCCGGATTGGTCCGCGCCATCACCGTGAACAGCGACGCCTTGCCGGCATTGGTGATGTAGCGCTTGGAGCCATTAAGGACGTAGTCGTCGCCGTCGCGGACGGCCAGGGTGCGGACCGAGGCGCTGTCGGAGCCGGCTTCCGGCTCGGTCAGGGCGAAACTGGTGATGATCTCGCCCGAGGCGATGCCGGGCAGCCACTTGGCCTTCTGTTCGTCGGTCCCGAACATCACCAGACCCTGGCTGCCGATGCCGACATTGGTGCCAAAGGCCGAGCGGAAGGCCGGCGAGGTGCGGCCCAGCTCGACCCCGACCAGGCACTCCTCCTCCATGTTCAGGCCCAGACCGCCGAACTCTTCCGGGATCGACAGGCCAAACAGGCCCAGGCTCTTCATCTCGTCGATGACGTCCTGGGGCACCGCATCGTCCTCGGCGACCTTGGCCTCGATGGGTCGCAGGCGCTCGGCGACGAAGCGGGCAACCATGTCGAGCAGCTGGTCGCGGGTTTCGAGATCGAGGGCCATGGCGGAGCTTCCTGCGTCAAACACTTGTTTTGACGCGGACTGTAGCCGCCAAGCTCAGGAATGGAAGGGCCGGCGCGCGAAACGCCGGCCCAAAATCGCCTTGCCGCTACGTCCGCTCGGCCCGGGCCAGGGCGCTGTTGTGCAGGCCAAACGCCACATAGACCACCGCGCCAAGGCAGTGAGCATAGAGGAAGTAGAGCTGGGTCGTGGTCGGCAGGCTGGAGAACAGATAGAGGCAGCCCAGAATCGCCCCCGAGGCCACGACCGGCCAGACCGGCGTCGAGAACACCCGGGGCCGGCCCGGATCCCGAACCCGCAGGATGATCACCGAAAGGCCGACGGCGATGAAGGCCGCCAGGGTGCCGGCATTGGCCAGCTCGGCAATGTCCTTCAGCGACAGCCAGCCCGAGATCAGGGCCGACAGGGCCCCGGTCAGCAGGGTCATCAGCACCGGCGTACCAGTCTTGGCATTGACCTTGGCCAGGCTCTTGGGGAGCAGACCGTCACGGGCCATCACGAAGAAGATCCGGCTTTGACCGTACATGAAGGCCAGGATCACGGTCGGCAGGGCGATCACGGCCGCCAGGGCCACCAGCTGGGCGACCTTGGGGTGGCTGAGGCTTTCCAGAATGAAGACCAGCGGTGCTTCGCTCTTGGAGAAGACCTCGGTGCGCGAGGCCCCGATCGAGACAGCGGCCACGACCATGTAGATCAGGGTGCAGACGGCCATCGAGCCGACGATGCCGATGGTCAGGTCACGCTTGGGATTCTTGGTCTCCTCGGCCGCGGTCGACACCGCGTCAAAGCCGTAGAAGGCAAAGAAGATCAGGCTGGCGGCGGCCATGACGCCCACCTTGATACCGTTAGCGTCGGGCGTCGCGGCGAAGCCCTGCGGCATGAACGGCGTAAAGTGGCTGGCGTCGAAGGCCGGGATGCACAGGACGACAAAGACGAGAAGGGCGATGATCTTCACCGCGACCAGCACCATGTTGACCGTGGCGCTTTCCCGGGTGCCCAGGGCCAGCAGGCCCGCGACCGCGAAGGAGATGATCACGGCGGGAAGATTGACCAGTCCGCCCATATGGGGCCCGGCAAGCAGGGCCTCGGGCGTGCCGATCATCCGGAACAGGCCCGTCGCATGGGCCGACCAGCCGACGGCAACCGCCGCGCAGACCAGGGTATATTCCAGGATCAGGCTCCAGCCGACGAACCAGGCCACAGGCTCGCCCATGGCGACATAGCTGTAGGTATAGGCGCTGCCGGAGGCCGGGATCATGGTCGAGAGTTCGGCATAGCAGAGCGCTGCACAGGCGCAGACGGCCCCGGCGATCAGGAAGGAGAGGATGACGCCCGGCCCGGCCAGACCCGCGCCGATTCCGGTCAGGGTATAGATGCCCGTCCCGACGATGGCCCCGACGCCCAGGGCCACCAGATGCGGCCAGCTCAGGGTCTTCTTCAACTGATGGCCATCATGCCCCGCCACAATGGCGTCGATCGACTTGCGCCGCGTCCAGAAACTCAAGGTCATTCCCTCCGACTTGGTCTTCTGCCCCGACCATGGTCCGGGCAGCGTGTTTCGCCAAGACGTGCGCGATCAGCAGGGGAATTTCCTGCCGAAGTTCGCGCCCCAGACCGGCCGAGCGCCCTTTACGCAGCGTCTTGCGGGCTGGAAAGCCCGCAAATTCGCCCCCGAGGCCAGATTGGCTAGAAAAAGGCCCGCGTCAGGCCATAGGCCATGGCCGCCACGGCCAGGGTGGAGAGGGCCAGGGCCGCCGCCAGTCTGGGCTTGACCTCCAGCAGCGCGGCCGGCCCCAGCTTGGCCGAAATGGCCCCGACTCCGGCCAGAAGCAGGAAGCTCGAGAGCGTGGCCAGGATCGCGACCAGGCCCTCCGGCAGCAGTCCGAACCCGCGCAGGGCGGCCAGGGCGGCAAAGCCGAGGACGAACAGGGGCGGGCCCTTGAAGCCAGCCTGGCCACAGCCGTCCCGGGTCCGGCTCAGAAGCAGGCCGATCAGAACGACCGCCGGGCCCAGCCAGACAATCCGGGCCAGCTTGGCCAGGGCCGCGGCACTCGCAGCGTCCGCCGAGACCGACGAGCCCGCGCCCGCCACCTGGGCGACGTCGTGGATGGAGAGGCCGAAAAACACGCCGGCCTGGTGGGCCGTGAAGCCCAGCGCCTTGGCGACCGGCGGATAGGCCAGCATGGCCACGGTCGAGAGCAGATTGACCCCGATGATCACCAGGGCGGTCGTGCGCTGATTGGCCGGACTGGCCGGCGCAGCCTGGGAGGCGGCGAGCGCCGCCGAGGCCCCGCAGATCGAGCAGGCGGCCGCGGCGATCAGGGCCTCGGCCAGGGGCAGTCCCAGGGCCATGCCGACGCCGGCCCCGACGGTGAGTCCGCCCAGGACCACGGCCCCGCTGGCCAGGATGGCTGGTCCGCCGAGCAGGGCAAATTCGCTCCAGGTGATCTGGGCCCCCATCATGGCGACGCCCAGGCGCAGGCCGGGCTTGGCCCAGAGGTCAAGGCCGGCGGCCAGACGGCTGCCCAGGCCCATGGCCCCCAGACCCATGCCCAGGATCACGGCCAGCAGCGGTGCCGGCGCGTGCAGCAGGTGCGATAGCGGTTTGGCCAGCAGGGCGATTGCGAGGCCAGCGATCAGGCCCGGCCAAAGCTTGCCCGCCTCGAAGCGGAAAGCGCCGAGCCTGGCGATGGCGGCATTCATCCCTGGACGGGGGCCGCGTCGAGGCCTCGCGTTTTGTCCGCCAGGGCGCAGCGCCGGCTCAGCCGCTCGTTCAGGCGGCGGACCGTATTGCTGCCGGTGCGTTCGAAGGCGAAGGGCAGCAGGCCATGAACCAGACAGGCCAGGCCGGCCCCGAGCAGGGTGAAGCCGAAGCTCCAGGCGACGGTCAGATGCTCGCCATAGGTTTCGCCCACCGCTTCCGGATGGCTCGTGAATGGCTTCAGCATGGCGTTCCCCGATCTGTCGTCAGGTGTCCCATCATGAAGCGGAACCGAAGAATGGCATTACTGGATACGCTGCCAATTTCGCCCTATGGAGAAAATCATTCCTGATCTTGGAGATATCGAAGATGATTGATCTCGATCATATCGATCGCAGGCTCCTGGCCATATTGCAGGAGGATTCCACCGTCCCGATCGCCGAACTGGCCGAACGGGTGGGCCTGACCCAGACGCCGTGCTGGAAACGGATCAAGCGCCTGCAGGATGCCGGCGTGATCACCGCCCGGGTGGCCCTGCTCGACCGCGACGCTCTCGACCTGGGCCTGACGGTGTTTGTGGCCGTCAAGACTGGCCGCCATGACGAAGCCTGGCTGACGACCTTTGCCGCCGGGGCCCGTGCCCTGCCCGAGGTGGTCGAGTTCTACCGCATGAGCGGCGAGGTCGACTATCTGCTCAAGGTCGTAGTCCGCGACATCGCCGCCTATGACCGTTTCTACAAGCGCCTGATTGCCACCGCCCCGCTCACCGACGTCAGTTCCAGCTTCGCCATGGAGCAGATCAAGTTCACCACCGCCCTGCCGATCACCACGGCCTGATGGCGTCTTGATCCTGTCACGCCTGCGGCCTCAACTGGGGACGCAACAGGGGGAGACGGACCATGGATACGACGCGACGCGGCCTGCTGATCGGCGGAGCGGCCCTGGCTCCGGCTGTGGCACCGGCGATGGCCGCCGCCCGGACGGTCGATCCCGCGCCGGCTGCGCCCATCCGCGCCCATCTCGGGGTCACCGAAAACCCCTATGGTCCAAGCCCGGCCGCTCGGGCGGCTGCGGCCAAGGCCCTGGACCAGACGCCCTACTATGCCTGGTCCCTGGAGCCGCCCCTGGTCGAGGCCATCGCCCGGCAGGAAGGGGTCAGCCCCGACAGCGTCGGCCTGTGTAACGGCTCGCTGGAGGCCCTCTCCCTGCTCTCGACCCTGTTCGGCAAGGCCGGCCCCATCGTTGCGCCCCAGCCGACCTATGCCACCCCCCTGCTCTATGCCGGGCGCCAGGGTGCCAGCCTAAGCTGGGTCCCGGTCACCGGCGACCATCAGATGGACCTGCCGGCCCTGCTGCAGAAGGCCAGCGGCGCGGGCTGTGTCTATGTCTGCAACCCCAACAATCCGACCGGACTGCTGGCCGATCCTGCAGCCCTGCGCGCCTTCTGCATCGAGGCGAGCAAGGTCGCACCAGTGATCGTCGACGAGGCCTATATCGAGATCAGCCCCGATCCCGTCCGCCACTCGATGATCGACCTGGCCAGGGCCGGCCATGACGTCATCGTCGCCCGCACCTTTTCCAAGGTCTATGGCATGGCCGGCCTGCGGGTGGGCTTCATCATCGCCCGGCCCGAGCGGGTCAAACAGCTGAAGAGCCTGATCCCGACCCACAAGGGCCGCCCGGGCCTGGCCGCCGCCCTCGCCTGCTATGGCGACGCGACCTATCTGTCCGGGACCAAGGCCTATCTCGAAGGCTGCCGCGAGAAGATCTACGCGATCTGCAAGGCCAATGGCCTGACCTGCCTGCCCTCCTATGGGACCTATGTCTTCGTCGATACGGGCAGGCCCAACCTCGCCTTCCAGAAGACCCTGGCGGCCATGGGCGTCGAGGTCCGCGTCTTCGACAGCCCCGCGCATCCGACCTGGATCCGGGTCGGCACCGCCAGCCCGGCGGAGCTGGACATCTTCGCCGAGGTGCTGCCGCGAGCGCTGAAGGCCTAGACCGCCTGCTCCGACAGGAGCGGAACAAGCCCGCCATAAGATCCGCAGGCAAGGGGCGGGGTATCGACCCGCCCCCGGGGCCTAAGGCCTGGGCGTCAGCATCCCGTGCATCCCGATCCAACGCACATAGGCCTCGAACCAGCCCGTGCTTGAGGTGGTCTTCGGATACATCCCGAAGCCATGCCCGCCGTTTTCGTAGAGGTGGAATTCGACGGGGCGTTTCGCCGTCCGCCAGCTGTCGATCAGACCCTGTCCGCTGTTGGCGAAGAATGGATCATCCGCCGCCAGGGCAACGAACATCGGTGGCGCATCGACCGGAACGGTCACCGGGGTCAGGGGACCATAGATCAAGCCGATAGACGCGGGTTTGACGTCATCGCCTGACAGTGTTGTCGCGAGGGTGAGCATGGCACCTGCCGAAAAGCCGATCATGCCAATTCGGTCAGGGTCGACCCGCCATTCCGTCGACCGGCCCCGAACGAGAGCAAAGGCCGAGCGCGCGTCGGCAATCTGGGGTGCCAGGCTCGTGGCAGCCGTTTGAGGATCAGGCCGGGGTCTCCTTCCCGTGTCGGAGAACAGTTCAGTCATGGACCTCCGGAAGCCAGCCATATCGGGCGGCGTCTGGTTCAGGCGGTACTTCAGCACGAAAGCCGCCACGCCGCGGTCGGCGAGCGCCCGGGCGACCGCCCAGCCTTCATTCTCCATCGACAGGGTTCGGAAGCCACCGCCCGGCGCGACGATGATGGCTGCACCGGTTGCTTTTGCAGGATCCGGCAGAAAAGGCGTCAGCGTTGCAACCGTTACATTGCGCGCAAAAGCACTGCCGTACTGGCGGTGCCAGGCTTCCGACGAGGTCGCATTAGGCAGAGGCCCCGTGCTCAGGACAATCGCGCCGGGCTGGGCCGGCGGGTCAATCGAGGTCATTTCATCCTGGGCTGAAGCGTTGGCCGCAAAGCCGATCGCGAGCGACAGGACCATTGTCCCCAAAACTCTGCGGGCGTGCTGCAGCGGCCTGCCGGCGGCGTAGAAAACTTCGCGCCTCATGTTTCCTTCCCCCGGCATCTTTTCGACGCTTGCTTCGATTTAGGCTTGATAAATGGTAGCGCTAACTTTTGCTGTGGCGCAATCGGGGAAAGAGCCGACATGAAACGGTGTGCGGCAATACTAGGGCTGACGGCAGCCATCGGTTTATCAGGCTTCGGCGGGGCGAATGCTCAAACCCCGAACCGGCCGGGCTCCAATCCGCTCTTTCACGACAGGTTCACGGCCGACCCTGCCCCACTGGTCGTGGGCGACCACCTGTTTCTCTATGTCGGCCACGACGAGGCAAAAGACGACGAAATGTTCAACATGCGGGAATGGCTTGTCTATTCCACGACCGACCTCAAGACTTGGACGGCCCACCCGCCCATCATGAACGTCGCTGATTTCAAATGGGCCCAGAAGGATGCCTGGGCATCGCAGGCGATCCAGAAAAACGGGAAATTCTACTTCTACGCGGCCGTCGAGCACGACGGTTCAAATCCCGGCAAGGCTATCGGCGTTGCGATCGCAGATCAGCCGGCGGGTCCGTTCGTCGATGCGCGGGGAAGCGCGCTGATCACCAATGACATGACGCCCAAGGGGACCCACAGCTGGGAGGACATTGATCCCACCGTGTTCACCGATGACGACGGCACGACCTGGATCGCTTGGGGAAACCGCCAGTGCTACCTCGCCAAGCTCAAGCCAAACATGATCGAGCTCGACGGGCCGATCATGGAGATCACGCCGCCCTACTTCGAAGAGGGACCGTGGCTGCACAAACGCGGTGATCTCTACTATCTGACCTATGCCTCGCTGGACCGGTCAAGCCAGCAGGATGAACACGTGTCCTATGCCACGGCACCGTCCCTTGCCGGTCCCTGGACCTATCGCGGCCTGCTCACGGGACCCGGCGAGGGCAGCTTTACGATCCATCCCGGCATCACTGAATTCCGGGGTGACTGGTACATCTTCCTGCACAATGCCGCTCTGACGATCGGGACGCAGACCGGCGCACTCGGACGGCGGGCCGTAACGGTCGAGCGCCTCGGCTATAATCCGGACGGCACACTCAAGCCCGTCGTGCAGACCAAATCCGGCGTCTCAGCCTCGGTCCCCTAGGCGATCTGGCGACGAGCCCCCTAGTCCGGCCAAAGATCCTGCACGTCGCCCTTGCGGTTCAACATGTGGGTGGCGCGCTTGATCACGGCCAGAAGGCGTTCCTTCCGGCCGTCGCGGTCATAGGTCAGGGTCGAGCGGGCCAGGCCCTCCAGCATGAAGCGGGCAAGGTCGCGGCTGGCCTGGAAGCGGGGACCGGCCCCGGCATGCAGGATCTTCAGGAAATGGTCGCCGGCCTGGGCGCGGTCGAACTCGGCCTGGGCCGGGGCCAACAGGGCCTGGATGGCCGGATCGGTGCGACCGGCCGCCTCCAGCTCCGCGAAGGCCATGAAGGGCACGCTCTGCAGCAGGTCCCAGTAGGAGTCGATGGCATGCTCGGTGACGTCCGAGCCCGGCGGCAGGGTGTCGGCGGCGGCCTGGAACAGGGCCGAGCGCTCGGCCTGGACATGGGCCACGGCGGCCTCGACCAGGGCTTCGCGGGTCGGGAAGTGATAGAGCATCGCCCCGCGCGTCAGGCCCGCCGTCTCGGCGATCACCGGATTGGTGGCGGCGTGATAGCCGATCCGGGCGATCAGCTGCATGGCGCAATCAAGAATCCGCGCCCGCGTCTTCAATGATTTCGGGGTGTCCTTGGCAAGGCGGGCAGCGTCCATGCTCCTGATCTAGTGTGCGCCATGCTGCATCGCAACAGCTGCCCCTCGCCTTTGCCGGGCCCGGGGTTATGGCCGGGCCGACGCCTGCGCTGCGACCGCCGGGCCCTGGCCGGTGCCCGCTTTCGAGGCTCACCCAGGGTCAGTCCCGGCCTGATCGGGCCTGACGGATCCGCTGGGGTTTCATCAAAGCGACACGCAATCAGCTTAATCGCCGGTGAACTCGCCGAAGGTCGCAACCAATCCGGGGGCGGATCGACCAGGCGGAGCAACCCGGGGACCCGCATGAGCGCCGAATCCGCCGTCCGGCACTATCGCAGCATCTTCATCAGTGACCTGCACCTGGGCACCCGCGGCTGCCAGGCCGAACTGTTGCTGGACTTCATCCGTCATGTGGAGTGCGAGCGCCTCTACTTGGTGGGCGACATCATCGACGGCTGGAAGCTGCGCAGCGGCTGGCACTGGCCGCAGTCCCACAATGACGTGATCCAGAAGATCCTCCGCCTGGCCCGCAAGGGCACCGAGGTCATCTATGTCCCCGGCAACCACGACGACCGCATCCGGGACTTCTGCGGCACCCATTTCGGCGGGGTGGTGGTGGCCCGCGACGTGATCCACGAGGCGGCCGACGGCAAGCGCTATCTGGTGGTCCATGGCGACGAGTTCGACGGGGTCGTGCAGCAGGCCAGATGGCTCGCCTTCCTCGGCGATTGGTCCTATAGAACCATCCTGATGCTGAATACCTTGCTGAACCGCGCGCGGCGACGCCTGGGCTTCGGCTACTGGAGTCTCTCGGCCTATCTGAAGGTCAAGGTGAAGAACGCTTTGCATTTCATTGAGAACTTCGAAAGCGCCGTGGCCGAGGAAGCACGACGTCGCGGTGTCGACGGCGTGATCTGCGGCCATATCCACAAGGCCGAGATGCGCGACATCGACGGAATCACCTATGTCAATGATGGTGACTGGGTGGAGAGCTGCACCGCCCTCGTCGAACATGCCGACGGTCAACTTGAAATCCTCGAATGGGCCAAGCTGCGCTCGTGGTCGGTGATCGATCGCAAACGCGCCCCGGCCCTTGACGAGCCCCTGCCGGAGCCTGCCGCCGCCTGATGCGGATTCTTCTCGCCACAGACGCCTGGGAACCTCAAGTCAATGGCGTGGTTCGCACCCTCACCCGGGTGGTCGACGAACTGCGCGCCATGGGCCACGAGGTTGACGTTGTCAGCCCTGACCAGTTCCCGACCTTCCCGCTGCCGACCTATCCGGAAATCAAGCTGGCCATCGGGGCCTATGAGCCGGTGCAGGACCGCTTCAAGTCGTTCGAGCCCGAGGCGATCCACATCGCCACAGAGGGGCCGATCGGCCTGGCCGCCCGCCGGATCTGCCTGGAATGGAAGCTGCCGTTCACGACCAGCTACCACACCAAGTTCCCGGAATATGTCTCGGCCCGCCTGCCGCTGCCCCTGGCCGCCGGCTACACCTATATGCGCTGGTTCCACAAACCCTCAGGGCGTTTGATGGTGGCCACCCCGACCATGCGCGACGAGCTGGCCAAGCACGGGTTCCGCAACCTGTCGCCCTGGTCGCGGGGCGTCGACACCGATATCTTCAAGCCGCGCCTGCCGGATGAGCCGGACCTGTTTGAAGGTCTGCCGCGCCCGATCTTCCTCAATGTCGGCCGCGTCGCGGTCGAGAAGAACATCGAGGCCTTTGCCTGCCTGGACCTGCCCGGCACCAAGGTGGTGATCGGCGACGGCCCGCAGCGCGAGGAACTGGCCGAGAAATATCCCGAGGTGAAGTTCCTCGGGGCCAAGTTCGGCACCGAGCTCGGACGCTATTTCGGTTGCGCCGACGTCTTCTGCTTCCCGTCCCTGACCGACACCTTCGGCCTGGTGATCCTCGAGGCCATGGCCGCCGGCGTCCCCGTGGCCGCCTTCTCGGCCCCCGGCCCGATCGACATCATCCCGGGCTCCAATGCCGGGGCCCTGGCGCCCGGCCAGACCGACGGCCTCAAGGACGCCTGCCTGGCCTGTCTGGATCTCGACCGCACGGTGGTGCGCAAGTTCGCTGAAGGCTTCTCCTGGCGCGCCTGCGCCGAGGAGTTCTACCGCAACCTGCAGCCCTATCCCGAGCCGGAAAAGACCCGCTTCTGGCGGCGTCTGCGCCGGCTGGCACGGCTGCGCGGCCGTACGGCGGCCTGACGCTTCTCCTGTCCAGGTTGTAACTGGCGCGCGCCGTTGAGTCGCCGTATCGCTTGGTCCCGTGAAGGGGAGAAGCCGGATGAAACTCGCCGCCATCGCCATGGGTCTCTGGCTGTCGGCCGGTGCCGTTCAGGCCCAGACGCCAACGCCCACGCCCCGCCTCGAGACCTACAAGACCGTCGGCGACCAGACCCTGAAGGCCCACGTGTTCGCGGCGACGAACCAGGCTTCGGGCCGGCGGGCTGCGGTGCTGCTGTTCCATGGTGGCGGCTGGACCGATGGCGAGGCCGAATGGACCTATGGCCGGGCGCGCATGCTGGCCGCGCTGGGCCTGGTGGCGATCCCCATCGAATACCGGCTGACCCGCGAGGGCGTGTCGCCGCTGGACGCCCTGGCCGACACCTGTGACGCCTTTGCCTGGACCCGGGCCCAGGCCAAGCGTCTTGGCGTCGATCCCAGACGGGTGGCCGGCTACGGCATCAGCGCCGGCGGGCAGCTGACCGCGGCGGCCGGCCTGGGTGCCTGCCCCGGCAAGAGGCGCGGACCGGACCTGATGCTGCTCTTGTCGCCGGCCCTGGACGTCGCCGAGGACGGCTGGTTCAGGAAGCTGATGGCCGGCAAGGATCCGGCCCCGGTCTCACCACTGGCCCTGGCAGACCGCCGCGGACCGCCCACAGCCATTGTCCAGGGCGAAGCCGACACCCTGACTCCGCTGAAGAGCGCGGAGGCGTTCTGCGAACGGCGCAAGACGGCCGGCGGCGTCTGTGAGATCCATCGCTATCCCGGCCTGGGCCACCTGCTGACTCGAAACATCGGCAACCAGGAAAGCAATTTCGACATCGATCCGCAGGCCAGCCGGGACGGCTTCGCCAAGCTCGAGGCCTTCCTGGTGGCTCGGGGCTACGCCCACCGGCCGTGAGCAGGCCTCAGGGCTCATTTCAGTTCCCATCGCCGCTGTCGGGCCGGACCCGGGTGCCTTCCCCTGCGACGGAGACTGCCCTGATGGTGCGGGAGGCTTGGGCACCGTGGGCAGGCGAGATAGGCCCAGGCCAGGGCGTTGTCGTCGACCCTAGCGTAACAATGGTCCGCGAAAGGGCCGCCTGGCAACGCCCGCGGCGCGGCCCTGTTCAGACCCGGTTAAGCGCGTCCGTTAAGGCCCCGGACACGTCTCCGAAACCCGGTCTTTACACCCCTGCTGTATCACTTCGACCCAACAAGAGCCTGGCTCCATGTCGAGCCCGGCCGGTTATGGTGGGTGTCTTCCTATGTCCAAGACGGTTCTCGTCGTCGATGACGATCCGACTCAGCGTCGCCTGATCCAGGCCGTTCTGGAGCGCGACGGATTCGCGGTCGCGCACGCCGAGAGCGGTGATGCGGCCATGAACCATCTGGGCTCCGGCGCGGCCGCCGATGTGGTGCTGCTGGACCTGGTCATGCCGGGCCTGAACGGCCACGACACCCTCAAGGAAATGCGGTCTCGCGGCCATGCCCAGCCCGTCATCGTCCTGACAGCGTCAGGCGGCGTCGACACCGTGGTCAGAGCCATGCAGGCCGGCGCCACCGACTTCTTCATCAAGCCGGCCTCGCCGGAGCGGATCACCGTCTCGATCCGCAACGCCCTGTCGATGGGCGACCTGAAGGGCGAGGTCGAGCGCCTGACCAAGCGCACGGCCGGCCGCACCACCTTTGCCGACCTGATCGGAACCTCGCCCGCCATGACCCTGGTCAAGCGGATGGGCGAACGCGCCGCCAAGAGCGCCATCCCGATCCTGATCACCGGCGAAAGCGGGGTCGGCAAGGAACTGATCGCCCGGGCCGTGCACGGCTCGTCCGACCGCGCCGGCAAGCCCTTCGTGGCCGTCAACTGCGGTGCGATCCCTGAGAACCTCGTCGAGTCGATCCTGTTCGGCCACGAGAAGGGCTCCTTCACCGGGGCCACCGACAAGCATCTGGGCAAGTTCAAGGAGGCCGATGGCGGCACCCTGTTCCTCGACGAGGTCGGCGAACTGCCGCTCGACATGCAGGTCAAGCTGCTGCGCGCCCTGCAGGAAGGCGAGATCGATCCGATCGGCTCCAAGCGCTCGCAGAAGGTCGATGTGCGCATCGTCTCGGCGACCAATCGCGACGTGGCCCAGGCCGTGGCCCAGGGCCGGTTCCGCGAGGACCTCTACTATCGCCTGAACGTCTTCCCGATCGAGGCGCCGTCCCTGCGCGAACGCCGCGAGGACGTGCCGGCCCTGGTCGAAACCTTCATCCGCCGCTTCAATGTCGAAGAGGGCAAGCGGGTGATCGGGGCCGCGCCCGAGACCCTGGCCCTGCTGACCGCGTTCGACTGGCCGGGCAATGTCCGCCAGCTGGAAAACACCGTCTATCGCGCCATCGTCCTGGCCGACGCGCCCTATCTGCAGCCCTATGACTTCCCGGCGATCTCGGGCCTGCAGGCTCCGATCGAGGCTGCGCCTCCGGCGACGGGTGGCGGGCCGGACCTGCCGTCCGTGTTGCAGGCGACCCATGCCGCCATGGCCAGCGCCCCGGGCGATGCGCCGGTGCGCATCCTCGACGATCGCGGCCACCTGCGGACTCTGGAAGAAATCGAACGCGACCTTATTCAGCACGCGATCGACGTCTATGCCGGCCATATGAGCGAAGTGGCCCGCCGCCTGGGGATCGGTCGCTCTACCCTCTATCGCAAGGTGCGAGAGCAGGGCATCGACGTCGACATGAAGGAAGCTGGCTGATGACGATCATCCTTCGCCCCGTCTCGCGCGAACAGCGCCTGAAGACGCTGATCCGCCCTGCGAAACCGGTGCCCCAGACGCCGCGCCCGGCCTGAGGTCAGGCGACCCTTGCGACGTCGCCGTCTTCGGCGAGTTCGGGGTCGGCAGATTCAGCAATATGGCTCCAGCCTGCCGCACAGCGCCGGACCGCGCCGTCGGCTTCGAGCTGCTGCAGCTCAAGGGTAATGGCCGTAGCCGGTACCGACCGGTTCCAGCGCCGCTCCAGCTGGAGGGCGATATCGCTGGCCGCCAGGGCGCTGCCGCCACTCTGCAGGGCCATCAGAATCATGTCGCCGATTGAACGGCTGCGCCGTCCCCGACGGCTCGGCGCGGGACTGATGAAAGCGGAAACCTCGGAAGCGACGCGGTCTTCGCTGAGGCCGGCCCGCTCGATGGCCCCCAGGGCCAGGCTGATGGCCCGCAGTTCAGCTTCGAAGGGGGTCAGGGCGCGCTTCTGCGCTTCCGCCATGCGGACCTCGAGATCCGCCTTCCTTCGCATCAGATAGTCATACGTCGTCGCCATGGCGCTTGTCCGTTAACGTAAGCGTTGATCCGGCACCGATGCAGACCAGGGTCCGCGCGCGCCGAACAGGGCGAACGTCGCCCCCACCGGACGAAACGTTCTTGGTGTCAGGATCACGAGGACCCTGCGCCATAATGTCTCACCTTGTAGGTTACTGCGCCCTTAACGAAGTTCGGCGAACTCCGATCTTTGAGATACCTCAGGCCCTAGGGATGAGGATAAATCACCCCAAAGCCCTGAGCGGACAGGCTGAACGGCCATACCCGCCCTTCGACCGGGTTGAAACCTTCCCCCGGCGCCCGGGACATGCCGGGCAAGGCGGGGTCCGGCCAGGCAAGATCGCTCGGTTGAGGCTCTCTATTCGGTCTCGTCAGGACCTTCGGGCTCGCGGATCGGCGGAGACCGACGGCCAAAACCTCGGCCTCGACGGAGAGGCTTGGCTTCGCCCTTGGCCTTGGCGACGATTTCCTTAAGCTTGATGGTCTGGTTGGCCGACAGGGCCTGGTCGCGGCCGCCCTTTTCCGGATCGCCGAAGGCCCGGCCATAGGTCTCGATGCGCTGGGCTACCGAGCCGAGGAATTCGCCCTCCCAGTCCGACAGGGCGACGCCGGCCTTGTCGGCCAGGCGCTGGGCCCGCTTGAGGGCCTTCAGCGCCGCCTTGCGGGCCTGGGTTCGCGGATCAGGGGGTTTGGCGCGCATCAAGGGGGACTATCCCCGAAGCCGCGCCGGGACGCATCCCGCAAAAAATGGTGATCGGCGGGCGCTTGCACGCCCGCCAGGCCCGAGGCGTCAGATCGCGCCCACGGCCGACAGATAGAGGTCGAGGATGGCGTCCTCTTCCTGGCGCTTGGCGCGGTCCTGCTTGAGAATGCGGACCACCTTGCGCAGGATCTTGACGTCGAAGCCATTTCCCTTGGCCTCGTTATAGACTTCCTTGATCTGCTCGGAGATCTCGGCCTTCTCGACCTCGAGGCGTTCAATGCGCTCGATGATGCTCTTCAGCTGGCCTTGGGCGGTGGAGTTCAGAACGTCGGCGTGGGCGGCGTCGTCGGCCATGACGGAAAGCTCTTCAGACAGGGGTGGAACGGGGTCGCGGACCATAGGCGCGCGGCCCGCCGCTCACAACAGCCCGTGCGCCTGAATCATCGGCCGCAGGTCCGCCGGATCCCGGAACAGGTGGGTGTGAAAGCCCAAAGCCGCGGCGGCATTGATGTTTGCGGCACTGTCATCGACGAACAGCAGATCGTCCGGCCTCAGTCCGGTCCGCTGTAGCGCGATCTCATAGATGCGAGGTTCGGGCTTGATCACGCCCTCCTCGGCCGAGACCACCACGTCCTGGAAGTGCCGGAACACCGGACTCATCGCCTGGACGCCGGGCCAGGCCTCGCTGGACATGTTGGTGAGCCCGAACTGCGGGACACCGCGCGTGGCCAGGTCCTCGATGACGGCTTCAGTCTCAGCGATACAGCCGGAAAACATCTCGGGCCAGCGATCCCACCAGGCGGCGATCTGGCCGGTATAGTGTGGATGCAGGGCACTCAGCCGGGCAATATTGTCGGCGAACGAAAGGCCCCGGTCTGTCTCGCCATGCCACTCCATGGTGCAGACATGCGAAAGGAACCCGTCGAGTTCGGCGGGTTCCTTGAAAATCTTCGCGAAGAGCGTGCGCGGATTCCAGCGCACGACGACATTGCCGACGTCCCAGAGCAGCGCCCTGGGAGGACCGGCAAACATCATCAGCCCTGCTTGGCTTTGAAGCGCGGGTCGGTCTTGTTGATGATGTAGATGACGCCCTTGCGGCGAACCATCTTGCAGTCGCGGTGACGCGACTTCAGCGACTTCAGCGAGCTACGAACCTTCATGACCGTCTCTGTACTCAGCGGAGAGGTTCGGGCGCGCCATATGGCGACCGGAACGTCCGGGATGTTTCGGAGGGAGGGCGTATAGGCAAGGGTGCTGACTGAGTCAATGCGAACCGTGCCCGCAGACGCCGACAATTCGGCCCCTTCGGCAGGAACTTCGTCCTTCTGTCGGGCTTGTGATTGAAGAACTCACCCGGATGCCGGTAGCCTGCGCCCATGGATCGTCGCTTTTTTCTCGTTCTCCTGCTGGCTGGCTGCGCGGATACCTCACCTCAGGGTCCGCTGACACCGCTGATTTCGGCCCTGCCCACCCCTGCGCCCGCAACGCCGGGAAGCGCGCCGTCGCCCGCGACCGCCACGCCCGTCCCGGCCGGTGAATTGAGCTTTGACACCTGGCTGGCCGATTTCATGGTCCGCGCCGAAGCCGCCGGCCTGACCCGGCTGCTGCTGGAGCGCGAACTGGGCGGTGTGACGCCCGACCCCCGGGTGATCAGCCTGGATGGCCGCCAGCCGGAATTCTCCAAGCCGGTCGGCGACTATATCAAGGGCGTGATCAGCGATGACCGCGTCGCCGTCGGGCGCCGCAAGCGTGAAGAGCTGACCTTCCTGCCCAGCGTCGAGAGCCGCTATGGCGTGCCGCGCGACGTCCTGCTGGCCGTCTGGGCAATGGAATCGGCCTTCGGCAAGATCCAGGGCGATTTCGACGTCGTCCGCTCGATGGTCAGCCTAGCCGCCGACGGCCGCCGACGTGGCTGGGCCGAGGGTGAACTGATCGCGGCGCTGCAGATCATAGATTCGGGCGAGGTCCCTCGCGCCCGGCTGAAGGGCTCGTGGGCCGGGGCCATGGGCCAGACCCAGTTCCTGCCAAGCAACTATCGCTCCACCGCCGTCGACGCCGACAATGACGGCAAGCGTGACATCTGGGGCTCGGACGCCGATTCCCTGGCCTCGGCGGCCAATCTGCTGGCCAAGGGCGGGTGGAAGCCCGGCGTCGGCTGGGCCAGGGAGGTGATCCTGCCGGCCGGCTTCGACTATGGCCTGTCGGAAGGCCCGCGCGAGGTCCCGTCCTGGTGGGAGGCCAAGGGCGTCCGCCGCGCTGACGGCCTGCCCTGGACCGCCGCTGACGCCGCCTCGCCCGCCGGCCTGATCCTGCCGGCCGGGGCTTCTGGCCCGGCCTTCCTGGCCCTGCCCAACCATTTCGCGATCCGGAAATACAATAACTCGACCTCCTATGCCCTGGGCATCGGCCTGCTGGCCGACCGCTTCGCCGGCGGCGGCCCCCTGGTCGCGGCTTGGCCGGTCGAGCAGCCCCTGTCGCTGTCGGACCGCATGGCCGCCCAGATCGCCCTCGCACGCCTGGGCTTCGACCCCGGTGCGCCCGACGGCGTGATCGGCGCCGGCAGCCGCAAGGCCCTGCGCGCCTGGCAGCAGAGCCGCCAGTTGCCCGCCGACGGCTATCTGTCGATGGACATGGTCCAGCGGCTCAAGGCCCAGGCAGGGCTGAGCTGAGCGCGGTTATCGCCCTCTAACCATCGCCCTGGGGTCTGGGCTTCGCCTTCCGTTCGATCAGAACGGCCTGTTGCCAGGGGCTCGGGGCCTTGTCCGTGCGGTGAATACAGCCCGCCCAGCAGCACGGTCGGCTCTTGCCTTCGAGGAGCTCCTCCCGGGTACGTTCAATCCGGCGCTGGCGGGTTGCCGGCTTCTTGGCGTCCTCGACCCAGCAGATGAATTCGTTGCGCCCCAGCGGCGACAGGCCTTCCCACCGCGCGAAGAGGGAAGGATCGGCCTGGATCGAAGCCTGGAGATCCTCCCCTGCCTCGTGGACCGTGCCTTGGGGGAATCCACTCACCACCAAACCTCCTGAACCGGCGCGCCCGCATAATTCTGCCCGCCGGCAGCCGGGTTTGACCACTGCAAACTGGGCGCAGGACTTGGGTCCGCTGACTCAATCCGAACCGGTCGCGATTTCCATCCTCACAGAGCGAGTCTGGCCCGGTGCCAGCGTCACCATCCCGGTCTCACCCTTACCGAACGGATTGGGCCGGCTGGCACAGGGCTCAACGCAGTAGAAGTCCTGACCCGGTGGGACATAGACGTGCAGCCAGCGGCAGTCTGCAGACGCGGTGATCGTGGTGGTCGGCAGGCCGGGCGCACTCAGTTCGGCTCGCTGGTCCCAGCCGGTGTAGCAATGGTCAATCAGATCGGGATGGCCTGCGACCCCCGCGCCGCTGACCCAATCAGGCCCCCAGGCACCCTGGTGATGCACGGTTGGCAGTACGTCCGGATCGATCAGCCAAACGCCATCGACAGCCGCCTTCAGCCGCTCGCCCGGACGCAGAGGGAAATAGGGATGAAAGCCCAGGCCGGCGGGCATGGGCTGATCGCCCTTGTTGGTCACCGACAGCGTAATCCGCAGGCTCGCCTCCCCCAGTACGAACCGCTGCTCCGCGCGATAGGCCCAGGGCCAGTCGCCGGGTGTGTGATCATAGGACAGCACCGCCTGGCCGGCTGCGGCCGGGTCGACCGTCCAGGCTCCACGCCAGCCCTGGCCGTGCAGGGCGTGAGGATGGTCGCCAAGATTGGGCGGCAAGACCACCTCGCGCCCGTCGAAGGTGAACCGGCCCTTGGGAATGCGGTTGCAGAACGGCACGAGCGGGAAGTGCGCCGTCTGCAGGGCATCGTTCGCGCCCTCCGGGGCAACCAGTAGGATGTCCCGCCCCGCCACGCTGAAGCGCCGCACGGCACCGGCGGTATCGGGAAGGAGCTCGAGGCGCGCTGCGCCCTTTTCGACGGCGATCATGGGCCTCCGGTTGAGCCATTCCGGCGGCCGAGGCAAGCCCTGGATGGTAACGCTCCCAGCGGCATGCGCTTGCCGGGGCCCGCCGACGGATGCTCAATCTTGACCATGGTCGAAAAACTCTCCGCCGCCACGGCGCGGCGCATGGCCCTGGCGGCTCAGGGATTTGGCAAGGCGCGCCCGGCCGCGCCCGGACGGCGGCATGTTCTGTCGACGATCGAGACCCTGGGCCTGATCCAGATCGACTCGGTCAATGTGCTGTCGCGCTCGCACTATCTGCCGCTGTTCTCGCGCCTGGGGGACTATCCGCGGGCGCATCTGGAAGACCTAGCCTGGGGCCGGAAACCCATCCTGGCGGAATACTGGGGCCACGAGGCCTCGCTGATGCCGCATGACCTGCATCCCCTGCTGCGCTGGCGGATGGCCGACGCCCGGGCCGGGGTCGGGGTCTGGAAGGGGGTTGCCCGCTTCCTTGACAGCCACCCGGACCTGATCGCCAAGGCACTGGGGGAAATCCGGCAGCGGGGCCCCCTGTCGGCGGGCGAACTGGACATCGGCGCGAAGAAGGGGCCCGGCGGCTGGTGGGGCTGGAGCGAGGCCAAGCGCGCTGTCGAATGCCTGTTCTGGGCCGGCGAACTGACCACCGCCACGCGTCGTACGGGCTTTGAGCGGGTCTATGGCACGCCGGAGCAGGTGCTGCCCGCCCCGGTGCTGAATACACCGACGCCCAGCCGCGAGGACGCCCAGCGCGCCCTGATCGCCCGCGCCGCCCGGGCCACGGGCGTGGCTAGCGAGCGCGACCTGCGCGACTATTTCCGCATGGGCCCCGCCGAGAGCCGGGCCCGCATCGCCGAGCTGGTCGAGGATGGCGGCCTGATTCCGGCGCAGGTCGAGGGCTGGGACCAGACGGCCTATGTCGCTGCCGGCACCGCACGACCCCGCAGGATCGAGGCCCGCGCCCTGCTCTCGCCGTTCGACAACCTGATCTGGTTTCGCGAGCGCACCGAGCGGCTGTTCAACGCCCGTATCCGGCTGGAGATCTACACCCCCGCCCACCTGCGCACCCACGGCTATTATGTTCTGCCGTTTCTGCAGGGCGAGACCCTGACCGCACGGGTCGATCTGAAGGCCGACCGCAAGGCCGGGGCCCTGCGGGTCCAGGCGACCCATGCCGAGCCCTCGGCCGACGATCAGACGGCCTGGGCCCTGGCGCAGGAGCTGCAGCTGATGGCGCGGTGGCTGGGCCTGACGGACGTCGTCGTGGTCGAGAAAGGTGACCTGTCCGGACGACTCAGTGAGGCCTTGCGGTCCTGATCACGGCATCCGGTCCCGGGCGAAGCCCAAGTGTCAGGCGACTTCGCGGCTTTCGGTCAGGCACTCGCCGATGGCGCGGGCGCAACCCGGCAGGCCAAGCGCGCCAATGAACGACATGGCGACGGCGCCGACCAGCATGACAGGCTGAACAATCGCATGGAAGAAGCGCATGGGGTCTCTCCGCAAAGCCTCACCGGTCGGTACGACTTAGAAGCCGTAAGCCAGAACCATGACAATTGTTCCGGACCCGTCCAGAAAAGTTCAGACTGCGTCGTTTTCTTGTTCGCCGACCGAGAAGCCATAGGCTTGCCGGGCAGCTTCGAGGCGTTCCAGCTTGGCCCGGACAGGCGACCAGTCGTCCTCCGCCGCGATAGGGGCCCACAGGGCCTCGACCTCCTCGACCAGCAACTCTTCGGGTTCCGGGGCGGCAAAGACGGGGTGATCCAGTCGCTCCGGGCGCTCGGGCTCGAAGTCCGCCAGCCGGCGCCGGAAGTCGACAAAGGCCTCCTGGCCATAGAGCGCGGCCCGGGGACCGGCCAGGGCGCGAGCCTCCGAGGCAGGACCGCCGAACCAGTCAAAGAAGAAGGGCTCCCAGCGCAGGACATCACCCCCGCCCGCCAGGGCCTTGAAAGCTGAGCTGACCAGGTCGATGTCCGCCTGGGGGCCCCGCGATGTCACGGCCAGTCGCCGCAGCACTGCCGCCCGCAGCGCCTCGCGATAGGCGTCAGAAAACCCGTTGAGGGCAGCCAGAAGCCCGGCCTGGTCAGTGACGGGGGTCAGGCAGGCGGCCAGCTGCTGCAGGTTCCAGAACACCGCCTCCGGCTGGCGGCCGAAACTGTAGAGGCCCGAATGATCGAAATAGGCGGCCGTGAAGTTCGGGTCATTGCGCGGCAGGAACCGCCAGGGACCGTAGTCGAAGCTCTCCCCGGTCACGACCATGTTGTCGGTATTGAGCACCCCATGCACAAAGCCGGCCGCCATCCAGCCGGCCAGCAGCCTGGCACTGGCCTCAACCACCGCCTGCATCAGGACCGCCGGTCGATCCGGCTGGTCGGCCAGACGGGGATAGTAGGTCTCGACGGCATGATCGACGAGCACGGTGATCAGATCGGGCCGCTCGAAATAGGCCTGCCGCTGGAAGGTGCCGAAGCGCATGTGGCTGTGGGACAGCCGGGTCAGAACCGCCGAGCGGGTCGGGCTGGGCTCATCGCCCCGCTGGAGTTCCTCGCCGGTCTCGATCAGCGAAAAGGCCCGCGAGGTGGGCACACCCAGGGCCTCGAGCAGGGTCGGGGCGAGGATCTCGCGCACCCCGCCCTTCAGGGTCAGCCGCCCGTCGCCCTGGCGCGACCAGGGGGTCTGGCCCGAACCCTTGGTGGCCAGATCGAGCAGGCGACCGGGCCTGTCGGGACCACCGTCCTGTTCGCGGAGCTGGGCAAACAGGAAACCCCGGCCGTCCCCGAGGTCGGGATTGTAGGATCGGAACTGATGGCCGTGATAGCGCATGGCCAGGGGCTCTGGCTGGTTACCCGGCAAGGGCTGAAAGCGGCCAAAGGCGGCGATCCATTCGGCATCCGACAGGCCCTCCAGACCCACGGTCGCCGCCGCCCGGTCATTGCGAAAGCGCAGGTGGGTCATGGGAAAGTCGGCAGGCTGAACCGGATCGGCGAAGTCGCGCCCCAGGGCCATGAACTTCGGATCGGGGCGATAGGCGGGCGAAAGGGTCATGCACCGCAAATGAGCCCCACGGCCCCGTCTGGCAAGTCCGGTCCCGGGCGCTTTCCACACGTCGGGATGGTGACAGATTCGTGTCGCTTCTCGGCAACAGAGCCCACCGATCCTCTTTCCTGTAAGGGTTTTAACTTGCTCTGCCCCTCGGCCGTCCGTAACCGTGACCCGTCTGTTCGAACAGCCGTTCGGATGAGTCCAAACAAAATCAGCCGTCGGCGATGCAAGCGCTCGCGGCACAACGAACCGAGGTAGGAAATGCGCTTTACCCAGGTGCTCTGCAGCACGGCGTCTGCCGTCGTGCTTGCCGGTCTGTTCACCGCCAGCGCCGCATCGGCGCAGGAAGCAGACATCCAAACCGTCGACAGCATTGTCGTCACCGCCCAGAAGCGCGAGCAGAACCTGCAGGACGTGCCGGTCGTGGTGACCGCCGTCGGTGCAAAGCTGCTGCAAGACACGGGCGTCAAGGACATCAAGGATCTGACGATCCTGACCCCCGGCCTGACCGTCACCTCGACGTCGTCGGAAGCCTCGACCACCGCCCGCGTCCGCGGCGTTGGCACTGTCGGCGACAACCCCGGCCTGGAAAGCTCGGTCGGCGTCGTGATCGACGGCGTCTATCGTCCCCGTAACGGCGTGTCGTTCGGCGACCTCGGCGAAATGGAGCGCATCGAAGTCCTGAAGGGCCCGCAAGGCACCCTGTTCGGCAAGAACACCTCGGCCGGCGTCATCAACATCGTCACCAAGGAGCCGGAGTTCGGCTTCGGGGCCAATGCTGAAGCGACGATCGGCAACTTCAACGCCCACGCCTTGGCAGCCTCGGTGACCGGCCCGTTGTTCGGCACCGAAACCCTCGCCGGTCGCCTCTATGTCGCCGCCCGCGAGCGTGATGGCTACAATGACGTCATCACCGGCAAGGGCCCCAGCAAGCGCGACCAAGATGCCGACCAGGGCGTCTACACCGTTCGCGGCCAGCTGCTGTTCGTGCCGAACGATGAAGCCACCTTCAAGCTGATTGCCGACTACACCAAGCGCGACGAAAACTGCTGCGGTGCCGTGCAGATCCGCACCGGCCCGACCGCCGGCATTCTGAACCTGATCAGCGGCGGCACTGCCGTGGCTCCGACCGCCAAGCCCTATGACCGCGTTGCCTATTCGAACCGCGGCGCGCCGTCGTCGATCGAAGACAAGGGCATCTCGCTGCAAGGCACGATCGACCTGCCGATCGGCGAGCTGACCGCCATCAGCGCGATCCGCAACTGGCGCACCGACAACGGCCAGGACAGCGACTTCACCACTGCCGATGTGACCTATCGCAACAAGGACGGCACCAACTACAGCGAGTTCACGACCTACTCGCAAGAGCTGCGTCTGGCCGGCAAGACCGGCAACCTCGACTGGCTGGTCGGCACCTTCCTGGCCGACGAGAAGCTCGACACCAAGTCCAACTTCCTGTTCGGCAATGACTACGAGCAGTATATGGGCCGACTGCTGTCGCGCTCGGCGGCCAACCCGGCCGGTATCGCCAACTTCGTCGCCCTGCTGACCGGTCGCGCGCCGAACACCACCTTCACGCCCGGCCAGGGCCTGCGGGACGCCTACAGCCAGCGCGCCAAGACCGTCGCGCTGTTCACCAGCAACACCTACCAGTTCACGGAAGCCTTCGGCATCACCGCCGGTCTGCGCTACAGCGCCGACAAGAAGGAGGTGAGCACCAACCAGTCCAACTCGGACGGCGGCGTCGGCTGCGGCATCGCCCTGTCGCCGGCCGGTCAGGCCCGCATCGCCGGCATCGTCGGTGCAGCGGCCACGCCGACCATCGTCGGCAACCTCTGCCTGCCCTGGGCCAACCCCCTGTTCCACAACCGCCACACCGACCAGTCGCGCACTGACCGGGAATGGTCGGGCACGATCAAGGCGGCCTACCGCTTCTCGCCGGAAGTGTTCAGCTACGCCTCGTTCGCCCGCGGCTACAAGGGCGGCGGCTACAACCTCGACCGCACCCAGTCGTCCAACGGGCTGCAAAGCGGTGTCAGTGGCGTTCTGCCGATCTATGACACCTCGTTCGAAGGCGAATTTGTCGACAGCTACGAAGTCGGCCTGAAGAATACCCTGTTCAACCGTTCGGTCCTGCTGAACGTCACGGGCTTCTATCAGAAGTACACGGACTTCCAGCTGAACACCTTCCTGGGCACCTCGTTCGTTGTGCGTTCGATCCCGGAAGTGACCTCGCAGGGCGTCGACGCCGACTTCCTGTGGTTCACCCCGGTGCGCGGCCTGGTCGTCCAGAGCGGCTTTACATATGCCAAGACCGAGTACGGCGACGACAAGGTCCCGAACGATCCGGGCAATTCGCTGGCCCTGCTGCCGGGCAACCGTCTGTCGCTGGCCCCGTTGTACTCGGCCTCCGGCTCGCTGACCTATGAGCGTCCGGTGGGCGACAACTACAAGGCCCGCTTCAATGTCGGCGCCAAGTATTCGTCGGACTACATCACCGGTTCGGACCTGCTCAAGCCGAAGACCCAGGAAGCCTATACGGTGGTCAATGCCCGCATCGGCTTCGGCGCCGCCAGCGACGCCTGGGCCGTGGAACTGTGGGGCCAGAACATCCTCGACGAAGAATACACCCAGGTCGGCTTCAATGGCCCCCTGCAGGGTTCGTCGGGCCTGAGCGCCGCCAGCGCCACCTATGTGCCGGCCAATGACAGCCTGACCTACAACGCCTTCCTCGGCGCGCCCCGTACCTACGGCGTGACCCTGCGGGCACGGTTCTAACCGGGAGGGGATCTGGAGGCCCGCTTACCAAGGCGAGCAGGGCCTCTGGCTTTCGGATGAGGAAGGGGCGATCCGGGCAACCGGGTCGCCCTTTTTCTTTAGGCCTTCCGATCCGGCCCGACCCGACGCAACCTCTTGTGGGGATTCGCCCGACCCGGAGGCAGGCCGTGAAGACGATCAGGATACTGGGTTTCTGGATCTGCCTGGCCATCGGCCTCGGTCTGGGCACCCTGGCTCAGAAGGCACCCCAGCCGGTAGGCGTTTCCGCCGCCGACACCGCCTTCTCCGCCGGCCGGGCCATGGAGGACGTGCGGGCCATCGCCCAGCGCCCCCACCCGACCGGTTCGGCCGAAATCGTCCGGGTGCGGGATCATCTCCTGACCCGGATCGGGGCTCTGGGCCTGGAAGTTTCGGTCCGCCCCGGCGAGGGCTTCCGCCCCTATTCCGACGACGGCCGCTCGCTGGGCGTGGCGGCGGTACAGAATGTGGTCGGCATCCTGCCGGGACAGGACCGCGAGCTGCCGGCGCTGCTGGTGATGAGCCACTACGATACCGTCCACAACTCGCCCGGAGCCGCTGACGACACCCTGGGCGTGGCCGCCGCCCTGGAGATCGCCCGCGCCCTGAAGGCCGGTCCCGTGCCGGCCCGTGACGTGATCTTCCTGTTCACCGAGGGCGAGGAAGCGGGCCTGCTGGGCGCTGACGCCTTCTTTGCCCGCGACCCCACCGCCCGTAAGGTCGGGATGGTGCTGAACATGGAGACACGGGGCGACGCCGGCCGCGCGGCCATGTTCCAGACGGGCCCGGACAATGGCGAACTGCTGGCCCTGATGGCCCGTGAGGCGGTTGGCCCGTCGGCCAATTCCCTGGCCTCGACCGTCTATGAGCGCATGCCCAATGACACCGACTTCACCCATGCACTGAAGGCCGGCCTGCCGGGCCTGAACTTCGCCCTGATCGACAACCAGCTGGCCTATCATACGCCCTTGTCGACGCCCGAGCGCCTCGACCAGGGTAGCCTGCAGCATATGGGCGACCAGGTCCTGCCGGTCGCCCGGGCCCTGGCCGACGCCCAGAGCCTGCCGGCCCGCAGCCCCAATGTGATCTATTCCGACATCCTCGGCCTGATCCTGATCAGCTATTCGACGACCGTGGGCTGGGCCCTGCTGGTTCTGGCAACGGCCCTGATCGGCTTTGTCGCCTGGCGGGCCCTGACCGGTGGCGGCGTCACCGGGCTCGAGATCGTCAAGGGCGTAGCTGGCGCGCTGCTGCTGCTGCTGGCCAGCGCCCTGGTCCTGCACCTGCTGGGGCGGTTGCTCCAGGTCGGGGACGGCCAGAGGCTCTATGACATCCTGGGTCGCTTTGATCTGCTGCTGCTCGGGGCCGGGGCCCTGGGCGTCGGGACCGGCCTGCTGGTCATCACGGCCCAGGCCCGCGGCGCGCGGCGGATCTGGCCGAGCCTGGCCGCCCTGGCCCTGGGCGGGGCCTGCAGCCTGACCGGGGGCTTTGATCCCGTGGGTCTGGGCCTGGGCGTCGCGGTGGCGGTGCTGGTCTGGGCCTCTCTCGGCCGGAAGGTCGGGGTGCTGGGAGTCTGGATCGGCGGTCTGGTGACCCTGCTGCTGGCGTCCCTGGCGGCCCAGATCCTGGCTCCCGGGGCGACCGTGATGCTGGTCTGGCCGCTGCTGGTCGCTGCCCTCGGCGCGACGCTGGCCATGGGCCTGGGCGGGACCCGCGATCGCCGCGTCGCCCTGGCCATGACCCTGGTCATGGGGGTGCTGGCGACCCTCACCGTCGCCCAGCTGACCGCCTGGGGAGCCTGGACCTTCGCCGGCATCGGCCTGATGGAGCCCGCCGTTCTGGCGGTGTTCGTGCTGCTGGCCGCGCCCGCCCTGGTGCCGATCACCTTCGATTTCGCCGAGTCTCCCTGGGGCTGGCGCGGGGTGGTCCTGCTGGCCGTGACCGGACTGGGTCTGGTCGTGACCGCAGCCATGCCGGCCGCCTCGGCCGACCGGCCCAACCTGACCGAGGCCCACCACCTTGCCGACCCCTCGACCGGTCGCGCCTGGCGGGTCTCAACCCTGCCCCAGCTGGACGCCTGGACCCGCGAGGTCCTGATCGCCGACGGCGGGGTAGACCTGAAGCAGCAGACCCTCGAACCGTTCCTGTCCAAGCCGACCTGGATGGCCGAGACCCGCGCCGTGCCGGTACCGCCGCCGATCCTGACCGCTGAACGTTCGGGCGACCGCCTGATCGTCCGCGTCATCCCCGGTGCGGGTACCGAGGTCCTGAGTCTGAAGATCCGTGCCTCGACCGCACTGCACGATCCGCGACTGAACGGCCGGCCGATCACCCTGGTCAGCCAGCCCGACAGCTGGTCGACCCTGACCTACCATGCCCCCGATCCCAATGGCGTCACGCTCAGCTTCACGTCCGAAGCCACGGGCCGGGTCGAGGCTGAGGTCATGGAGTTCCGCGACGGCTGGCCGATCGAGGCCGCGGCTCCCCCCGCCAAGCCGGCCGAGCTGATGGCCACCGGCATGTCGGACAAGACGGCAGTCCTGGCCCATGCCCGGCTGGCCTGGTGATTCAAGAGGACTGTCTTCACCTTGTGTACAGGTGCCGATCTCGATGGAAATCCGCCTCCTTCGACAAGCTCAGGATGAGGATTTGGTGAGAGCCGAGCCCAACAGTCGCCCTCACCCTGAGCCTGTCGAAGGGCGAGGGCGACTCTCCCCGACGAAAGCCAAGCAGCGTGACAGCCTTCAGACCGCCACAACGCCCTCTGGCGGCGGATTGACGTACAGCGCCTCGACCAGGGCCACGCGGCGCTCGAGGGTAGCGCGCTGGTTGACATAGCCCTTGTCGGTAATCTCGCCGGCATCGATCGAGGGCGGCTCGGTCATGATGGTGAAACGGCCGATGCGGCGCGACGAGCCGCCGGCTGTCGCATTGAAAGCCGCCAGCCGTTCACGCAACAGGGCCACCAGCCGCTCGATCGGCGTACCAGGGCCCGGCTCGGCGGCCAGGGCCATCAGGCCGGACGGCGAAGGCCAGAACAGCGCCGCGACGAAACCCTTGTCCTGACCGCAGATCACGGCGTCATGGACATAGGGGCTGCATGCAGCGACCAGGTCCGGGCGCAGGACCCCGACACTGACCCAGGTGCCGCTGTCGAGCTTGAAGTCCTCGGTCACCCGCCCGTCAAAGACCAGGCCCTTGGCCGGGTCTTCCGGATCGACGAACCGCGCCGCGTCCCCAAGCCGGTAGAAACCCTCTTCGTCGAAGGCCGCCGCCGTCTTTTCCGGATCCTTGTGATAGCCCGCCGCCACGGTCGGGCCCTTGACCCGCACCTCGAACTTGCTGCCGCTGGGGGCCAGTTTCAGCTGGATGCCCGGCAGGGGCAGGCCGACCAGCCCGACCCGCTCGGTGATCCAGTGGGTGACGGTAATGCCCTGGGTTTCAGTCGCACCGTACATGGTGGTCAGAGGAATGCGCTGGCCGGTTTCCGCCACCGCCAGGGCCTGGATGCGGGTATAGACGTCATTGGACAATGTCGCCCCGCCATAGCCCATATAGCGCAGGTTCTTGAAGAACGAGGCGCGCAGCACCGGGTCCTTTTCCATGGCTTCGGCCAGCATGGAGAAGGCGATCGGGGCCGAGCCGAACACGTTGGGCGAGACCTCATAGAGGTTCTTGATCGTGGTCTCGAACATCCCCGGTAAGGGCTTGCCCTCGTCGATATGCAGGGTGCCACCGCCCCAGATCACCGCGTTGAAGCCGATATTGCCGGCCGAAATATGGCTCCAGGGCATCCATTCCAGGCTCTGGGGCACCTCGCCGGTTTCGGGTTCCTCCAGCTTCAGGCCGTCCTGGCCAGCGATCACGCCGGCCATCATCCCGTGGGTCTGGGGCACCGCCTTGGGCATGCCGGTCGAGCCGGAGGTGAACAGGTACTTGGCCACCGTCGCCGGACCTAGGGTCTCGCGCGCCGCCGCGACGGCCGCCGTCGGGACGGTGGCCGCGATCCGGGCGAAGTCCAGGGCACCCTCGCCTGTGCCGTCGGCGGTGATCACCACCAGGGTCGGGTCGAGGGCCTTCAGGGTCTCCAGAGCCCTGGCGAACATCGCGCCGCTCTGGGCGAAGACCACGCGCGGGGCCACCTTGTCGAAACAGTGCTTGAGCTTGGCAAGGTCGCTGGAAGTCAGGCTGTAGGCCGGACTGACCGGCGCGGCCGGGACACCGGCGGCATAGGCCCCCAGGGTCATCAGGGCGTGCTCGATGGAGTTGCTCGACAGGATCATCACGCTGTCGCCCGGGGTCAGGCCCCGGTCCAGCTGCCCACCGCCGTCCAGAAGGAACTGGGCGATCCCCTCGACCGCCCTCTGGGCCTGGCCATAGGTCACCGACCGCCAGGGTCCATGGCCGGGTTCGCGCTGCTTCAGATAGGGGCGGTCAGGATGCTCGCCGGCCTTCTGGGCCAGCAGGTGGGCGATGGAGCGGGGCCCCTCACCCGGCGCATGGTTGGAGGTGATGACCAGTGAGCCGTCCGGCCGATAGTCGACACTGACCTCGGGGCCCTTCATCGCCAGAGGCTTGAAAGCCACCGTGCTGACATCGCGCAAAGGCGACGCGCCATCCGCAGGCGTCATGGTCTCGCTCCCTGTAGGTTATCATTGTTCTCTTTGGGGCGAGACGTTAGCGCAATGCCGGCGAACGGCAAGGTGGCTCATGGTCGAAACGCGACCGCCGCCGCCCCAGCAGGATCAGGGGCGGCCGAGCCCTGCCAAGACAACCAAGGACAGTCGGCCTCAGGTGACAAATATTTAAATACACAAGACCTTATTTTCGACGCTAATACACGCAGCAACCACCCATCATTACAGATTGGTAAGGCGAACACACCGCCTGTATTAGATCATGAAACAGATCGAACTCTATGCCGCGCGCACGTCGCGCCATCGCCGCACCTGGACGGCGGCCGCGATCCCGCTGATCGTGCTGTTCTTCATCGCCGGCCAGCTGCTGACGATCTTCGGCATCCTCAAGCCGATGGGCTTTCACCAGGCCGATCTGGCCACCCAGTGGCAGCCCCTGACCATCCAGCTTCTGGGCTTTGGCTTCACGGCCCTGCTGATCCTGGCCTGGGCCTGGCTGTTCGAGCGCCGCTCGCCGGCCACCCTCGGACTGAACGGCGACGCCCTTTTGCGCTATGGCCGCGGTCTGCTGGTCGGTGCCGGCTTCCTGTTCGCCGCGATCGGCCTGGCCTGTGCCCTGGGCGGCTACCGGATCGAAGGTTTCGGCGTCTGGAGCGGTCCGACCCTCGCCCTGTTCCTGCCGATCCTCTGCATCTTCGGCGGCTTCATGATCCAGGGCGCGACCGAGGAGCTGATGCTGCGCGGCTGGCTGATGCAGCTGGTGGCCTCGCGCCATGGCCTGGTCATCGCCGTGATCATCAATTCGCTGATCTTCGCCCTGCTGCATGCCGGCAATATCGAACCGTCGCCCGAACTGGCCCTGGCCCTGGTCAATCTGGTGCTGTTTGCCGTGATGATCAGCCTCTATGCGATCAAGGAAGGCTCCCTGTGGGGCGTCTGCGCCTGGCACTCGATATGGAACACCCTGCTGGGCGTCGGCTTTGGTCTCGATGTCAGTGGCGGCAAGATCGCCGTCCAGAGCCTGGTCGTCGACCTCGCCCCGGCCCAGGGCGCTGCCTGGTGGCTGACCGGCGGAGCCTTTGGTCCGGAAGCCAGCGTGGCAACCAGCATCGTGCTGCTGGCCGGCGTGGTCTATTTCCTCGTCACCGGCACCCTGCGCCAGGGCGCACGCTATTCGGCGCCGGGGCTGGGATAGGGCTGGCCCTTTTCCTCCCTCCCACCACCCTAAACCCTCCCGTCATTCCCGCCCTTGTGGCGGGAACCCCTGGTTCAGCTGACACGTGAGGCGCAAGCGAAGTGCGCGGGCGCTTCGCCTCTCCTGCATCTGCGGTGGACAGAGAGGTTCCCGCCACATGGGCGGGAATGACGGGGATTTTGTAGGGATTGCGACTTGCCGTCCCTTCGCCCAGAGGCAGGCAACGGTCACCTCACGGCGCGAGGATCATCGTCGCGTGTCACCCCCGCCGCCAGTGATAGGTCACATCGGGCATCTTCTCTTCGTTGCGCGTGCCGTCGGTCAGCTCCTCGACCACAAAGCCGTGCCGCTCATAGAGCGCCCTGGCCCGGGCATTGGCCTGGAAAGTATAGAGCCGCAGCTCTTCCTGCTCCGCCTGGGCGAGCCGGACCAGGGCGCTGCCGATCCCAAGCCCCTGAAAGTCCGGATCGACATAGAGATGGTCGATCCAGCCCGGCAGCAGGGCGATGTGACCGCGCAGGACCTCGCCCTCGAACGCGCCCCAGACCGGTCCGTCGACCATCACCCTGTCGCGGTAGAAGACGACATATTCCTCCGCCGTATGCAGCGAGGTGTCATAGCCCGGGATCAGCGCACCGCCGCGACGGTGCAGGTCTGCGGCGGCGGGACCTTCATCGGGGCGGAGACGGCGCAGGGTGATCATGGCGTGAGGTTAGTCCGGCGGTGGAAGCCCGGCAATTCGGGTGCGGCCCAGACCTCCCGACAGGCCCGCACCACTCTCCAAACCCGCTCTTCCCGGCGACGCGAAGCGCGGCGGAGCCAACGCCGGGACCCAGATTCAGCCTGAACGTCTGGGGATGGCGCGACTTCCGACCTGGCCAGTCGCCCCGACCTCCCAGACTTCGATCTGGGCCCCGGCTTTCGCCGGGGAGAGCGGGAATTCAGGAGCTCGCGTCCTGACGCCCCTTCGCGCCGAAGGGAGCCGGCCCTTCATCTCACGGCCAGACGATCGCCGGTCTGGACCACAAGAGAAAAGAGGCGGAGCCTTTCGACCCCGCCCCCTCAAACTCTCAAACTCAGAATTAGAGCTCTACTCCGCCGCCACCTTCGGCGAATAGCCGAGGATCGCCTTGGTCTCGAGGAACTCGCCAAAGGCGTGGTCGCCCCATTCGCGGCCGTTGCCGCTCATCTTGTAGCCGCCGAACGGGGCCATCATGTCGGGGCCGGCACCGTTGATATTGACCTGGCCGGCGCGCAGCTTGCTGGCCACCTTGCGGATCTGGGCCTCGTCGCCGCCCGAGATATAGGCCGCCAAGCCATATTCGGTGTCGTTGCCGACCTTCACGGCCTCGTCGACCGTGTCATAGCCGAGGATGGCGACGACCGGGCCGAAGATCTCTTCCTTGGCGATGGTCATCTCGTTGGTGACATTGGCGAAGACGGTGGGCTTGACGTAGTAGCCCTTGTCCAGACCCTCGGGACGGCCGACGCCACCGCTGACCAGGGTGGCGCCTTCATCGATGCCCTTCTGGATCAGGCCCTGGATCTTGTTCCACTGCACGTCGGAGACGACGGGTCCCATCTTGGAATTGCCGTTGGGGTCGCCCACCGTGTGGGACTCGGCGGCGGCGCGGGCGATGGCGATGACCTCGTCCATCTTCTTGCCCGGCACCAGCATGCGGGTCGGGGCATTGCACGACTGGCCCGAGTTCATCATCACCGAGGCGATGCCGCCGGTGACGGCGCGCTGGAAGTCGGCGTCCTCGAGGATGATGTTAGGGCTCTTGCCGCCCAGCTCCTGGTGGACGCGCTTGACGGTCGGGGCGGCGTTCTTGGCCACCTCGATGCCGGCCCGGGTCGAACCGGTGAACGAGACCATGTCGACTTCAGGATGGCTGGACAGGGCTGCGCCGACCGTGGGGCCGTCGCCATTGACCAGGTTGAAGACGCCGGCCGGGACGCCAGCGGCATGCAGGATCTCGGTCCAGATATAGCCGCTGAACGGGGCGATTTCCGAGGGCTTCAGCACCATGGTGCAGCCGGTGGCCAGGGCCGGGGCGACCTTGCAGGCGATCTGGTTGACGGGCCAGTTCCACGGCGTGATGAAGGCGCAGACGCCGATCGGCTCCTTGACGATCCGGGTCGTGCCGCGATCTTCCTCGAACTTGTAGTTCTTGAGGACGGCGATGGCGGTCTGGACGTGGCCGATGCCCATGGCAGCCTGGGCGCGCTGGGCCAGCCAGGCGGGGGCGCCCATCTCTTCGGTGATGGCCTTGGCCATGTCCTCGAAGCGTTTCATGTATTCGGCGACGATGCGCTCCAGCAGATCGATCCGCTCTTCGCGGCTGGTCAGGCTGAAGGTCTCGAAGGCGCGGCGGGCGGCCATCACGGCCTTGTCGACATCGGCGACGCCGCCCATCGAGATCCGTCCGCAGACCTCTTCATTGGCCGGATTGATCACGTCCAGAGTCTTGGGCGCGACCGGATCGACCCAGGCCCCGTCGATATAGAACTTGGTGTAGTCGCGCATGCCGTGCTCCTGCCCTTTATGGGAATTAGGTCCGCTCTGATTTGGGAAGCGGCGGGCCTTGTTCAAACAACCATTTTAATGATCGGCGTTCATGTGGGAAGCCCTCACCACATCACATCGCTGTCGATCCCGTCCAGAGCCTCTGAGATTCGGCGGCGGGTGGCGGGGCTGATGGTGTCGGGAAGGGCGTCCGGGGCGAACCAGCCGACCGCATGGATCTCGCCCTGGGCCGAGGCCTGGCAAGGCTCCCAGGCCGTTACCCGATAGACCAGGACATGGTCGCGGGGATGGTGGGTCTCGTTGGAGTGCACCGACTGCAGGACCGGCCGGGCCAGAACCCGCACCCCGGCCTCCTCCTGCAGTTCGCGCTCCAGGGCGAGCTCCGCCGTCTCGCCCCGCTCGACCCCGCCGCCGGGCATGTACCAGCCGGGGATATAGGTGTGCTGGACCAGCAGCACCCGGCCCTCACCATCGGTGACCAGCCCGCGCACCCCCAGAGTCAGCCCCCGCTTCCAGCGAAACCAGGCATAGACCAGAGGTCGGGTGAAGGGTTCGATGTGTCGACGCCAGAGCATGGGGGGAGGATAGCCGCCCTTGCCCGTCTGGCCCATCCGAACTATCATCTGACTAGCTAGTCAGATGGAGTCTGCCATGGGCGATCTCAGCTGGAAACTGGAAGACGCCAAGGCCCGCTTCAGCGAGGTGGTGCGTCTGGCCCGCAGCCAGGGCCCGCAAAGGGTGACCGTGCGCGGCAAGGACGCCGTGGTGGTGATGAGCATCGAGGATCTTGAACGCCTGTCGCCGCCCGATCCGGCCCGTCTGTCGCTGGTCTCGTTTCTGGAAGGCCTGCATCTGGATGGGCTCGATGTGGAGCGCGAACCCGATTCTGGGCGAGATCTCGACCTGTGAAGGGCTGGCTGGTCGACACCAATGTCATCGCCGCCCTGATCAATCCGAACGGCGCTCCCAGCGTCAAGGCCTGGGCCGCAGGTCAGCCGGAGGCGCGGATGTTCATCAGCGTTCTGTCGCTGGGCGAATACGACAAGGGCATCCACAACCTGGCGACCGATCATCCCGACCGCTCGCGCTATATCGCCGCTCGCGACGCCCTGGCCGGGCGGTTCGCCGGACGGGTCCTGTCGGTCAGCGATCCGGTGGTGCGCCGCTGGGGCAAGATCTCGGGCGCGGTGAAGCTGCGCACGGGTCACGCGCCGTCGGTGATCGACACCCTGCTGGCGGCCACGGCCCTGGAACACGACCTGTTTCTGGTCACCCGCAACACCCGCGACGTCCAGGACAGCGGCGCGCCGCTATTCAATCCCTGGACCGACGATCCTGCCGATTTTCCTTTGGCGTGAACCCGCTCTTGCCCCGGACACCGCGCCTCGCTAAAGCCGCTATAGTCCTAATCCTAGCCGGAGCCGCGTCATGATCGCGATCCTCGTCATCAGCGTCTTCATCGGCGTTCTCGTGGCCCTGAACTATTTCGAGTTCGGCCGCATCGACTGAATCCCGTGACCGCGCGCGGGACGGCCCTGGTCACCGGCGCCGGACGCCGGATCGGCCAGGCCCTGGCCCTTGAGGCCGCGCGCGCCGGTTTTGATGTCGCCGTGCACCATCGCGGGGCCGCCGACGAAGCCACCGAGACCCTGGCCGGGATCAAGGCGCTTGGCCGTCGCGGTATCGCGGTATCGGCCGACCTTTCTGACGAAGACCAGGTCGCCGGCCTGATTCCCCGCGCCGCGACGCTCGGCCCGGTGACCCTGCTGGTCAACAGCGCCTCCACCTTTCACGATGACCGGGTCGGTTCGCTGGACCGGGCTCGCTGGGACGCCCATCTCGAGACCAATCTGCGCGCGCCCGTGGTCCTGGCCGAGGCTTTCGCCATGGCCCTGCCCGACGATCTGGAAGGCCTGATCGTCAATATGGTCGACCAGCGGGTCTGGCGGCCCAATCCGCAGTTCTTCAGCTACAGCCTCAGCAAGGCCGGCCTGTGGTGGGCGACCCAGACCCTGGCCCAGGCCCTTGCCCCGCGCATCCGGGTCAATGCCATCGGGCCCGGCCCGACCCTGCCCAATGTCCACCAGGCTCCCGGCGAGTTCGAGGCCGAGGCTGCCGGCACCCTGTTGCAACGCCGCGCCACTCCCGACGACGTCACCGCCGCCCTGCGCTATCTGATTGACGCAAGGTCGGTCACGGGCCAGATGATCGCCGTGGACGCCGGTCAGCATCTGGGCTGGCGCACGCCCGACATCGTCGCACCTTAAGAAAGGCGCACCGCTTGGCCGCCTCCCCCCTCGCTGAAACCGCCGCCGACGCAGCGCCCGTTGCCCGGGTGATCGTGACCAAGGTCTTTGTGCGCGCACTCAAGGTCGAGGCCTGGATCGGGGTCTATGACCACGAGCATGGCCGCCGCCAGCCCCTGGTGATCGATGTCGAACTGGACGTCGCCGCCAGCCACTGCGAGCGCCTGGGCGACACCGTCAACTATGAGACCATCGGCCAGGCCGCCCGGTCCATCGCTGACGAGGGCCATATCGATCTGGTCGAGACCTTCGCCGAACGCCTGGCCCAGGCCTGTTTCAGCGACAGTCGCGTGACCCGCGCCCGGGTCCGGGTCGAAAAGCCCCTGGCCCTGGCCCCCCACGCCGCTGCTGCCGGTGTCGAGATCACCGCCGTCCGGGCCTAGCGCGCATGATCCCGACCCACAGCGCCCGCCTTGCGCCCTTCCAGCCGCAGACGGTGTGGACGCTGCAGGACGGGACACTGGTCGAGACGCGCGGACAGGGCGTACGCGGCTTTCCCCTGAGTGCCCTGACCCGGTTTCGCCTGGCCGCGCCGCCCAGGGGCGGCCGTCGGCGGGTGCTGCAACTGAGCTTTGGCCGCGCCCGGATGGTGATCATCGCCCAGAGCTATGTGGCCCCCGGACAGACCGAGGACCGGCTGGACAGCTTCTCGGCCTTTGTCCGCACCCTGTCGCGCCAGGCCGCCGAGGTCGCCCCGAACGCCCGCTTTGACCTGGCCCGCATCGAAGCCCGCCCGGCCCTGACCTGGGTCATGGGTCTGCTGGCCCTGGGAACGGTAGCGGTCCTGGCCTCGTCACTGGGGGCCGGCATGGCGGCCGTCGGCATCGACATGGCCGCCCGCATGGGCTTCGTCCTGCTGCTGCTGCTGGCTGCCCTGCCCTGGCTGTCGCGCGGCGACGGCTTCGATCCGCGCGACCCGCCCCGGGACCTTCTGCCCTAAACGCGAAATGACCTGCCGGCCCTCAGCGGGTCTCGAGCACCAGGGCGTCGAGTCTCTGAACCTCATCGGCCTCCGCGCCGCTGAACACCAGGGTGCGCGTGATGCCCAGCCGGCGGATGTTCACCTGGTTGACCTCGTCGCCATAGACATCGGCAAACATCGCGGCCCGCACGTCGACGGGGCCGGTCACATCTGAGGGACGCGTCTGGCCGCTGTACTCGAAGCGGACCTCGGACGCCCCCAGGGTGAGGTCCTTCAGGGTCAGGCTCACCGTTTCACCGTTGATCGCCAGGGCGAAGGTCTCGCCCATATGGGCCTTGAGGGCCTCGACCGCGTCAGGATCGTCGAGGCTGGCCTGGGCCTCCGGGGCGATCTGGGCCAGGGCAGGTTCAGCATCATGGGCCGCGACCCGGTGGCTGACCCGGACCCCGCCCGTCCGGGCGTCGATCTCCACGACGCTCAGCACGCCATGGCCCCGATGCGCGGCCGCCGGCAGCGGGGCCAGGACGAGTCCTGCCGCCAGCCAAAGGGCGGCCGCGCGGGCGATCACTTGGAGCCTTCATCCTTCTTGGGCTCTTCCGCCGGAAGGGTTCCCAGACCGCCGGGCTCGACCTTGAGATTGGCGTCCTTCATGCGGTTGGTCGCATCCGGTGCCTTCTGGATCTTCAGGGTCAGGGGCGTGATGGCACCCTCATAGATATTGTTGCCGCGATCGGCGTCGGCAGTTTCCCAGAGCGGATCGATCTGGGCTCCCTTCAGTTCCTTGGGCGAGACGTGCTGCCAGGTCACCTGCCGCGAATTCTTGCGCCAGATCTCGGCCGGGATGCGGACGGTCTCGCTGGTGCCGTCGGTGAAGTCCATCTTGACGATCACCGGCATCACCAGCCCGCCGATGTTGCGGAAGGTGAAGCGGTAGAGATTGTCCTTGAGGTCCTGGGCGGCCTGCTCCTCGGGCGTCAGGTCCTCACGGGCCGACTTGGCCTTCTTGCGCGCGCTCTCGAACACCGTGAACTGGTCATTGGCATTGTAGAAGTCGCGGACCTTGGGGTCGCGGTCGATGACCGTCGTGCCGCTGTTGTTGGCGGCGGTGCGGGACTCCGGCTCGATGGCGTTCGCAGCCTTGCGCACGGCGGCTTCGACATCGGGATCGCCGCTGTCCAGGCGGGCCTTGACGACCTTGTCCAGCGCGATGTCGACATGGTCGGTCGAGTAGAACCAGCCGCGCCAGAACCAGTCGAGATCGACACCCGAGGACTCTTCCATGGTGCGGAAGAAGTCATACGGGGTCGGGTGCTTGAAGCGCCAGCGGTTGGAATACTCCTTGAACGCCCGGTCGAACAGTTCGCGACCCATGATGGTCTCGCGCAGGATCACCAGAGCCGTGGCCGGCTTGGAATAGCCGTTCGGGCCAAACTGGATCACCGAGTCCGACTGGGTCATCAGCGGCACCTGGTCCTGGCTGACCATGTACTCGACGATGTCCTTGGGCTCGCCGCGACGGGCGGGATACTTCTTGTCCCACTGCACCTCGGCCTGGAATTCGAGGAAGCTGTTGAGGCCCTCGTCCATCCAGGTCCACTGGCGTTCGTCGGAATTGACGATCATCGGGAAATAGTTGTGGCCGACCTCGTGGATGACCACGCCGATCAGGCCGTACTTGGCGCGCTCGGTATAGGTCAGGGCTCCGGTCTTCTTGTCCTTCACCGGCCGCGGGCCGTTGAAGCTGATCATCGGATATTCCATGCCGCCGACCGGACCGTTGACCGACTGGGCCACCGGATAGGGATAGGCGAAGGTGAAGTCCGAATAGACCTTCAGGGTGTGGGCGATCGACTTGGTCGAATAGGCGTCCCATAGCGGGCGGGCCTCCTTGGGGAAGAAGGACATCGCCATCACGACCGGATGCTCGGCCGACGGGTCTTCCTGCTTCACGCCCAGGGCGTCCCAGACGAACTTGCGCGAGCTGGCCCAGCCGAAGTCGCGGACATTGCTGGCCTGGAAGATCCAGGTCTTCTCGGTCTTGGCCTTGCCCTTCTCGGCCGCGAGGGCCTCTTCGGGCGTGACCACATAGACGGGCTCACTGGCCGTGCGGGCCTTGGCCAGACGCTCGCGCTGGGCGGCGCTGAGCACGGCGGCCGGGTTCTGCAGCACGCCGGTCGACGAGACTACGTGGTCGGACGGCACGGTCAGGGCAACGCGGTAGTCACCGAACTCCAGGGTGAACTCGCCGGCCCCGAGGAAGGCCTTGTTGTGCCAGCCCTCATAGTCCGAATAGACCGCCAGGCGGGGGAACCACTGGGCACCCTCATAGATGCAGTTGCCGTCCTCGCCCTTGCCGGTGAAGCACTCATAGCCGCTGCGGCCGCCGACGACCTTGTTCTCGACCATCGGCAGCGACCATTCGATCGTCAGCTTCGTCTCGCCGCCATTGGCGCGCACGGCGGACGGCAGATCAACGCGCAGCAGGGTGTCGACGACAGTGAACTTCAGCGGACGGCCCTGGGCGTCCTTCACCGACTTGATCGTGAAGCCGCCTTCCCACTCCTTGAAGCGCTGGATGCGGCGGACCTGACCCAGGCTGATGCTGTCGCCCGAGACGGTCTCGGTCAACTTGCTGATCGAGTCGCGCTTGTAGTCCTGGTCGAGCAGCAGCCACAGATAAGGGAGGCTGTCGGGCGAATTGTTGCGATAGGTGATCGAAGCCTTGCCGGTCAGCAGCTTGGAGTCTTCATCCAGGCGAACGGCGACGTCGTAATCGACCTTCTGTTGCCAGTAGCGATAGCCCGGCGCGCCCGCAGCGTTGCGATAGTCCGTCGGGGTCGGCCAGTCCTCGCCTTCCAGTTGGCGGAACTTGTCGTCGAACGGGGCCTTGGTCTGCCGGATGGCGTCCGCCTGGGCGACGGAAGTCAGGGACACGGCGAGCGCCGCAGCGATAACGCCGGCAACGGCGTAACGGATAGAACGCTTGGACAAGTTCAAAAGCCCCCTGGACATGGCCGCCCGTGTGAAGTCACGGCGGGACCTTGGCGAGGGTCGCGGAGAAAATCACCCTGTTTTTTGTCGTCCGTGGTCAGAAGTTGATCTTTAGCCCTGCCCGCAGCGTTCGCGGTTCGACGGGATGGAAGTGGACATCCTCCACTCCGCCTGCGGGCTCGGACGGCAGCCGCGAGGCATAGGCATAGGCGATGTCGTCGGCCTGGCTGTCGGTCAGGTTCAGCACCTCGACCATCAGGCTGGCCGGCCCCAGGCTCTGGACGAACAGGGCATTGACCAGGCTGCTGGGCCGCGAGCGCAGCGAATTGTCCTCAACCAGGGCCGCCGAGCCCAGACGCCGCCAGGTCAGGGACAGGGTCGAAGCGTCCGACATCCGCCAGGTGGCACCGGCGCTGATAACCTCGCCTATGGCATTGGGAATCCGGTCGCCTTCGGGCGGATCACCGGTGAAGCGGGCATGGGTGGCGGCATAGGCGCCCGACAGGCTCAGGCGCTCGTTGGGCCGCCAGTCGGCCATGAGCTCAAGGCCCCGGCGGCGGGTCGCACCGCTGGCCTCGGTGAAGCCGGCGTCGCCGACATAGACCAGTTCCGAATCGACCTTCAGCGCCCAGGCCGCCGCCGTCAGGGTCAGGGTCCTGACCTGCCAGCGCAGTCCGAGTTCCGCGCCGTCGGAAGGCGACAGCAGCGGGGCCGGTTCAGCCGCCGCGCCGCTGGCCGGATCGACGGTGATCACCGCCCCGCGGGCATCATTTGAGTGAAAGCCCCGCCCGGCATTGGCATAGAGCTCAAAGGCCTTTGACAGCCGCCAGGCCAGGGCCAGCTTGGGGCTGAGCAGGACCTCGGAGACGGTTCCCGAATTGCGCGGATCGCCGGCCTCGACCCGGGCCCCCATCGCATCGGCGCGCAGGCCCAGGGTGACGTCCAGCCGGCCCAGGTCCCGTGAGGCCTCGCCCCATACGGCCGCGGACCATTCCGTCAGGGCGTCCTGACGGACGGTGGCCCGCCGGATCCGGGCTGTCGTGCGATAGAGGCCGACCTTGCCGATATCATCGACCCGGGCGGAAATGCCGGTCCGGGCGCTCCAGCCGTCGCCGAGCGCCCAGCGCTTGGTCAGGGCCCCGCCATAGATCCAGCGCCGGTCGACCTGCTGGAACTGGTCGCCATGGACCGGATCTTCGAGGGCATAGGTAAAGTTCGAAAACAGGTCGAGCCGATAGCGCTGGGCATAGACCACTGTGTCGAGGCCGTTCAGCAGATCGCGGCGGCGGACCGAGACGATGTAGCGCGAGGTCTCTCCGCCATCCGTTGCGTCCAGTGTGTCAAGGCGGCCGAGGGTGCCAGCCTCGACGGCCCGGCGCGGGATCTGGTCAGTGGCCGTCCAACGGGCATCATAGGCCAGGGCCGTGACAGACCAGCCTCCGACCAGGGCCCGGCCCAGCAGATTGACCTTGCTGAGGTCCTCCGGCGTGGTCCAGGGCCCGCGCCCGCTGGACAGGTCGGCGGCGACCATGACCTCGGGACTGAGCGCCCGGGAGCCGACGATGCGATAATAGTCGTCCTGCCCCGCCCAGGCCTGCAGGCCGTCGCCGTGCAGGTGATCCGCCGTCTCGAAGGCGACCGCGGCGACGGTCGCGAAGTCACCGTTCTCGGCCGCATAGGGCCCCTTGCGGAAGCTGATGTCGTGGACGAACTCCGGGGTCAGGATGTTTAGATCGAGATAGCCCTGACCATGGCCATGCGACGGCAGGTTCAGCGGCACCCCGTCGAGCGAGGCGGCGAGGTCCGTGCCATGGTCCAGATTGAAGCCGCGCAGGAAGTACTGGTTGGCCTTGCCGGCCCCCGAATGCTGGGTCGCGGCCAGGCCCGGTACCGCTTCCAGCAGTTCGGCCGGCCGCAGCAGCGGACGGATCGCGAAGTCAGCATAGGCAATGCGGCCCTCGCTCGCCGAGGTGGCGCGACCCAGCTCATGGGCGCGACGCCCCCAGACCGAGATCGGCTCGACCTCCTGGGACTGGGCCATGGCCGGCACGGCGAGGGGGAACAGGGTCCCCAGCAGCAGGAGAGCAAGTGGTCGGGCCTGTGACATGCCGTGGCCTAACAAGCCGACGGTGATCCGCCAAGAGCGGCCGCATGGTCTGGATAAACGCAGGGTTACGGGACCTTCATTTGCATCGTCCGTCGATAAGGACGATCCTTGGGCCAACGCTGTTCTCCAGGACACAAGCCCCGCCGTGACCGATCTCGACCCCGCCGTTCCACCGGCCCTGCAGGATGACAAGACCCTGCCGGTCGTCGTCTATGCCCTGACCCTGGGCGGGCTGATCACCGGGGGCGTCACCAGCGTCATCGCCGTGATCCTGGCCTATGTCAGCCGCAAGGGCGCGCCCGACTGGCTGCAGAGCCACTATGTCTTCGCCATTCGCACCTTCTGGCTGTCGCTGCTGTTTGCCCTGGCCGGCGGACTGCTGAGCGTGATCGGAATCGGCTTCGTGATCCTGGCCGCGGTCGGCGTCTGGCTGGCCGTGCGCTGCATCATCGGCCTGTCCTATCTGCTCAAGGGTCAGGCCTATCCCACACCGCAAAACTGGATGCTCTGAGTCATGACCGATGTCTCCGCTCCCGCCCCGTCGCCCGTGATCCGCGCCGAAGAGGACAAGGTCCTGCCGGCCGTCGTCTATGGGCTTTACCTGCTGGGGTTCGCCAGCTGCGCGGCCACCACGGTGGTCGGCCTGATCGTCGCCTATGCCAACCGCAGCGCGGCCGGACCGATCAATGAGAGCCACTACACCTTCGCCATCCGCAGCTTCTGGCTGACCATCGGCTGGTTCCTGATCGGCCTGGCGATGTTCATCCTGGGCCTGCCCCTGTCGCTTCTGCTGGTCGGCATCCCGGTCGTGGCAGCCGGCGTCATGATCATGGGCCTGGTCGGGGTGTGGTTTGCGATCCGCTGCGGCGCCGGTATCTACTACCTGGCCAAGGGCGAAGCCTATCCGCGACCCAGGACATGGCTGATTTAAAGGCAGCCTCTGCCTGCGCTGCCCGCACCCGCGTCGTCTTTCCAGACCCACTTCCCCTGCCAGTTGAGACGGCTCGACGACGCAGGCCCGCTCGGCTGACCTGTTCCTCCTGGCGAATGGACGTCTTGGAGGGGGCGGCATGCTGGCTCGCATCGTAGGGATCATTTTGGGGACGATCCTGGCGACGTCGGGATATGTAGTTGCAGGCTGGGGGCAGCTGGGAAGCTGGGCCGCGCATCTCGATCTCGGACCTTTCGAGCCGCATCGACCATTGGCCGGCGCGGCGGCGGCGATACTCGGGGGAGTACTCGTCGTCGCCGCCCTGACCCCGCGTCCCAAGCCCAAGTCCCGCAGGAAGGGCCCGGTCGCCCTGGACCTCGACAGCGGACTGGTCGCTATGCCGGTGCTCCTGCCCGAGCCCGTTGCCGACGCCCCGCCGATCGTCATGCCCGTGCTCCAGGCGACGCCCGTAACCCCACCGCCGCCCCAACCGGCTGCGCCGCCCAAGCCTGCGGCCGCCGAGAGCTTTGCCCAGCTGCGCGAGCGCATGGTGGCCCTGACCCGGTCCGAAGCCTGGAACGACGCGGCCAGGGCGCTGCTGGCCATGAAGACGGCCGCCCGCGGCGACCGCGAACTGGCCACGGTGCATCGCGACCTGGGCGATTTCGCCCGCGGCCAAGGCCAGCTGGACGACGCCGCCGAGGCCTATGAAACCGCCGCCTCCTATGCCCGCGACGCCCTGCGCGCCGCCCCCAATGACGTCAATGCCATGGAACTGCTGGCCGGTACCCTGGCCGGGGTGGGGGATGTGGCCGAGATCGAGGGCCGCCTGGACGATGCCCTGTCCGCCTTCGAAGAATCCCTGGCCCTGCGTCGATCCAGCGGCGGGCGCGAGGCCCATGACCCCGGCGCCCAGCGCGCACTGTCGGTGTCGCTGGAGCGCCTCGCCGACCTGCGTGAGGACCGCGGCCACCGCATGCGGGCCCTCGATCTCTATCGCGAAAGCTATGACGTCGCCGCCCGTCTGGCGGCCCGCGATCCGACAAGGTTCTCCTCGGACCTGGAGTCCACGCGCCAGAGACTGGCCGAGCTGGAAGCCCGCATCGCGACCTGAGCCGGGCCGGCAGCCTGTGGACTCGGGCGCTCGGCGTGGATCTTTCGCCCGCCGACCGAGCACGGCTGCAAAAGCACCGTAGCGGCCTCTAGGCCTTGAGTGAGCCGCTACAGGACCAAAAGGGCACCGGCTCCGGCCTGAGACGACAAGCATCGTCAAACACTGGCTCCGACCCGTCTTCCATGCGGAATCTGTGGATGACTCCGGCAGTGTATTTGAATTCGATGAATTTATACTTCAATTCACAGTAGAAATCTGATTTCTTCGAAATCAAAATCAATAAATAGAACATGAAAATCATGTAATGATTTCAGGAATTGAACAACCTTTCTCCCTTGTAACTTGAGATGAAGACGCAGTATCGGCAGAGCTCTCCTCCTGAAGTTCGAGGGGACACTGATGACCAGAACCATCCTGCTGGCCACGACGGCGCTGATCCTGATGGCCGGCCCGGCCCTTGCCGTCGCAGCGCCTCAAACGCCAGAGACCCCGCCCCCCGCCGCCGAGGCAAACCAACGTGGAGTTCTGGTCTTTCAGCCGGACTTCTTCGCCGCCCAGCGCCCCAACACCGCGATGGACATGGTCAGCCGCGTGCCGGGCTTCTCGGCCAATGACGGCTCCGGCGCGCGGGGCTTCGAGGGTGCGGTCGGCAACATTCTGATCAATGGCAACCGGCCGGCCTCGAAGAACGATACCGGCTCCAGCGTCCTGTCACGCACCCCCGCCAACCAGGTCGAGCGCATCGAACTGATCCGCGGCGGAGCGGCCGGCGTCGACATGCAGGGCTATTCGGTGATCGTGAACGTGATCCTGAAATCCACGGCCAGCCGCCAGTCGATCCTGACTCTGAACGGCATGCTGTTCGATGGCGGACATGATGTTTTCGGCGGCTCCTACCAGTTCACGGCCCGTGAAGGCGACCGCAGCTGGGGCGTGACGCTGTCGGACGGCATGGGCTCGAGCGACTCCAACGGTCCGGGCCGCACGGTTCGCCGCGACGGCAAGGGTGCCGTGACCCGCGACGAGGCCTTTGAGAACGACGGCTGGGGTGGCGGACGCTCGATCCGCGGCAACTTCAACGGCCCGCTGGCGGGCGGCAAGCTGGATGCGACCGCCCGCTACGGGGTCGGCGACTGGCAAAACTGGACACGGCAGCGCTCAACGGTGGCCCTCCGCGAGAACAGCTATGCCTATGAGGACCGGGAAGGCGAGCTGGGCCTGACCTATACCCGCCCCATCGCGCCGCGCTGGTCGATGGAAACCCGGGCGATCCACGAGTTCGAGATCTCGGAAGACGTCTCGATCGGCCAGGAAACCCTGGGCGGCGTCGCGCGGCCGCAACAGCGGTTCAGCTCTCAGGGCGAGTCCTCGGAATCCATCTTCCGCGCCCTGGTGCGACACGAGCGCTCGGCCGCCCTGACCTTCGAAGCCGGCGGCGAGGTCGCCTACAACATGCTGGAGGTCGAACAGGCCTTTACCCAGGGTGGCGTCGCCGTGCCCCTGCCGTCAGCCTCGGTCAAGGTCGAGGAAACCCGCGGGGAAGCCTTCTCCAAGGCCACCTGGCAGCTGAACCCCAAGCTGACCCTTGAGGGTGGCCTTCGACTGGAAACCTCGACCATCAAGCAGTCGGGCGACGCGGACCACGAAAAGAGCTTCTTCTTCGCAAAGCCACGCTTCCTGGCCACCTGGACGCCCATGGCGAAGAACCAGGTCCGCTTCCGGTTTGAACGCGAACTGGGCCAGCTGGATTTCGACGATTTCGCCGCCTCGGCGGAACTCGATGACGACACCGTCTATGGCGGCAATGTCAATCTGGAGCCGGAGCAGCGCTGGATTTCGGAACTGACCTATGAGCGCCGGTTCCTGGGCGAAGGCATCGTCTCGGTCGGCTATCGCCATGACGAAATCATCGGCGTGATCGACCGCCTGCCCCTGCCGGGCGGTCTTTCGGCAACGGGCAATATCGGCGACGGCACACTGGACCGCCTGTCGGTCAATATCGTCGTGCCTCTGGACCGACTGCACATTCCGGGTGGTCGCTTCACCTTCAAGAATGACTGGAACGAGACCAGCGTGGTCGATCCGACCAGCGGCAAGAAGCGTCCGATTTCGGGCGTCCGGGCCAGCCAGGCCAATGTCGGGTTCCAGCAGGACCTGACGCGCTACAAGCTGCAATGGGGGATCAACTGGCTGCCGCGTCTCGGCCAGGGCACCTATGATCCGGACCAGAAGAGCGTCTGGCGCGGTGCGGGCTATTACGAAAGCTTCGTCGAATACAAGCCGAGCCCCACCCTGGCGCTGCGGGCCCAGTTGAACCTCTGGGACGACTTCACGGTCCGCCGGACGGTCTATGCCAACCGTACCACCCGGGCTGTGGCCTTTGTCGAGGACCGGGAAATCGATCCGCGCACCTTCGTCTCGCTGCGACTGCGCAAGACCTTCTGAGGCCCGGCGTCCTCGCTCCGAAACACGAGCCGTCCGGGAGCAATCCCGGGCGGCTTAGCCGTTCTGGACCGCCTCGCCTTGCGGCCCCCGCCGATCTCGGCCACCGTAGGGCCCTGACCTCCTGACACCCAGACCAAAACCCGGTGGACCCCAAGGCGATGATAGCCCCTCTGCAGCAAGGCGCGGCCGATCCCCGGCTCATCCTGCGTGACGAGGAGCTGGACAGCGGCCTGGAGCTGATCCTGCTGGCCGAGGCGGCCCTCTGGGCGGCGGTCGATGGGGCCCTGGAAGCCGAAGGCCTCGGCCTCGGACGGTCCCACTGGCGCGCGGCCTTCCTGCTCCGACGCCGGCCAGGCATCGGCGTGCAGGACCTGTCAAAGCTGACCAGCCTCTCGAAACAGGCCGCCAGCCGCACCCTGGCGGACCTGGCCCGGGCCGGCCTGGTCGAGCGCGCCTCCGGCGATCTGGACGGCCGCCGCAAGCCCGCGGTGCTGACCGAGCAAGGCCTGGCCTTCGAGGCCCGCACCGCCGAGCGCCTGCGCGCCCTGCTGGCCAAGGCCTATCGAACCGGCGGCCTCGACGGCGTGGCCGGCACAAGGCGCATCCTGGCCGCTCTCGCGGGTCCGAGACAGGGTGTGGGTCCAACCCGTAGAGTGGTGGCATGACACCCGAAGAACGCCGCGACCGCCACCTGCTGGTCGTCGATGATGACGACCGCATTCGCAAGCTGCTCAAGGAGTACCTGGTCCGGGCCGGGTTCCGGGTCAGCACGGCTGCCGATGCGGCCGGGGCTGACAGGCTTTGCGCCGCCCTGGACTTCGACCTGATGGTGCTGGACGTGATGATGCCCGGCGAAGACGGCCTGGCCTTCACGCGGCGCCTGAGGGCGAAGGGCGGCGAAACCGCCCGCACCCCGATCCTGATGCTGACCGCCCGCGACCAGACCCAGGACCGCATCGAGGGGCTGAGCCTCGGGGTGGATGACTATCTGGGCAAGCCCTTCGAACCGCAGGAACTGCTGCTGCGGATCGAGGCCATCCTGCGCCGGACCACCGCCCGGCCGACCGGCCCGCGGGCCCTGTCCCTGGGACGCTGCGCCTTCGAACCCGAGCGCGGCGAGCTGACCTGTGACGGCCAGGCCGTGCGCCTGACCGAGGCCGAGGTCGCCCTGATGCGCCGTCTGGCTCGCGCGGTGCATGAGCCGGTCGACCGGCTGGATCTGGCCCGCGACACCGCCGACGCCACCGGCCGCGCCATCGACGTCCAGGTCACCCGCCTGCGCCGCAAGATCGAGCCCGACCCGAAGAACCCGCGCTATTTGCAGACGGTGCGGGGCATTGGCTATCGGCTGGCCCCGGATTGATGCGCCTGCGCGCCAAGCTCTACATCCCCCGCCAGATCAAGCGCTGGCTGCCGACCTCGCTGTTCGGACGGTCGCTGCTGATCATCGTCCTGCCGGTGGCGGTGATGCAGATCGCCGTGACCTGGGCCTTTTTCGACGCCCACTGGCAGACTGTGAACAGCAAGCTGTCCGAGGGGCTGGCCGGCGACATCGCCTGGGCCGTCGCCAGCTACCAGGACGATCCGAGCCCCGAGGCCGTCGTCAAGCTGGCCGCGCGCGCCGAAGAATCCCTGGCCCTGTCCATCGCCTTTCAGAAGGGCAAGAAACTGCCGACCGGGCGTCGCACCTCGCTTCTGCCGGCCCTGGATCGCTCGTTGCAGGACGCCCTGGCCGACCGGCTGATCGCGCCCTTCTGGTTCGATACCACCCGCTACACCGCCTATATCGACATCCGGGTGCAGGTGGAGGGCGGGGTCCTGCAGATCTACGCCCTGCGCGATCGGGCCTTCGCCACCCAGGGCCATATCTTCATCCTCTGGATGGTCATGGCGACCCTGCTGCTGACGGCGGTGGCCATTCTGTTCATCCGCAACCAGGTGCGGGCCATCGAGCGCCTGGCCGATGCGGCCGATGCCTTCGGTCGCGGCGGCGATATCGACTTCAAGCCCCATGGCGCGCGCGAGGTGCGGCAGGCCGCCATGGCCTTCCTGGCCATGAAGGCACGCATCCAGCGCCATATCGAACAGCGCACCGCCCTGCTGGCCAGTGTCAGCCATGACCTGCGCACGCCCCTGACCCGACTGAAGCTTGAGGTGGCCCTGGCCGAACCGTGCGAGCGGATGGACGCCATGAAGGGCGACCTCTCGGAAATGGAGCACATGATCGACGAATACCTCGCCTTTGCCCGCGGCGAGGGCGGGGAGACGCCCCAGACCGTCGATCTGACCGATCTGATCGGCGGCGTCGTGGCGGCCGCCGTCCGGACCGGCGCGGCAGTCGAGGCCGAGATCGCGCCCGACCTGGTCGTGGAACTGCGGCCCAATGCCTTCCGGCGCGCCCTGGCCAACCTGATCGACAATGCTGCCGCCCATGGCGAACACGTCAGGGTCTCGGTCGCCGCGCGGATCACCGGCGGGGTGGAGATCCTGGTCGACGACGATGGCCCGGGCATTCCGGAAGACCGCTATGAGGACGCCTTCAAGCCGTTCAACCGGCTGGATGAGTCCCGCAACCAGAACGAAAAGGGCGTCGGGCTGGGTCTGGCCATCGCCCGCGACATGGCGCGGGGCCTGGGCGGGGACCTGGTGCTGGAACGCTCACCGATGGGCGGTCTGCGGGCGGTGATGCGTTTACCGGGCTAGTTCGGACGGCGTAGATCCTCCCCCTCTGGGGGAGGTGGCCTGGAAGGCCGGCGGGGGCATCGCGGCCTAAGCCGAGCAGTCACCCTCAGTCGCTCTGCGACAGCTCCCCCAAAGGGGGAGCCTCAGAACCCCGCCCCGATCTTGCTGAGCCGCTCGGCCAGCAGCTTCAGCCGCTTGTCCAGCTCGGCCATGGTGCGGTTCAGGGCCCCTTCGTCGTCGCGCCAGACCTGGACGGTCCGGGCCCAGACCGCCGTCATTGCGGCCAGACGGACCGGCGTGGCCTCAACGCCCCCGGCCTCGAGGATGGCCCGCGCAGTCTTCGGAAAGCGCAGGGCGGACACGACCATGCCTTCGGAGGCGGCGATGGCGATCAGCGCGGCACGATGTGGCTCCATCGCCTCGAGCCGCGCCATGGCCGCATCGAACAGCCGGTCGTGGGTCGAGGCGTCGTCGGCCGAGACCGTTCCGAGGGCTGCGCGATCGAAGCGGGTCGACAGATGGGCCAAAACCGCGCCCTTGCCCGAGGCCAGGGCGTAGAGCTCGGCGAACGGAACCTCCGCCTTCAGCGCGATGTCACGCAGGGCGATGTGATGCCAGGGCTTGTCAGCCGCCAGGGCCAGGGCGGCGGCGGCGGCGCGATCGAGGAGGTCTTCAGCGGCGGTCATGCCTCTTCAGATGGCGGGCGCCGGGGACGATGGCAAGGCGATGCGCGTCCCCGGCGACTTCAATTCAGTCGATCTTGACGAACGGCGTCGAGGAGCCGGTGACCTTGGGCAGGACGCCATCCCACTTCTCGATCGCCTGCTGCTGCAGGACCTGGGGATTGGAGCGGAGTGCCTCGCCCTTGATCCGGATAGCCTCGGCCTCACCCTTGGCCTTGGCCACGGCGGCATTGGCCAGGGCGGTTTCCTTGGCCTCGAGCGCCTTGGCGGCCAGGGCTTCCTGCTCCAGCTGGGTCTTGCGCTGCATCTGGTCGATGACGGCGGTCGGGTAGCGGATCGAGCCGATCCAGTCCATTTGCGAGACTGTCACCCCGTGCTTGGACCACTTCCCGGCGACCCTGGCGAAGGCCTTCTGGATCACCATCTGGCGCCCCCCGCTATACAGGGTCTCGACCCCGACCTTCTCGGCCTCGGCCGCCACGGCCGAGCGGACATCATTGCGGATCGGGCCATCGAGCAGCTGGTCGAAGGTCAGGCGATAGGTCTGGTAGAGGTTCGGGGCCGAGGCCGGATTGACCTGCATGGTCACCGAGACATCGGCGGTCATCGGCAGGCCGGTATTGTCGGAGAAGGTGATCTCCTCGTTCTCATTGCCGCGCTCGTCCTTCTCGCGCGTGTAGCTGTAGGTACGCTGGATCACCGGATACTGGACGATCCGCTCGCCGATGCCGCGGAAGTACCAGCGCGCCGGCAGGGCTTCCGGCGACACCCCGGCCCCGGAGCCGAGGGTCTTGATCTTGACCCCGACATTGCCGGGCTCGACCGTGGTGCTGTGCGACAGGATCTGGCAGCCGCCGGTCATCAGGACCAGCACGCCGGCCACGATCACCATGGCATTGCGGAAGGAGGTCGGAGTGATCGACTTGCGGGCGAAGGCGGGCTCAGGACTCATGATTTTGGGTCTCACGGTTGACGGGGGATAGGCCCCTGGCGATGTCACGAACCATCAAGCGGGCCAGCCAGGCCAGGCCCAGCACGCCGCCCGCCCCCGCCAGAACGGCACCGATCAGACCCAGATCCGAGGCTGAACCCCAGAGGGGCCCGACCACGAGCCTGAGCCAAGCGATCAGGACCGCGAGGAAAAGGATGACATAGGCGACGGCCCTGGCGAGGCTGAAATACTGCTTGTCGGTCATGCCCCCTCCGGCGGGTTGCTGCACGGATCTGACCACGACCTTAGACTGTAGCGCTCGCCTGGCGAGTGAATTTTCGGTCAGCGATCCGCTAGCCGCCCAGGGCCTTTGACCGCGCGATCGCTGCATCCAGCGCGCGGGGCAGAAGATCGCCGAAGCCGCCCTCGCCCATCAGCACCGCAAGCGCCGCCGCCGTGGTGCCGCCCGGCGAGGTGACCTGCTTGCGCAGCTCGGAGGGCTCCTCGCCGCCCGCCTCCATCAGGGCTGCCGCACCGATGATGGTGGCGCGAGCGAGCTTTGCCGAAGCCGCCGGGTCGAGACCCACCCCGGCACCGGCCGCCTCCAGCGCCTCGACGAAGGCGTACAGATAGGCCGGAGCCGAGCCCGAGACGGCAGTGGCCGCGTGCAGCAGGTCCTCACGGTCGAGATCGACCATAGTGGCGACGGGTGCGAACAGGGCGTGGGCGACAGAGCGGGCGTCCGGCGTGTCGGCAAAGATGCTGGCCGTGCCCCGGCCGATGGCCACGGCGGTGGTCGGCATCACCCGGGCGACGGCGCGGCCGCCGAAGGCTGCAGAGATGTCTGCGGCGCGTACCCCGGCGGCGATCGAGACGATGACGGCGTCGGGGGCGAGGTGGGGGACCACATCCTCGATCGCCTCGCGCCAGATCTGCGGCTTAACGGCCAGCAGGACGGTTTTCGCGGCGGAGAGGGCTTCCAGCGGCGGATTGACCAGAGCGCCCACGAAGGCGGCGGGGTCAACATTGGGATCACGGACGATCAGGTCAGCGACGGGAAAGGCCCCGGCCTCGCGCCAGCCCTGGATCAGAGCGCCACCCATGCGACCGGCACCGAGGAGGAGGATGGGGGTCATGAAGTTTCCCGATCTCTGTCCTTCTCCCCTTGCGGGAGAAGGTGGCCTGCGAAACAGGTCGGATGAGGGGTTTCACGGAGATCGCCAGCACGCCCTCTCATCCGTCGCTTCGCGACACCTTCTCCCGCAAGGGGAGAAGGATTTAAAGCCCTAAGCCTGGCCGACGGTCTCGAACATGCAGGCGGCCATGGCCTCGTCCGGGGTCTTGGCACCCTGCAGCAGGAAGTCGAAGGCCGGATAGAAGCGGTCAGCCGCTTCGACGGCAGCGTCGATCATCGAGGCTGCCTGGGCCATGGTCGGGCGCTCGCCTGCCGGCAGGGCCAGGGCATGGCGGAACACCACCTCGCCATCCTCGGTCCAGACCTCGAAATGGCCCAGCCAGACGCGCTGGTTGATCATGGCCAGCAGTTCATAGGCACTGGCGCGCTTGGTCTTGGGGGCCCGCAGGTCCAGAGACAGGCAAAGTTGCAGGCAGTCGGCCTCAGGCCGCCACGCAAACCACAGCTCGTAATCCTTCCAGTCGCCAGTCAGGGCAAAGGCCAGATCGCCGTCTTCGGTGCGGTCAAAGGTCAGGTTTTCGGCGGACAGAACATGCTCGACCACCTCGAGGGGGTCGAGCGCCATCAGGACGTCGTCGTCTTCCGGTCGGGTATCCATAGGAATCCTGCGCGTCCCGTGAGCGATGGCGGGCGAGAGACCCCCCATGAATCGCTGACGTCGCGATGAGTCTAATCTGCTTCGCGAGCGCCGTCACAGCCCCTTCACGTCGAGGGCGAACAGCGGTTTGTCTATTCGCCTGTTCCGGCGGCCTTCTTGTCGGCCTTGGGCGCAGCGGCCTTCTTGGCCTTCAGGCCAGCAACCTCTTCGCGCAGCGCAGCCACCTCGGCCTTCAGCGCCTCGAAATCCTCGCGGCGGATCAGGTCAAATTCAGCCGCAAGACGGTCGGCCTGGGCCCGCATGGCGGTCTTGGCCTCTTCGCCGGCCGTCTGGGCGATGCCCATGGCCGCCTGGGTCAGCTTGGCGAATTCGTCAAGGAAGGGGTTCTGGCTGTGCATCGGGATTCCACATGCGGGCGACTGTGTCCGCAAAGCTTATATGGGAAGCAGGGGGTGAAAGCGAAGACCGAACCGGCTATGGCTGCGACGATCTGTCCGGAACGGAGTCCATCGCGTGATCTTTCCCGATATCGACCCGGTCGTGCACCTGGGCCCCCTGGCCCTGCAATGGGGCCCGCTGGCGATCCGCTGGTACGCCCTGGCCTATGTCGCCGGCATACTGCTCGGCTGGCGCTACATGGTCCGCCTGGTCAACCGCGAACCCCTGTGGGGCGGCCGGACACCGACCGCGACACCGCTGCAGATCGACGACCTGGTGCTCTGGATCACCCTCGGCATAATCCTCGGCGGACGGCTGGGCTATATCGTCTTCTACATGCTGGTGAATGAGGGCCAGAGGAACGGCCTGATAGAGCACCCCATGGCGGCCTTCCGGATCTGGGAGGGCGGCATGTCCTTCCACGGCGGCTTTCTGGGCGTCTGCGCGGCCGTGGCCCTGTTTGCCCGTCAGCAAAAGATCGATGTGCTGAAACTCGGCGACCTGATCGCTCCGGTCGCGCCGATTGGCCTGTTCTTTGGCCGGGTGGCCAATTTCATCAATGGCGAGCTGTGGGGCCGGGTCACGGACCATCCGTTCGGGGTGATCTTCTGCAACCAGACCGTCCAGTATGCCAATGGCGGCCGCTGTCCCGCCGGGCCGGATCCGCGCCATCCCAGCCAGCTCTATGAGGCGGCCCTGGAAGGGCTCGTGCTGTTCGCCATTCTGTGGTTCGCGACCTACAGACTGAAATGGCTGCGGCGCCGGGGAGCCCTGACCGGGGCCTTCCTGGTCGGCTACGGCCTGTTCCGCGCCCTGCTGGAGAACGTGCGCAATCCCGACGAGGGCATGCCCGACTTTCCGTTTGGCCTGACCATGGGCATGATCCTGTCGATCCCGATGCTGCTGGTCGGGGCCTGGATGCTGTGGAAGGCGCTGCGCGAGCCGGCCGACGAGGCTCCAAATTCCGAGACCCATGAGCCTGCTTGACCGTCTGAAGGCCCAGATCGCCCAGGACGGACCGATCAGCCTCGCCGAATATTTCACCCGCTGCCTGCACGACCCGCACGACGGCTATTACGCGACCCGGCCCGACCTGGGGGCCGGCGGCGATTTCATCACCGCGCCGCTGGTCAGCCAGATGTTCGGTGAACTGATCGGCCTGTGGGCGGTGGAAACCTGGACCCGCATGGGCCGGCCGTCATCGTTCCGGCTGGTCGAGTTGGGACCCGGCGACGGGACCCTGATCAGCGACCTGCTGCGCGCCGCGCGGCTGGCACCGGACTTTCTGGCCGCCGCCGAGCTATGGCTTGTCGAGGTCTCCCCGCCCCTGCGCGCTCTGCAAGCGGAGCGACTGGCCGGCGCGCCCTTGCCGCCGCGCTGGGCTGACCGGCTTGAAGCCGTCCCGAGCGGCGCGCCGATCCTCCTGGTCGCCAATGAGGTGCTGGACTGCCTGCCCGCCCGCCAGTTTGTCCGCAAGGAAACGGGCTGGGCCGAGCGGGTGATCGGGCTGGCTGAGGCGGGGAATCTGGCGTTTGGATTGCGCAGCCTGAATCCTCTCCCCAGTGGGCGAGCGGGCCGCGCAGCGCATACAGCTGTCATCCCGGACAAGCGAAGCGCAGATCCGGGACCGACGGAAGTTCTGAGTTCAGGCGTCGGTCCCGGATCTGTGCGCGATGCGCTCGTCCGGGATGACAGCCGCTTTCCGGCTGGAGACGAGGGTATCCCCCAGTGGCGGGATGACCATCCGCCCGGAACCCTCCTCGAATCCTCGCCCGCCCAAGCCGCCCTTGGCACCGAGATCGGCCACCGGGTCGCGACCGATGGCGGCGCGGCCCTGCTGATCGATTATGGTCGCGACACCGCAGGCCCCGGCGACACGCTCCAGGCCGTGCAGGGGCACCGCAAGGTCGATCCCCTGGAGAGCCCTGGCCAGGCCGACCTGACTGTCTGGGCCGACTTCCCGGCCGTGCTGGCGGCGGGGGTCGAGGCCGGCGCGAAAGCCGGACCGATCCTGCAGCAGGCCACCTTTCTGGCAAGGCTGGGCATTGAGGCGCGGGCCGAGGCCCTGGCCGCCGCCCGCCCCGACCGCGCCGATGTGATCGCAAGACAGCTTGATCGCCTGACCGGAGAGGCGCAGATGGGCCACCTGTTCAAGGTCGTCTGCCTCAGCGCGCCCGGCCTTTCGCCCCCCCTCTTCGAGGACGCGACATGACCAAGATCGACCTGCCCACCATTCAGTCGCCTCTGCTGGCGGCCATTCCGGGTGTCCGCCATGCCTTCTTCACCCGGCAGGGTGGGGTCTCGACCGGTATCTATGACAGCCTGAATGTCGGGCGGGGCAGCCAGGACGATCCGGCCGACGTGATCGAGAACCGGGCCCGCGCCGCGCGCTGGTTCGGGGTCGCGCCTGAAGACCTCAACACCTGCTACCAGATCCATTCGACCATCGCGATCGTCGCCGACGGGTCCTGGGGCGATGTGCGGCCCGAGGGCGACGCTGTCGTCACCCGGACCCCCGGCGTGGTCTGTGGCGCGCTGTCGGCCGACTGCGCGCCGGTGCTGATCGTTGATCCCGTGGCCCGCATTGTCGCCGCAGCCCATGCCGGCTGGCGCGGAGCCCTGGACGGCGTCGTCCAGGCCGCCGTCGACAGGATGGTGGTGCTCGGGGGCGAGCCCGAGCGCATGGTCGCCGCCGTCGGACCCTGTATCGGGCCGGACTCCTACGAGGTCGGCGTCGACTTCCTGCACCGCTTCGAAGCCGATTGCCCCGGCTCGGGCCACTTCTTCCTGCCCGGCGTCAGCGACGACAAGCGGATGTTCGACCTACCGGCCTTCGTGCTGGACCGCCTGCGCACCGCCGGCATCGAGCAGCGCGAATGGGTGGGCCGAGATACCCGGGCCGAAGAGGCCCTGTTCTTCTCCAACCGCCGGGCTTTCCTGAGCGGCGAGGGCGACTATGGGCGGCTGCTGTCGGCGATCGCGCTGGAGGCCTAAGCCAACCCGAAAGCCACAAAGCGTCGCAGATCCGTCATGTCGGCCGTTAAGGTCTTGCCCCGGGGCCGATCGCTGCTAGAAGCCCCGCAACGCGACACCCCCTGCTCCGAGCGCCCCCATGAAGCTGCTGTCCGGCAACTCGAACCGTCCGCTGTCCCAGTCGATTGCGGAGTATCTCGACATGCCGCTGACCCGCGCCCAGGTGCGCCGGTTCGCCGACCTGGAAGTGTTCGTCACGATCGACGAGAACGTCCGCGGCGAGGATGTCTTCGTCCTGCAGTCGACCAGCTATCCCGCCAATGACAACCTGATGGAGCTGCTGATCTGCATCGACGCCCTGAAGCGCGCGTCGGGCAAGCGGATCACCGCCGTCCTTCCCTATTTCGGCTATGCCCGCCAGGACCGCAAAACCGGCGGCCGCACGCCGATTTCGGCCAAGCTGGTCGCCAATCTGATCACCCGCTCGGGCGCCGACCGCGTCCTGACGATGGATCTGCATGCCGGCCAGATCCAGGGCTTCTTCGACATCCCGACCGACAACCTGCTGCCCTCGCGCCTGCTGGCCGACGACATCATCCGCAACTATTCGATCGGCGATGACCTGATGGTGGTTTCGCCCGACGTCGGCGGCGTGGTGCGCGCCCGGGCCCTGGCCAAGCGCCTCAACGACGCCGACCTGGCCATCGTCGACAAGCGCCGCTCGGGCCCCGGCCAATCTGAGGTGATGAATATCATCGGCGACGTTTCGGGCCGCCGCTGCATCCTGTTCGACGACATCGCCGACTCGGCCGGCACCCTGTGCAACGCCGCCGCCGCCCTGGTGGCCCAGGGCGCGGTCTCGGTCAGCGCCTATGTCACCCACGGGGTGCTGTCGGGCGCGGCGGCCGAGCGCGTCGCCAATTCGGTCCTGACCGAACTGGTGGTTACCGACTCGATCGAGGCCTCCGACACCGTCAAGGCCTGCCCGAAGATCCGCTATGTGTCGTGCGCCCCGCTGATCGGTGAAGCGATCCGCCGGATCGCCAATGAAGAGTCGGTCTCCAAGCTGTTCGACTGATCGCTTCGGTCCCTTCCCCCCTTGAGCGAAGCTGCTTGCGGCTACGCTTGTCAAAGGCTGCTTAACGGGCTGAGTGTCACAATACCGCCCGCCGCAGATGCTATCTGCGAAAACCAGACCCATGGGGAAGTTGCCCGGAATGCCTATTTCTTCGCGTGCGCGCGCCGTTCTGTTGACGGCCGCCGTCGCCCTGGCCAGCGTCCTGGCCGGTTGCGAGACTCCGCCGCCCCCCCCGCCGCCGCCCGTCGTCGTCGCGCCGCCGGCCCCGCCGCCGATCACCCTGTCCAATGTGCTGGTCGAGCGGGCCAGTGCCTTCCGCGGCTACATGGCCCGGGCCGGCGCGATACGTCCCGACTTCCAGAACGGCGAACAGATCCAGTCTTCACTGAAGGTGGGCGTGGCCTATGAGCCCAAGCAGCTGCTGTCGGGCGCGACCGCCTATGCCGCCGTCATCGCCCTGCAGGATCCAGCCTTTGTCGGTGACGTGCGCAGCTTTGCGGCCGACCCGGCCCAGCGCCAGCAGGTGATCGCCCAGCTGATCGCCGATCCGGCCTATGCGGTCGGCTTCAAGGGCAGCGACACAGCCGCCGGCCTCGTGATCGACACGCTCGGCGCGGAAGGCCTCAAGGTCTATGCCGCCGGCAAGGCCGTCAAACAGGCCGCCTATGACGTGCAGCGCTCGGCCTGGTCCAAGGCCTCGGTCCCGGACCGCGACGGCCGCCTGGCCTATGCCAAGACCATGTCAGCGATCCCGGCCCTGGGCGAGACCAGCGATGTGGCAGCCCTGCAGCAGGCCTCGGTGGGCGTCCAGCCCCTGAGCCTGACGCCGCGCGCCGCCGCCGGACCCTATTCGCCGGTCGTCGTTCGCGGCCTGGCCGTGGCGGCCCTGGCGGCGCTCGGCGCGGCCGGAGACGACAACCTCGCCACCATCGAGGCCGTGATGGCCGAGCCCAATTCGGCCATGTGCCTGAACATGGGCAAGCTGAACCTCTACCAGTGTCTGGCCGTCGCCAAGCCGCACTATGAGGACGTCTTCTGCCTCGGCCAGCATGTCCTGATGGATACCGGCCAGTGCGTAATCAAGGCCTCCGGCACCCCGATGCCGGTCGAGCCGGTTCCTCCGCCGCGCGCCATGCCGGAAAAGGCCTCGATCGGTCAGGGCGGCGGCGCGGGCCGCAACTCCAAGAAGGCCAAGGCCGCCGCCAAGAAGCCGGCTACCCGCAAATAGCGGAAAGACCTCAAGAGTTTGAAGGGCCGGGCGTTGCATCGCCCGGCCCTTCTGTGTATGTAGCGCGACCCAAAAAACGTCGACCGAGCGGGGCAATCCAGTCCTGTGCGGCGGCTTCACATTTCGAGAGCAGGGGCTCTCCAGAGAGACCATCATGGCCGAGATCATTCTGAACGTTGAACTCCGCGACCGCGCCGGCACCGGCGGCGCTCGCGAAACCCGCCGCAATGGCAAGGTCCCCGGCGTCCTGTACGGCGGCGGCAAGGCTCCCGTGAACATCGCGGTCAAGGGCAACGAATTCCGCAAGGCGCTCTACACCGGCAAGCTGCTCGGCCACCTGGTCACGCTGCAGTACGGCGAAGAGAAGCAGTCGGTCATCGCCAAGGCCGTGCAATTCCACGCCGTCACCGACGAGCCGGTCCACTTCGACCTGTACCGCGTCGACGAGCACCAGCTGATCAAGATCGAAGTTCCGGTTCACTTCAAGAACCACGACACCTCGGTCGGCCTGAAGAAGGGCGGCACGCTGGAAGTCATCCGTCACACCGTCGAGCTGGCCTGCCCGGCCGACAAGATCCCCGAAGAACTGGTCATCGATCTGGCCGGCCACGACATCGGCGACGTCATCCGCATCTCGGAAGTGAAGCTGCCGGAAGGCGTGAAGCCTGCCCAGGACCGCGACTTCGTGATCGCCAACGTCAAGGCCTCGGCCGCGTCGCAATCGAGCGAAGGCGACACCACCGCCTGAGGCCAGTCGCCTTTGGTCGGATCGCCGATCTGATATCGAGACGGGCGGGCTTACAAAGCCCGCCCGTTTTTCGTTTCCGCCTCCCCCTTGGATTGAAGCCATGCTGATCCTGGCCGGTCTCGGCAATCCCGAGGCCAAGTACGAAAAGAACCGGCACAATGTCGGGTTCATGGCGGTCGATGCCCTGGCCCGCCGCTGGGGAACCGGACCCTGGCGCGCGCGCTTTCAGGGCCTGGCTTGCGAAGGCTCGGTCTCGACGCCGAACGGCCCAATCAAGCTGCTGCTGCTCAAGCCCAAGACCTACTACAATGAGAGCGGCCGCGCCGTGGGCGAGGCAATGAAGTTCTTCAAGCTGGCCCCGGCCGACGTGATCGTCTTCCACGACGAGATCGACATGGCTCCCGGCCGCTTCCGGATGAAGGCCGGCGGCGGGGCGGCGGGCAATAACGGCATCCGCTCGATCACCAGCCAGGTCGGCGACGCCTTCCGGCGCGGCCGCATCGGGGTGGGCCATCCGGGCGACAAGGCCATGGTCATGCACTATGTGCTGGGCGACTTTCACAAGGTCGAGCACCAGTGGCTGGACCCGCTGCTGGACGCGATCTGCGACGCCCTGCCCTTTGCGGCTGCGGGAGACGACGAGCGCTACCAGGCCGAGATCATGCGCCTGGCCCCCTCACCCAAGGCCGACCCCAAGAAGCCGGCCAAGTCCGAGGACTGAATCTCAGGACAGCCGGTCGCGGAACTCGGGATAGTCGAACTCGCGCACCAGCTTCAGGGCGTCGCTGTCGCTGTTCCACAGGGCGATGGCCGGCAAGGGCACGCCGTTGAAGGTGTTGGTCTTGACCATCGAATAGTGCGCCTGGTCGAGGAAGGCGATGCGCGCGCCCGGCTGCGGCCGTGCGGCAAAGCCATAGTCGCCGATGATGTCGCCCGCCAGGCACGAGGGCCCGCCGATGCGCAGGGTCACCCCGCCCTCGACTTCGCCCAGCATCGCCGGCCGATAGGGCGCCTCGATGACATCGGGCATGTGGCAGGTGGCCGAGATGTCGGTGATGGCCACCGGCACGCTGTTGTCGAAGGTGTCGAGGATCTCGCCGACCAGTATGCCGGCGTCGAGGGCGATGGCCTCTCCGGGCTCGATATAGACCTGCAGCCCGTAGCGCTGGCCGATATCGGCCAGGAAGGCGATCAGGTCGGCGGTCTGGTAGTCGGCCCGGGTGACATGGTGGCCACCACCCAGGTTCAGCCATTTCAGCTGGCCCAGCATCCCTTCCAGCCTCGGCTCCACCGACGCCCAGATCCGCTGCAGAGGCGCGAAATCCTGTTCGCACAGGGCATGGATATGCAGACCGTCGACGCCGTCCAGATGTTCCGGGCGGAGCTGTGAGACCGGAAAGCCCAGGCGCGATCCCCTCTGGCAGGGATCATATTTGGCGACCTCGGCCTCGCTGTGCTCGGGATTGAGACGCAGACCGATATCGAACACCTCGCCCGCCGCCCGCGCCGCCGCGATCAGATCGGCAAAGCGGGCGATCTGGGCGGGCGCGTTGAAGATCACCGAGTCGGACAGCCGCAGGATCTCGGGCAGGTCCTCGGCCTTGTAGGCCGGCGAATAGGTGGTCAGGTGGCCCTTGTAGAACTCACGGGCCAGCCGTGCTTCCCACAGGCCCGAGGCGCAGACACCGTCCAGATACTCGCCGACCACATCGGCCAGCGACCACATCGAAAACGCCTTCAGGGCCAGCAGGACCCTGGCTCCGGATCCGTCACCGACGGCCTTGAGCATGGCGAGATTGCGCCGCACCGCGACCTCGTCGACCACGAAACAGGGCGACGGGACGCGATACAGGTCAAAGCGGGCGAATGCGCCGGGGCCGGCGGCCTTGGTTTCCATCTGCGGATCGATCAGAAGGCCAGGGGCGCGTCCAGGTCCTGCACCTTCCAGGGCAGGCCATGCTTGTTCAGCATGTCCATGAACGGATCGGGATCCAGCTGCTCCATGTTGAACACGCCCGCGCCCTTCCACTGACCGGTCAGCAACAGGGCCGCCCCGATCATGGCCGGAACGCCCGTGGTGTAGCTGACCGCCTGGTTGTTGGTCTCGGCGTAGGCTTCTTCGTGGTCGCAGATGTTGTTGATGTAGACGGTACGGGCCTTGCCGTCCTTCTCACCGGTCGCGATCGTGCCGATATTGGTCTTGCCCTTGGTGATCGGGCCCAGCGAGGACGGCTCGGGCAGCAGGGCCTTCAGGAACTCGATCGGGATGATCTCCCGGCCCTGGAACATCATCGGCTCGATGCTGGTCATGCCGATATTGCCCAGCACGTCCAGGTGCTTGAGATAGCTGTCGCCGAAGGTCATCCAGAAGCGGATGCGCTGGATCTCCGGATAGAACTTCACGAGGGACTCAAGTTCCTCGTGGTACATCAGGTACATGTTCTTCGGGCCGACCTGCTCGAAGTCGAACACCTGCTTGTGGCTCAGGGCCGGGCCCTCGACCCATTGGCCGCCTTCCCAGTGCCGCGACGGGGCGGTCACTTCGCGCAGATTGATCTCGGGATTGAAGTTGGTGGCAAAGGGCAGGCCGGTGTCGCCGCCATTGCAGTCCAGGATGTCGAGCGTGTCGATCCGGTCCAGCAGATGCTTCTTGGTATAGGTGGTGAAGACCGAGGTCACGCCCGGGTCGAAACCGCTGCCCAGCAGGGCCATCAGACCGGCGTCCTTGAAGCGGTCCTGATAGGCCCACTGCCACTTGTATTCGAACTTGGCCTCGTCGCGCGGCTCGTAATTGGCCGTGTCGAGATAGTTCACCCCGGCCGCCAGACAGGCGTCCATGATGTTGAGGTCCTGATAGGGCAGGGCCAGATTGACCACCAGGGCGGGCTTGACCGCCTGGATCAGGGCCGTGGTCGCCACCACGTCATCGGCGTCGATGGCAGCCGTGTCGATGGTCACGCCCGTGCGCTGTTTGACGGATTGCGCGATGGCGTCGCATTTCGACTTCGTTCGGCTCGCCAGCGTGATGTGCGAGAACACGTCCGTATTCATCGCCATCTTGTGGACGGCAACCGAACCAACACCGCCAGCACCGATAACCAGCACCCTGCTCATTTGGCCTTCTCCTAACGCCTGTAGCCTCTGCAGTGTGAACGCCTGCGAGAGGGGGGCGGGGGTCTTATCACGAGGACGTCGAGTCCGCTAATCACCCTAAGCAGAAGCTGCGACAGTTCTCTACCTTCTCCGGATCCGACGCAGACTCCGGCCCGCCATCGTGATCCCTGGGCCACGGCTCATGCCGGGCCGGACCGATCTGCGGCTAGAATTTGCCGCTCTGGAAATCCTCAAAGGCCTGCACGATCTCGTCCCGCGAGTTCATCACGAAGGGTCCGTGCCAGAACACCGGCTCGCCGATCGGGCGGCCCGCCAGCAACAACAGGCGAGCGTCGGTGACGGCCTCGACCAGGACCGTGTCGCCCCGCCCCAGGAACACCCCAGACAGGGCGTCGATCTTGCCACCCGCCACGCGAACCTGACCCTCATAGACCGCCAGCATGGCATTGCGGTCAGCGCCCACAGGCTCCTCGAAGCGGCTTCCGGCCGGCAGGACGATGTCGAAATAGAGCGCGTCGACCGCGCCGCCGCCGATGGGTCCGGCCGTGCCCGCTTCCGTGACGCCCGAGATCACCTTGACCGTAACCCCGCCTTCGCGCGCCTCGACCGGGATGGCCTCGCTCTCGAACTCCGAATAGCCGGGCGCGCTCATCTTCAGCTTCGCCGGCAGGTTCACCCACAGCTGGAAGCCGCGCATGCGGCCTTCAGACTGCGCGGGCATTTCGGAATGGACGATGCCGCGGCCGGCCCGCATCCACTGGATGCCGCCAGGCCCGATCACGCCCTCGCGGCCGGTATTGTCGCGGTGACGCATCCGGCCTTCCAGCATGTAGGTCACGGTCTCAAAGCCGCGATGCGGATGGTCGGGAAAGCCGCCCATATAGTCGGACGCCTGGTCGTTGTCGAAACAGTCCAGCATCAGGAACGGGTCGAACATCTGGGCCTCGGCCGTGCCCAGCATTCGGGTCAGGCGCACGCCGTCTCCATCCGAGGCGGGGACGCCCTTCACGATCTTCACCACGGGTCGAAGGCTCATCAGTCGGCTCCTGTTCCGCCTTTGATATCGGATGCGGTTACAGATGGTGCAAGTCCCTGCCCTTCGCCTTGCCGATCATCCGTGCTAGGTCGCGGCCAACGAAATTCACGAGAGATCCATGGCCCTTAAAGTCGCCATCGTCGGCCTGCCCAATGTCGGCAAGTCCACCCTGTTCAACGCCCTGACCCAGACGGCGTCGGCCCAGGCCGCCAACTATCCGTTCTGCACGATCGAGCCCAATACCGGCGAAGTCGCAGTGCCCGAGCCGCGCCTCGACGCCCTGGCCAAGATCGCCGGCTCCAAGGAAATCATCCCGGCCCGCATCACCTTCGTCGACATCGCCGGCCTGGTGCGCGGCGCGTCCAAGGGTGAGGGCCTGGGCAACCAGTTCCTGGCCAATATCCGCGACTGCGACGCCGTGGCCTTCGTGGCCCGCTGCTTCGAGGACGGTGACATCGTCCACGTGGAAGGCCGCATCGACCCGATCAGCGATCTTGAGATCATCGAGATGGAGCTGATGCTGGCCGATCTGGAAAGCCTCGAAAAGCGGGTGCCCGCCCTCGAAAAGCGCGCCAAGGTCGGTGCCGACAAGGAAAGCGCCAACACCCTGCGCCTGGCCAATATCGCCCTGGCCCTGCTGCGCGAAGGCCGCCCGGCCCGCGCCGCCAAGATCGATGCCGACGATGAGAAGGCGTGGCACATGCTGCAGCTTCTGACCTCGCTGCCGGCCCTCTATGTCTGCAATGTCGATGAGGCCAGCGCCGACAAGGGCAACAAGTACAGCGACCTGGTGGCCGAACGCGCCGCCAAGGACAATGCCAAGAGCGTGGTCATCTCGGCTCAGATCGAGAGTGAAATCGCGCTGCTCGACTCCGAAGAGCGGACCGAGTTCCTGGAAACCCTGGGCCTGGAAGAGCCGGGCCTGAACCGCCTGATCCGCGAGGCCTACAAGCTGCTGGACCTGCAGACCTATTTCACGGTCGGCCCCAAGGAAGCCCGCGCCTGGACCATCCATGTCGGCGACACCGGCCCGCAGGCGGCTGGCGTCATCCATACCGACTTCGAGAAGGGCTATATCCGCGCCGAAACCATCGCCTTTGACGACTTCGTCAAGCTGGGCGGCGAGAACGGTGCCAAGGAAGCCGGCAAGATGCGCGCCGAAGGCAAGGACTATGTCGTCAAGGACGGCGACGTCATGCACTTCCGCTTCAACGTCTGATCGTCCTGATCGAGCCCCCGGAAAGCATCATTTCCGGGGCTCGACGGCGTCAGGCTGCGGCGCCATTCTCCGCCCCTCAGTTCAGGGGCCGAAACATGAAAAGACTGATCCTTTCCCTTGCCTTCGCCATGGTCGCTGGCAGCGCCCTGGCCCAGGCGTCCGGTGGTACCGGCAGTTACGGCGCGCCATCGGCCAATGTCACCGGCCCCCGCGAGGTGACTCCGGCCTACACCATGGGCCGCTATCAGGCGGCCAATGAGGGCGGCAAGGCGCTTGAACCGGGCAACCCCCTGCAACAGAAGGCGGCGCGCGAACTGACCGCCGAGGCCGGCGTGACCTGCGACCAGACCACGGCGGGCGTCGTCAAGGACAGCATCAAGGGCGGCAAGCGCACGGTCAGCTATGAAGTCGCCTGCAAGGACGACTTCGGCTGGATCGTCTCCAAGAGCGGCGACACGGTCAACGCCTATGACTGCCTGGCCCTGGCCGCTTCGGAAAAAGCCGCCAAGGGCAAGCTGGCGACCTGCCACCTGGCCGCCAACAGGGGCTCCCTCGCCGGCGTGGCGACCTTGGCTAGCAAGGCCGGCCTGACGTGCAAGCCCATCAATGCCACCTATCTGGGCGGCGGCGGTGATCCGCCGATCTCACGCTATGAGGTGCTCTGCAATGGCGGGTCGGGCTATATCATCGACGCCCCCCAGCCCCGCTCCAAGGCCCCCCTGCAGGCCATGTCCTGCGCCCGGGCCAAGGCCACCGGCGCGGCCGTCTGCGCGCTGAAGCCCTGAAGCGGCGAGGCAACACCCCATGACCGACCACAACCTCACCCTGACCGCCGGCCATGACGGCTTCGCCTTCTCGGCGGCCCATGCGCCGGCCCGGGGACCGCGCAGGGGCGGGGTCATCGTGATCCAGGAGATCTTCGGCCTGGATCGCTATGTCCATGAGGATGTGGCCCGCTGGTCGGAGCTGGGCTTCGAGGTCGTGGCCCCCTCGATGTTCGACCGCCAGGAACAGGGCTTCGTCGCCGACCATGAGCCGGCCGGTTTCGAGGCCGGCGTCCGCTATGCCAAGGCCAACGGACCCGAGAACGCCATGGGCGATGTCCAGGCCTGTATCGATTTCCTGGCCCCGCGCGGGCCAGTCTTCGTGGTCGGCTATTGCTATGGAGGCACCATGGCCTGGCTGGCAGCGGCCCGCTGCAAGGGCCTCTCGGCCGCCGCCAGCTATTATGGCGGCCAGGTGGCGGGCATGGCCAAGTTTGCCCTCTCCTGCCCCGTCATCGTCCATCTGGGTCGCAAGGACGGACACATCCCCGCCGATGAGGTGCAGGCCGCGATCGCCGCCGCCCATCCGGAGGTTCCGGTCCACATCTACGAGGCCAGCGGCCACGGCTTCAACAATGACGGCCGGCCGGAGTCTGACCTCACCGACGCGCAGCTGGCCCGCCGTCGTACCCTGGACCTGTTCCTGGCTCACGGCGCCGCCTGAGCATGGGCACGGCGATGGTCCCGTCTACGCGTGAGGGCGAGCCCTTCACCGCCTGGCACGCCCCACATCAGGACGCCCGCCGGGGCGGACTGGTCATCCTGCATGCCATCTGGGGCGTCACCCCCCACATCCGCGAACTGTCCGACAGCCTCGCCGACCAGGGCTATGAGGTCCTGGCCCCGGCTCTGTTCGACCCGGCCGATGCGCCCTTCCCTCAAGCCAATACTGAGCCGGCGATCCTTGACCAGCGCATGGCGATGGGTCGCGCCACCGATTGGGGCCTTACCACCCTGCCGCGCGTCCAGGCCTGTGTCGACGCCCTGCAGGGACCGGTCTTCGCCATGGGCTTCTGCTTTGGTGGCACCACCGCCTGGCTCGCGGCGTCCCGGGTGGAGGGCCTGTCGGCGGTCTCCAGCTTCTATGGCGGCGACATCCTGCAATATGTCGGCGAAACGCCGAAGGTTCCGACCGCCCTGCATTTCGGCAAGACCGATCCGATGATCCCCCTGGCCGATGTCGAGGCGATCGGGGCCGCCCATCCCGACCTCCCGGTCTGGCTCTATGAGGCCGGCCATGCCTTTGTCGCCCCCAACGGCCATCACGCTGACAGCGCGCGGCTGGCCATGCTGCGAACGCTGCAGCTGTTCCAGCGAGGCGGCGGGAGCCGGGGTGAGGTCTAGAGATCGGGCAAACGGGCAGACCCAGGTCTAAGGGGCCCTCGTCCCTGTCGCCCTCGCCGCCCGGCTTGGCTAGGATCGCGCCCATGCGCCGCCGCTCATCCCTGCTGATTGGTTGCCTGTCCCTCGCGGCGGCTGGCCCGGCCCTGGCCGGCGATACGGCCTGTTGGTTCGAGAACGGGGCCATCGTCGCCCCCGCCGCCCTGGCTGACATGGCCGGCGACTTCGTCATCGACCTCTCTGCCCCCCAGACCCTGCTGCACGACACCAAGGCCCAGATGAGCGGCTACGCCCAGACGGACCTGACCCTGCCGGTCAAATTGGCCGGCCAGAGGCTCGAGGCGGTTCCGATCGTCGTTCGGGATCTCGACTATCGCAGTGTCGGCTTCATCGCCCCCATTGTCGGGGTAATCGGGGCCGATATTCTCGATCGCTATGTGGTCAGCCTCGACTTCGCGCCCTGCCGCCTGAGCCTCGAGGCGCGGGACGCGGCCCTTACCCCCGCAGCAGCGCCCTTGGCGGTGACCGTGGTCGGCGGGGTGGCGACGGTGCGGGCCACGGCCTCGGACGGCTTCACCAGCCTGACCGGGGCCTTTGCCCTCGACACCGCCTCGAACGGCGGCGTGCGGGCGCGGGGTGAAGCCGACGCCCCCCGGCAGAAGCCGGCCGGGCGGCTGGCCGGCCTGTCGCTGAACGGAACCCTTCGCCAGCACCTGAAAGCCGTCGTGGCCGGCGACCTGCCAGAGGGCGTGGCCGGGGCGGTGGGCGTCCAGTTGCTGTCGGCCTATCGCCTGCGTCTTGACGCCCAGGGCGGCCACCTGTGGCTTCTTCCAGCCAGATGGGCAGCCAAAGAAAAAGGGCCCGGCGTTTCCGCCAGGCCCTGATCTTGTCGATCGTTCAGAACGGTCAGTGCGACTCGTTCTTCCAGACCTTGCGGTAGCTCGCATAGAGCAGGCCCGAGAACAGCAGCAGATAGAGGATGACCACGAAGCCCATCTTCTTGCGCTCTTCCAGCTTGGGCTCGGCGGCCCACATCAGGAAGGCCGAGACGTCCTTGGCCTGCTGGTCGACCGTCGACTTGGTGCCGTCGTCAAAGGTGACCAGGCCGTCCTTCAGGGGCGCAGCCATGGCGATGAAGCCACCGGCCGGAACCTTGTCGTGCGGACCCGACCAGGCGGCGGTCAGATCGCCAGGCATGTAGGGGTTGTAGTGCTGGCCTGGGCCAACCTTCAGGCCGGCCGGCGGCTCATGATAGCCGGTCAGCAGTGAGTAGATGTAGTCCGGACCGCCGGTGCGGGCCTTGGCCAGCAGCGACATGTCCGGCGGCAGGGCACCGCCGTTGTTGGCGCGAGCGGCCGGCTCGTTGGCGAACGGTGCGGGGAAGCGGTCGGCGCTGGTGGCCGGACGCTTGATCGCATCACCGGTTTCCGAATCGATGTCGGCGACCTCGTAGTCCTTGGCGATCGCCTTGACCCACGGGTTGTCGTTCGAGTTCTTGTACTCGGCGCTATAGAACGGGCCGCCCTTGTCGCCGAGGTTGCGGAAGCTGACCAGGGTCATCGAGTGACAGGCCGAGCAGACCTCCCGATAGACCTTGTAGCCGCGTTGCAGCTGGGCCTGATCGAACTTGCCGAACGGACCTTCGAAGGACCAGGCGACGTCCTTGGGCTTGTGGGGGTGACCGGCCGCCAGGGCCTGGCCGCCAACCATCAGACCCGCGACGGCTGCGATGATGGAGAGTTTGCGCAGCATCGGGTTCAGCCCTTCTCAGCAGGCGACAGCGCCGGGGAAGCGATCGAGTCCGGCACCGGCAGAGGCGTTTCCTTCAGACCCAGGATCGGCAGGATCACTAGGAAGAAGCCGAAGTAGTACAGCGTCGCAATCCGGCTCAGCCACACAAAGCTGTTCAGGTCCGCATCGATGAACTTGAACGTCGTCACGTGCGGGATGACCTGATCGTCGGGAAGCTTGGCACCGCAGAAGCCCAGGATGATGCAGGCGACCACGAAGATCACGAAGTACATCTGAGCCGTCGGACGGTAGCGCATCGAACGCACCTTGGAGGTGTCCAGCCAGGGCAGGGCGAACAGGCAGCCGATGGCACCGAACATGGCCAGCACGCCCATCAGCTTGTCCGGCACGGCGCGCAGGATCGCGTAGAACGGCAGGAAGTACCATTCCGGAACGATGTGCGACGGCGTCACAAGCGGGTTGGCCGGGATGTAGTTGTCGGCGTGGCCCAGGGCGTTGGGCATGTAGAAGACGAAGAAGGCGAAGAGGATCAGGAAGACGCTCATCGCGAAGCCGTCCTTCACCGTCGCATAGGGCGTGAAGGGCAGGGTATCGGCCTTCGACTTGGGCTCGACGCCGGTCGGGTTGTTCTGGCCGACCACGTGCAGGGCCCAGATGTGCAGGATCACGACCCCCGCGATCATGAAGGGCAGCAGATAGTGCAGAGAGAAGAAGCGGTTCAGCGTGGCGTTGTCGACGGCGAAGCCGCCCCACAGCCAGGTGGTGATGCTCTCGCCGACGATCGGCAGGGCACCGAACAGGTTGGTGATCACGACCGCGCCATGGAAGGACATCTGACCCCAGGGCAGGACGTAGCCCATGAAGGCGGTAGCCATCATCAGCAGGTAGATCACGCAGCCCAGGATCCACAGCACTTCGCGGGGGGCCTTGTACGACCCGTAATAGAGGCCACGGAACATGTGGATGTAGACGGCGATGAAGAACATCGACGCCCCGTTGGAGTGCATGTAGCGGATCAGCCAGCCGTAGTTCACGTCACGCATGATGTGCTCGACCGACGCGAAGGCGTGATCGGCGCTGGGCGTGTAGTGCATCACCAGGATGATGCCGGTGATCAACTGCGAGGCCAGGCACAGCGACAGGATGCCGCCGAAGGTCCACCAGTAGTTCAGGTTACGCGGCGTCGGGTAGTCGACGAAGCTGTCGTAGCCGAGGCGCACGATCGGAAGGCGGGCGTCGAGCCAACGCTCGAAACCGGTCTTCGGTTCATAGGTCGAATGTCCGCTCATCTCGCTTAACCGATCTTGACCTTGGTGTCGGACAGGAAGGCGTACTCCGGAACCGCCAGGTTCTTCGGAGCGGGACCCTTACGGATCCGGCCCGAGGTGTCGTAGTGCGAACCGTGGCAGGGGCAGAACCACCCACCATAGTCGCCGCCGCCGAAGGTCGGCACGCAACCCAGGTGCGTACAGCTGCCGATCAGGACCAGCCACTGGGCCTTGCCCGGCTTGACCCGCTCCGCGTCGGTCTGCGGATCCTTCAGGGCCGCCGTGTCGTCCTTAACCGCCGCAGCGATCTCCGCCTTCGTGCGGTTTCGCACGAACAACGGCTTGCCGCGCCATTTCAGCGTCACCTGCTGACCGTCCGCGACCTTGGTCAGGTCGAATTCGGTCGAGGCCAGGGCCAGCGTATCGGCTGACGGGTTCATCTGATCGACGAACGGCCAAACAAGCGATGCCCCGGCGCCCGCGGCAGCCGCGATCGTCGCGATGTAAATGAAGTCGCGCCGGCTGGGATCAGCCCCATGTTCCGGCTCGGTCGTTGCGCCCACGGCGGTGTCGGCCACCTTAAGTCACCCTTCGATTCCGCCGCGCCGGGAGGGCCGGCCGGCCAGGAGATGCGCCTTTCGGCGCCGTATCTTTCTCGACCCGCGAACGGATCTCCGTCACAAGACGACGGTTGGATCGTCCTATCGGACGCGCGGCGTGAGTCCGCAAGCCCTTTCGATTCGCAGCAATGTCCCTGCTAACCTTGTGGTGGTTCGCTTAGAATGCGTCTCGCGCTTTTTCAACCAGGCATTCCGCAAAACCTTGGGGCTGCGATTCGTCTCTCCGCCTGTTTTGGGGTCGGTCTGGACGTCATCGAGCCGTGCAGTTTCCCCTTGGATGACAAAAGCCTGAAGCGGGCGGCCCTGGATTACGGCCCTTTGGCCCATATGCAGCGCCATTTGAGCTGGGACAATTTTCTTGCCGCCCCCGAACGCGCCGAGGGCCGCTTGCTGCTGTTCACGACGCGGGGCGCGGTCCCCTTTCATCAATTTGAGTTTCAGCCGGGCGATACCCTGCTGTTCGGCAATGAAAGTCGCGGGGCCCCGGATGAGGTTCATGCTGCAGCCCAGGGTCGGCTGGTGATCCCGCTGCAACCCGTTGCCCGATCGATGAATCTCGCGACGACCGCCGCCATGGCGCTGGGCGAGGCCCTGCGACAGACCGACGGCTTTTACCGGCCCTGATGGTCCTACGCAGAAGCCCGGATTTGCACCGCGCGCGCCGAGCCCTTAAGCGGCTGTCATGACCGACGTTTCCGATCTCGACGACAAGAAGGCTCGCGCCCGCGCCTGGTTTGAAACCCTGCGCGACCAGATCTGCACGGAATTCGAGCGCCTGGAGGACGAGGCCCCGGCCGATCTCTATCCAGGCCAGCCGGGCCGGTTCGAGCGCAAGCCCTGGGACCGCGCTGCGGGCGGTGGCGGCGTGATGTCGATGATGCACGGCCGACTGTTCGAGAAGGTCGGCGTCCACTGCTCGACGGTGTTTGGCACCTTCACGCCGGAAATGGCCAAGAACATGCCGGGCGCTGACGAGGACCCGCGATTCTTCGCCACCGGCATCAGTCTGATCGCCCACATGACCAATCCGCGTGTGCCGGCCGTGCACATGAACACGCGCTTCATCGCCACGACCAGGAGCTGGTTCGGCGGCGGCGGCGACCTGACGCCCCTGCTCGGCTATCAGCGTCAACAGGACTTTCCCGACGCCATCGACTTCCACGCTGCCTATCAGCGCGCCTGCGACGCGCACCACCCCGACTGGCATGCCAAGTACAAGGCCTGGTGCGACGAGTATTTCTTTCTGCCTCACCGCAATGAGCCGCGCGGCATCGGCGGGATTTTTTACGACCACCATGACAGCGGCGATTGGTCGCGGGACTTTGCCTTCACCCAGGACGTCGGCAGGGCCTTCCTCGAGGTCTATCCGGAACTGGTGCGCCGTCGCATGGGCGAGGCCTGGACGGCCGATGAGCGCGAGCAGCAGCTGGTGCAGCGCGGGCGCTATGTGGAGTTCAACCTGCTCTATGATCGCGGCACGATGTTTGGCCTGAAGACCGGCGGCAATGTCGAATCAATCCTCAGTTCCATGCCGCCGTCGGTGAAGTGGCCCTAGGCGGATCCTTCACCATCGCGCCGGGCCGCCTCGCAGAAACTGCGCGACATAGGTCGCGACGCGGGACTGCTGCAGGCTGATGGCCTCGCCAGGCTTGCCCGGCGGAAAATAGGAGCCGTGGCCATAGTTGTCGGCCTTGGCGATCTGCTCGCCCTGGACCCCAGGCTGGTCGGTGCGCGGCCAGCGGGCCCCGTGCCAGCCCAGCGCGCCGCGCGTCGCCGCATCGTCATCGCCGAAGAACAGATCGCCGGCCCAGTCCCCGATGCGATAGGCGGCCTTCAGAACCATGTCCCGCTTTGAGGCCAGATAAGTAAGGCCCCGGGCATTGCGGACACTGGCGTCATAGGGACTTTCCAGACAGTCGTCGTCGGTGGCCGGCGCGGTCAGGCAAACCTGCCCCGCCTTGCGACCCAGCCTGGCGGTCGCCTCCAGCGCCAGACGGCCACCCAGGCTATGGGACAGGAAATGGAGGTCCCGCGCCCCTCGCAACCAGGTGTCGGCATAGAGCGCCAGATGCCGCCCGCCCTCGACCGCATCGCGCCATTCACCGGGATAGTTGATCGCCGGAATCAGAAAATCGCCCGGCCACAGCACCCCGACGACCACGAAATCCGCCGGCAGTAGGGGCTTGAGCGCCGCTTCAAGCCGCGCGACCGAGCGCAGGCCACGGTCATAGGAGACATTGAAGCCGTGAACCGCAAACACGACCGATCTGTTGTCCAGACGGGCAGCGAAATCCCGGTGCTCAAGCCGCTTCAGGGTCGGTCTGGCGACCAGACCGTCCCCCTCCAGGGGATCGGGTACCTCTCGCAGCCCGTAGCCGAGCGCGCCCTGTCGAAGGTTCAGATAGAGGGTCATGAGGGCCGACCGGTCAAAGGCGGCGGGCGGTCTGCAGGGCCTTGGAGGCGGCGGTCAGGGCCGAAACCAGATCCTTGGCGATCGGTGCGACCGGCACGGCCAGCAGGCCCACCACGACGGCCGCCCAGACCGCCCTGTCCGAGTCCACGAATGGACCGAGGTCGCCCTTGGGCAATCCAGAGTCGGCCATGATCTTCTGGACCACCACCGCCAGGATCACCGCCACAACCCCGGCCAGCAGCCGTGACCAGTTGCGATAGGCCTGTTCGGCACGGTCAAAGGCCCCGTCCAGACGGGCCTCGATCGAGGCTTCGAGCCGGCCGATCAGATTGACGTCAGCCTGTTCCAGATCCTGACCCGTCCTGAGTTTCTCCGCCACGACCGTCAGCTCGGCCGCGCCGACGCCACCGAAACGTGCCAGTTCTGGGGCCGTTTCCGCATTGAGTCCCAGACGGATCATCGACCGGATCACGCCGATCTGCTCGCTGCGCGGACGCCCGTTGATCCAGTGGGCCAGGATAATCTTGCGCCAGTCTTCCCCCATCGCCGCGGCCAGGGGGGCCTTCAGGGGATCAATCACCCGGGTCAGAAAGGGAAAGCCGATCCAGGACACGCCACCCCAGGGCAGGGTCTTCAGGGCGTCGACCAGGCTCATCGCCGTCAGGCCAAGGGCCCCTGTCGCGGTGACAAGAGCCAGCATCAGATCCAGCGAGTCCATCGCGGCCACCCGATCAGGGTTGTTGACAGACCCACGTTATCCCAAACCTGGCCTTATCTCAATGTTGAATTGCATTGCGCCGGATGCACACGCCAGGGAGTCAAGCCTGGTCGCCCGATGCCTGCCGCAGAAAGGACCGGATCCAGCCGCCGACCCGTAGTCGGTCATTGGGGGCCTGCAGGGTGGCGAGGGCGGCGTCGGCCTGCTCGTCGCTGTAGCGACTGCCGCGCCGGGCCTCGATCAGGGCCGCCGCATAGGCCGGGTCGAACTCGGGATGAAACTGCATCGAGATCGCCGGGGCATCGTCATAGGACAGCAGGCCATAGGGCGTGAAAGGACTGCCGCCGATTACCGTCGTCGCGGGCGGCAGGACCACCACCTGATCCTGGTGCGAGGCGGGAATGGCCACGCTGGGGGCATCGGTCCAGGCCTGGGGCCGGGCGACCTCATAGCGGTGCAGGCCCACGCCCCAGCCCTTGTCGGACTTGACCACCTGACCGCCGAAGGCCTGAGCCATGACCTGGTGGCCAAAGCACACGCCGACGAGGGCCGCCTGGCCCTTGGCGGCGCGCAGGAAGTCCATCAGCGGCGCGATCCAGGCCAGATCATCATAGACCCCCGCCGACGAACCCGTGATGAGATAGGCGTCCTGCTCGCCTGGCGCGCCGGGCAACTGACCCGCCTGAACGTCATAGACCGTATACTGATGATCACCCCCCAGCAGGGTCTGAAACATGCCGCCATAGCGGCCAAAGGCCGGTTGCAGGGACTCCGGCGGCGCGCCGGTCTCCAGCAGGCCGATCCGCATCAGTAGACCATGCCCTGGGCGACCGCCTTCAGCCGCTCGATGGCGCTGAACTTGTCCTCGATGAAATCCTGGTCGATCCACCAGATCTCGATCTCGCGCATCACCTCGCCGACCTGCGGCCCCTTGGGCACGCCAGCCTGCATGACCTCGTCACCCGACAGGGGGAAGGGCGGCGGCGTCCAGGTCTCGGCCAGGGCCAGAAGCCCCCGCCATTGCGGCGAGGTCACCGGTCGCCCAGAACCGGCCCAGGCCAGCTTGATCCGGTCGGAGAAGGTCCGGATCCCCAGGGCATAGACGCAACGGCGGGCTTCGCGCGGGCTCATCCAGCTGACGATACGCGGGCTCTTGCCGACCGCGTCGACCAGCCGGTCGCGGACATTGTTGGGTAGGCGCAGGCGCTCGGCCATCTGCTCGGCGACCTGGGGATCATCTGGGATCAGGGCGGCCAGACGCAGCTCCGGATCATTCTCGAACAGTTGCTCGGTCTCGATCGCCAGCAGGCTTTCGAAACGGGCCAGGGATTTCACGAAGGGCAGGATCGAGCCCAGCACGCCCGTCGCCGCCATCAGCCGCAGGGCGGGGCGCGGATCGTCTGAGGCCAGAAGCTTCATCAGCTCCTTCTGGGTGCGCTCGGCGGCGCGGCCCGAGACCATGCCCTTGAGCGCCTTGCAGGCGGCCAGGGCCTTCTGGTCGGGCTCGACCTTGCCGTACCAGGCCTGGAAGCGGAAAAAGCGCAGGATACGCAGATAGTCCTCGCGGATCCGGGTCATGGGATCGCCCACGAACACCACCCGCCCCTCGCGCGCGTCCCTCACGCCCTCGCCGGTCGGATCATAGAGCCGGCCTTCGGGATCGACATAGAGGGCGTTGAAGCGGAAATCGCGGCGCTCGGCGTCCTGGCCCCAGTCCTGGCTGAAGGCCACCGTGGCCCGGCGGCCGTCCGTGCTGACATCGCGGCGCAGGGTCGTGATTTCGTAGGGCTTGCCGCCCGAAATGGCGGTGACGGTGCCATGGTCCACCCCGGTCGGGATCGCCCTCAGCCCGGCATGGGCTAGGGCGTCAATGACCTGGTCGGGGGTCAGGGTGGTGGCAATGTCGATATCGTCGATGGGCTTGCCCATCAGGGTGTTGCGCACGCAGCCGCCCACGAATCGCGCGCAGCCGACGAAGCCGCGATCTTCCAGTGCCGCAATGACAGCCCGGGTTTCCGGCAGCGCCATCCAGGGCGCTATGCCTATCGATTCGGTATTCAAGCGATCAACTCCTACGCACGTCGCACGCCCCCCCAAAGAGCAGGAGCGACATTGTTAGGCAGGAAGCGTGACGGCCGCTACGGGCGATCCACCCTAGCCCACGGTTTGTTCTGTGGATTCATCGTGAAGTCGGTCATGCAGCGACCGCAACATCCCGGCCGTGGCCCCCCAGATGAACCGGTCGTTCCAGGGCATGGCGTAGAAATGCCGCCGCTCTCCGCTGGGCGTATCGCGATGCTGGCGTTGATGGTTGGCCGGGTCCATCAGGAAATCGAACGGCGTCTCGAACACATCGGCCACCTCGTGGGGACTGGCTACAAAGCGGGCCGTCGGGTCGATGAAGCCCACCACCGGCGTGACATGAAAGCCGGTCACCGTCTGGTAGCCCTGCAACAGGCCCGCCAGGCTGACAAAGCCGGGATCCAGGCCGACCTCTTCCTGCGCCTCGCGCAGGGCTGTTTGCCAGGGGGTCTCGCCGGGATCGCAGCGACCGCCCGGAAAGGCGATCTGGCCGGTATGGCTGCGCAGGGTATCGGCGCGACGGGTCAGCAGCACCGTCAGCCCCTCTTCGCGCTCGACCAGCCCGACCAGGACCGCTGCAGGCCGCAGGGCGTGCGGATTGTCAAACTTCAGGCCGGGATTGAGATCGAAGTCCGACCGCACCGGGTCCGCCAGGCTGGGATCAAAACGGTCGAGGGGGTCAAGGCGGCTGGTGATCCAGGCCCGCCGCGCCTCCGGCGTCATGCGACAACCGAACCGGCCGCAGCGATCGGGAACCAGGCCCCGTTCGAACTGACGCCGAACACCTCGCCCTCCGGAGTAGCCCTGGGCTCGGCTATCTCGGCCAACTCATAGAAGACCGGCCGGGCGATCAGGGCCTCAAGGCCGCGACGCACATGCAGATAGGGTCGCGGTTCGCCGGTCACAGGATCCGTCTCGACCCGGATCAGATGGTCCGGCCCCGCCTCGACCACGTCGCCGACATTGGTCTCGAACCGCAGGGTCTCGCCAACACGATCGACGCGCACGGCGATGAACGGCGCATCCTCGACCTGGATCCGCATCTTTTCGGCAGGAGTGACCAGATGATAGCCGTCCGGATCCAGCCTCAGGACGGTCGAGAACAGCCGCACCAGGGCCTCGCGGCCAATCGGGGTGCCCTCGTGAAACCACACCCCGTCCTTGCGGATACGGATATCGATGTCGCCGCAATGGGCCGGATGCCACAGATGCACCGGCGGCAGGCCTCGGGTGCCCGCGTCCCTGGCAGCGGCGGCGACGCCCTCAAGTCCGGCCTTGGAAGATTGCGCGGTCATGGGCTTCAGGTAGGGCATGCTTGGGCCCCACTCAAGCGTCCGTGGCGTCAGGTGAGGGTCACCATCCCAGACAGGCCCTCATCGCCGCCCTCGACCAGGGCCTTGAGCAGGACCCGGCGCTGGTCGACCGGCCCCGGCAGGGCAATGCCCGCCGTCCGCGCTGCTGAAAAACCGGCCCGGGTGAAATAGGGGGCATCGCCGACCAGCAACACCGCCTTCCAGCCGGCGATCCTGGCTGCCTCGCAGGCCTGCTCGACCAGGACCTGACCCAGACCCACGCTGCGCTCGCCGGGATCCACGGCCAGTGGCCCCAGAAAGGCAACGGCCTGACCGCCGACCGACACCGGCCACAGGCGTACGCAGCCCACCGGCTGACCCTCGCGAAGGGCGACGAACGAACAGTCCGCCAGCAGGCGGTTGCCCTCGCGCAGACGCTCGGAAACCTTGGCGAAACGACCAGGACCAAACACCCGGTCGATCAGGGCGGTGACAGCCGTCTCCAGGGCGAGCGTCTCGAGCACGAGGACGGGCGCGGAGATCGGGATGGGGGGGACGGCGGTTGAAGAAAGAGCGGTCATCAGCCTTCGGAATGCGAAAGGTCGTCGGGATCTCCCGACGCCAGAACGCGGGAGGGCTTCAGATCGTGGCGCGTTCGCGCGTCATTCGTCGCAGGCGCATGGCCGGACCTCTCCCGCCCTTTGAGGGCATCAACTCGCGGGCGCTGTAGGGCCAAGCCGCAGCCAGGTCAATAACGTTGCGGCGCGGGCCAGCGCCTCTATGGTGCAGTGCGATGTCCGACGCCCCCGACCTGGCCGAGCCGCCCCCGCCTGACACCTCTACCCGCGCCCTGTTGCGGGAGCGTGACTTCGTCCTTTACTGGACGGCGCGCTTCGCCTCGACGCTGGGGGTTCAGATCCAGTCAGTGGCCCTGGGCTGGCAGGTCTATGCCATTGCCCGCCTGACCCGGTCGGTCGGCGAGTCGGCCTTCCTGGTCAGCATGATCGGCCTGGCCCAGTTCCTGCCCCTGCTGGCCCTGACCCTGATCGCCGGCGAAACCGCCGATCGCCGGACCCGCAAGCTGATCGTCGCAACCACCCTGGCGATCGACGCCGTCAGCGCCCTTGTCCTGCTGATCCTGGCCCTGAGCGGCTCACACGCCCTGTGGCCGATCTTTGCCGTATCGGTGGTGTTCGGGGCCAGCCGGGCCTTTCTGTCGCCCGCCAGCAGCGCCATGAGCCCGATGCTCGTGCCCCGTCCGCTGCTGCCCCGGGCCATCGCCTGGAGTTCGCTGTCCTGGCAGAGCGGTTCGATCATCGGGCCGGCCCTGGGCGGTCTGCTGCTGATCCACTCGCCGACCCTGGCCTTCGGTGCCTCTTTTGCCCTCTATCTGGTCGCGGCCCTCCTGGCCCTGATGATCCGGACCAACACCCGGCCAGAGGCCCAGGAGGGCTCACGGCTGGAGCTGATCCGCGAGGGGCTGTCCTATGTCTGGAACAACAAGATCGTCTTTGGCTCGATCTCTCTCGACCTGTTCGCGGTGATCCTCGGGGGGGCCACCGCCCTGCTGCCGGTCTTTGCCAAGGATGTGCTGCACATCGGACCCGGCGGCTTTGGACTGTTAAGGGCTGCCCCGGCCGTGGGGGCCACTCTGGTGGCGATCTATCTGGCCAGCAATCCGATCCGTCGCCATGCTGGCCGGGTCATGTTCCTCGGCGTGGCGGTGTTCGGTGCCGCCACGGTGGTCTTTGGTCTGTCCAAGCTGGTCTGGCTCTCGGTCGGGGCCCTGGCCCTGCTCGGCGGGGCCGACATGCTGAGTGTCTATGTGCGCCAGACCCTGGTCCAGATCGTCACCCCCGACGCCATGCGTGGCCGCGTGTCGGCCGTTTCGGGGGTGTTCATCAGCGCCTCGAACGAACTGGGCGAGGCCGAAAGCGGTGTTGCGGCCTGGTTTCTGGGCCCGGTCGGCGCCGTGGTGTTTGGCGGCATCGGCGCGCTGGGCGTGACCGGCCTGTGGGCCTGGATGTTCCCGGAGCTGCGCAAGGCTGACCGGCTGGAATAGAGCCTGGCGAGAGTGGGCTCGCCCCCTTCTCTGGGTTTGCCCTCGTCCTTCGACAGGCTCAGGCCTCCGCCAAACTCTTCAAGGCCTCGCCGGTCAGGCGACGGATGGTCCACTCGTCCATCGCGGCCGCGCCAAGGCTGTCATAGAAGGCGATCGACGGGGCGTTCCAGTCCAGGACCGACCATTCCAGCCGGCCCAGATTCTCGTCCACGCAGCGCCGGGCCAGGCCAGCCAGCAGGGCCTTGCCGGCCCCGGCACCCCGGGCTTCTGGCCGCACGAACAGATCCTCCAGCCAGATGCCGTGCCGGCCGACAAAGGTCGAGAAATTGTAGAACCACAGGGCAAAGCCCACCGGGACGCCGTCGAGCTCGGCAATGTCGGCAAAGGCGCGCGGATGGTCCCCGAACAGCGCCGCCGTGACATGGGCTTCCGTAGCCTCCACCGTATCGAGCAGCTTTTCATACTCGGCCAGATCGCGGATGAACTGCAGGATCAGGGCGCTGTCAGCGGCGACGGCGGGGCGGATGGAAACGGGCATGGCGGTCTCTTCGGACTATCTGGACTTCGTACTCGAACAGCTGGCCCCGCTGGGGGTGCTGACCTCACGCAAGATGTTCGGCGGGGTCGGGCTCTATGCGAACGGCCTGTTCTTCGCCCTGATCGACGACGACACCCTCTATCTCAAGGGCGACGAGTCGCTGAAACCCGATTTCGAAGCGGCGGGTTCCCAGGCCTTTGATCCCATCGGCGAGGGCAAGCCGATGGCCTACTGGTCCGCGCCGGTGGAGGCGCTGGACGACAGCGACCTGCTGGTCGACTGGGCCCGCAGGTCGCTGGAAGTGGCTTCGCGGAAGAAGAAGCGCTAGCCGATCTTGACCCCCGGCGGCGGCACGCTGTCTTCCGGCACGAAAAAGTCCGGCATCAGGGTGGCGGCCGGATCGACGGCATAGGGGGTAAAGTCGGTGACGCCCTGCTCGAACAGGAAACTGTCGTCGATCAGGAAATTGCCGGAGAACTCGCGCGACGGTTTGCCGAAGATCGCGTGGGCGGCGTCGGCCATGATCTCCGGCGTGCGGCAGTGGCGCAGCCCCTCCTCGCCGGTCAGGGCGAACTGGATGGCGGCGGTGGCGATACCGGTTCTCGGCCACAGGGCATTGAAGGCGATGCCGTCGCTGCGGAACTCCTCGGCCATGCCCAGAACGCACAGGCTCATATTGTACTTGGCCATCGAATAGGCGACGTGCGGCGCGAACCAGCGGGGCTTCATGTCCAGGGGCGGCGACAGCATGAGGACGTGCGGGTTCTCCGCCTTCTTCAGGTGCGGAATACAGGCCTTGGAGGTCAGGAAGGTCCCGCGGCCATTGACCTGGTGCATCAGGTCATAGCGCTTCATCTCGGTCGACAGGGTGCCGGTGATCGAGATGGCCGAGGCGTTGTTGACGCAGATATCGATACCGCCGAACCGGGCCACGGCCTTCTCGACAGCCTCATAAACGCTGGCCTCCTCGCGCACGTCGACGACCAGGGGCAGGGCCTTGCCGCCGGCCGCCTCGATCTCGGCGGCGGCCGAATAGATGGTGCCCGGCAGCTTGGGATGGGCCTCCGCCGTCTTCGCGGCGATGACGATATTGGCTCCGTCTCGCGCCGCCCGCAGGGCAATGGCCAGACCGATGCCGCGCGAGGCGCCGGTGATGAACAGGGTCTTGTTCTTGAGGCTCATTGGGGTTCTCCAAGGGCTTTGAGCAGATCGACGGCGGCGGCCACGAAGCCGAGAATGAAGGCCATCTTGGCCACGTGCGCGATCGGACCGTGATCCTTCAGGACAAGCCCGGCAAGGCCGATGACGAGGGCGGCGATCCACAGGCCGGCGGCGATGCGGAATCGCCCCCTGGCGCGCAGCAGATCGACGCTCCAGACCACCATGCCGATCGACCAGACGCTGGAAGCGATCATGTAGGACGCCTCGCCGAAGATGGCGGCCGACGAGGTCCTCACCAGCATCAGGCCCAGCAGGGCCAGCCCAAAGCCGACCAGGGCCAGGGGCCCGGCAGACCGTCCGCTCACGGAGCGCACGGCCAGAATGCCAAAGAGCAGCAGGACGTCGATGATCACATAGACCAGATGCGGCCAGGGCTCCGCCAGCCGCGGATAGATCACGAAAGGCGCAAGGATATCGATGGCCGCCCCGACAAGGGTGGCTACAGCGGCCAACCGCAGGACGGGGCGGCTCTCCATCAGGCCCCGGCTCCCGTGGCTTCCACCGACAGGGCCCACAGGCGGTCGGCAGCTTCTGGATCCAGGGCATGAGGCAGGACGCCGGCCCAGGGTTTTTCCTTGGTCCAGGGCTCTGCCTGGGCGAGATCCTCCAGATAGAGCCCCCCGATCCCTTCCAGCTCGTCGCCGACGGCGGCCCAGACGCTGGTCGAGGCGCCCTCCTCCGTCGTCTTGAAGCCGTCGCGAACCTTGCCGTGCTCGTCGATCCAGCCCAGGGCGATCTGCTCCTCGATCGGCAGGTGGCGCTGCAGCGGGGTCATGATCCCGCCCGGCATCACGGCGTTGGCGAACACGCCCTGATCCCTGAAGCGCTTGTTGAAGCCGACCGCGAACAGGGCGTTGGCAGTCTTGGCATGGCCGTAGCTTTCCCACTTGTCGTAGGCGCGGGTCTTGTAATGCGGGTCATCAAAGTTGAAGCCCGCCCGGCGGTGGCCGATCGATGACAGAGAGACCAGCCGCGAGCTCTTTCCCGACTGTTTGGCACCGGCGATCAGGTTCGGGGCCAGCAGCACCGACAGCAGGAAGTGGCCGAAATGGTTGGTGCCGACCTGCATCTCCAGCCCGTCCTCGGTATAGGTCAGGGGGCTGGCCATGACGCCGGCATTGTTGATCAGGATGTTCAGCGGCTTGTCGCCCCAGCGCTCGGCAAAGGCGCGGATCGACTTGAAGCTGGAAAGATCCAGCATAGACCAGGAGGCCTTGGCACCTTTCGCGGTCTTGTTGACCTCGGCGACGGCGGCTTCGGCCAGGTCCGGCTTGCGGACGGCGATGACGACCTCCGCGCCGGCTTCGGCCAGGGCACGGGCGGTCTCGACCCCGATGCCGGTGGCAGCGCCGGTGACGATGGCGACCTTGCCAGTCAGGTCATGGCCGGCGACCACGTCGCGGGCCGGGGTATAGGGGCTGAAGCCCGAGGTGATGCGGTCGGCCATGTCGTTCTCTCCCTTGATTTTTTCTGTGTACGGAACGTTACAGTTGAAGGGTCAGCAGCCCCAGGGCGATGGCCAGGCAAAGCGGGCCATAGGCGCGGCGATTGAGGCGGGCAAAGGGCGTTCCCTCGGCATAGCGGAAGACCGCCGGCACATAGGTTGCCAGTCCCCGCAGACCGAAAACGACGACGAGGGGCCATCGCGCGAACCAGAGCCAGGTGGACAGGGGTGAAGGCGGGGCAACGGCCCCCAGGGCCAGCAGGCTGCCGGCCGCCAGGGCGGCCGCGACGGCCACACAGGCCAGAGGTCCCGGAGCGCGCATACCGGCCGTGCGGCCGACCACATGCTCAACCAGCGAGGCCTCGTCATGGCCCGGCCAACGCCCGCCGAACGCCCAGTAGAGGTGGACGCCGGCCAGGGCCATCAGGGTCCCGGCCAGGATCACCGCCAGCAGCACGGCGTCAGGCCACCTTGCTGAAGTCGGCCGGCCGCCGCTCGGCAAAGGCCATGAAGGCTTCGCGGGCCTCGGCCGTCTGCAGGCGTTCAGCGAACAGGGCACCCTCGGTATCCATCAGGGCGGCGATCTTCTCGGCGTCGCGCATCAGGCGCTTGGTGGTGGTCAGAGCCCCCAACGGTCTCTTGGCCAGCTGGTCGGCCGAAGCGCGGGCCCGGGCACGCAGCTCGTCCAGCGGCACCACCGCATTGGACAGGCCCCAGGCGGCAGCGGTCGTGCCGTCCACGGCCTCGCCCAGGGCGAACATGGCATAGGCGCGGGCATGGCCGATGCGGGCCGGCAACAGCCAGCTTGAAGCGGCTTCCGGCACCAGGGCCAGGTTGACGAAGGGCGTGGTCAGACGCGCATCCGGGCTGGTGAACACAAGGTCGCAGTGCAGCAGCATGGTCGTGCCGACACCCACGGCCTGGCCATGGACGGCGGCGACCAGCGGCCGGGTGGCGTTGGCCAGGGCCTTCAGGAACCGGCCCACATGCCGCTCGCCGCTGAAAGCGCCGGTGGCCTGGGCGGTGAAGTCGGCCAGATCATTGCCGGCCGTGAAGGCGTCGCCGTCGGCCTGGAACACCACCACCCGCACGGCGGGGTCGGCCTCGGCCTGCTCCAGACTGTCGGCCAGCACGCCGTACATGGCATTGTTGAGGGCGTTCTTCTTTTCCGGACGGGCCAGGGTGATGGTCATCACGCCGGCCTCGATCGCGACCTTCACATGTTCGGTCATGCGGGCTCTCCTTTGGGGAACTTGGTTTGAAGGCTCATCAGCCAGCGGGCGACCACGGCGATCTCGTCGTCCGAGAAGCCGTCGGTCAGGTTGGTATTGATGCTGTCGAGGCCGCCCTTGGCGTATTCGCGCGCCTGACGGCCCTTGTCCGTCAGATACAGCCGCATGGCGCGGCCATCAGCGGGGTCGGCGCGGCGTTCCACGAGGTCGACCCTGGTCATGCGGTCGACGAGGCCGGTCATGGCCGAAGGGGCCAGGTCCAGAGCCTCGGCCGCTTCGCCGATCAGGGCACCGTCACGCTGGCCCAGAAAGAACAGCACGCCAGACTGGGCCGCCGTCAGGCCGCCCTTGGCCGCCATGGCCGCCTCGATCCAGCGCTGGACGCGCCGGTTGCCGGCGTTGAGCAGGAACACAAGGCGGCGGTCAGGCGGCACGGACATGGGCCCACGCTAATACTTCGCGCGCGAAATATCAAACGGTTGTTTCGGTCGCTCCGGAGGTCCGGTACCAGGCCACGCCCTCGGCATCGAGGTCCCGGGTCGCCACACCCCGGCCGATCAGACAATTCAGGTGGGCCAAGGCCTCGCCCGTCGCCATGCCGAGCAGGTCCGGACCAATGGGTCGGGCGAACAGGGCACCGAACACGTCGATGGCCCGCTTGGGCTCTTCCAGCTTGCCGCGCAGCCGGCCCAGCCCTCGCTCATGGCCGTTGATCAGGTGGTCGATGCGGGCGTGCAGGCCGTGGAAGGGGTCATTGTGGGCCGGCAGGACCAGCACGCTGTCAGGCACCTCGGCCTTGACCTTGGCCAGGGACCGCAGCCAGTCGCTCAGAGGATCGGCCTCCGGTTCGGTCGGGAAGACCGAAACATTGGACGAGATGCGCGGCAGCACCTGGTCGCCGGAGATCAGAACGTCCAGCTCCGGGCACCACAGGCAGGCATGGTCGGGCGAATGGCCCTGGCCGGTCACCACGCGCCAGGTGCGGCCGCCGATGTCGAAATCCTCGCCGTCGCTGAGCCGGCGATAGCTGTCGGGCAGGGCGTAGATCGCCTTGCCGAAGCCGCCGAACCGGGCCTTGTAGTTCTCGATGGCATCCTCGTCCCAGCCGGCGGCCTTGAAGAATCGCACGCCGTCCTCGGGAGCCTCGCGGCCGGTATCGGCCACCAGCATCCGGCACTGGAAATATTCCAGCCGGGTCATCCACAGGCGGCAGTCGAACTTGCGCACAATCCAGCCGGCAAGGCCGACATGGTCGGGATGCAGGTGGGTGCAGATCACCCGGGTGATCGGCTTTCCCTCCAGGGCCCCAGTGAAGGCGGCCCGCCAGGCCTGACTGGTCTCCTTGGTCTGGACTCCGGTATCGACGATCGCCCAGCCCTCGCCGTCCGCAATGGCCCAGACATTGATGAACTGCAGCGACCCGCCCAGGGGCTGACGGAGCCACAGGACACCCGGCGCGACCTCAACCGCCTGGCCTGAACCCTGCTCAGGCGCCACCTCGAACGGGTAGACCAGCCGGGGCCGGCGTGGCTCGTTGACATCCTCTTCCAGCCCGTCGCGCATGTCCGTCCCTTCCCGCCATGTTTTCGCTCTCGTGGGAGGACATCTTGACCCCCAACGCAAGCACGCGCTTATGTCCGCGCGAGGAATCCACCCAGGAGATGTTTCCCATGAGGCCATTCGCGATCGGCTTGGCCGCCGCCCTCGCGCTCGGCGCGCTCGTTCCAGCCGCCGTCATTTCGGCGCCGAAAGAGAGCAAGGACAAGCCAAAGGTTGACGCCAAGGCGCGTGAAGCGGGCATGAAAGATGCTCCCGCGATCATGCAGAGCCTGAACGCCGGCTGCACGGTCACCGACGCTCGACTGATCGGCCTCGATAAGAAAACCGCCACCGGCTATTACGAAGTGGCCTGTCAGGACAGCATCGGCTTCGCGCTGATCGCCAAGAAGGACACGCCCGCCCAGGCCTTCACCTGCCTGGAGTCGAACGCGCCTGCCGCTGATGGCAAGCCCAGCGCCCTGGCCTGCATCCTGCCGGGCAATGAAAACCCCAAGGCGGGCCTGAAGCCCTTCGTCGCCAAGGCCGGCGTGGCCTGCGACATCGAAAACGCCCGCGCTATCGGCTCGGGGGCCAAGAACTCCTACTTCGAAATCGCCTGCAAGGGCGGCACCGGCTATGTGATGCAAACCACCAACCCGGCCAGCGCGGCCGGCGACGTCCTCGCCAACAGCTGCCTGCTGTACGAGGAAGGGGCCAATGTCAGCTGCAAGCTGACCGACAAGGCGGCCCAACTGGCGATCGTCGATACCCTGACCGCTGCATCCGGCAAGACCTGCCAAGTCAAGGACAAGCGCTACGTCCTCAGCACCAAGACCGACAACTATTTCGAAGTCGCCTGCGCCGACGGCAAGGGCTACATGCTGCAGCAGACTGCGGCCGGTGGTGCCCTGGCCCGTACGATCGACTGCGCCCAGGCCGGCTTTGTCGGCGGCGGCTGTACCCTGACCGATTCGGTTGCGGCCCAGACCGAGCAGGCCGGCCTCTATACCAAGCTCTCGACCAAGGGCGGCTTTGACTGCCAGGTTGAAAAATACGGCATGCTGCCCAGCCCGGATCCGAAGAAGGAAATCGTCGAGCTGAAGTGCAAGAACCGTCCCGACGGTGCGATCGCGATCTTCTCGACCGGTCCGGCGGTGATCTATGACTGCCTCTTTGCGGAACTGAACGGCTATCGCTGCAGCTTCTCCAAGCAGGACAGCATGTTCCCCCGCCTGTCGGCCGATCTGAAGGCCTATGGCAAGGGCTCCTGCGAAGTCTCCGGCGTCCGCCTCGTCGGCCGTAATGACAACGAGGGCTATTTCGAGGTCGCCTGCTCGGACGGCCTGCCCGGCTGGGTCATGAGCTATCCGGTCAACACGCCCAATCCGAAGTCGAAGGAAATCCTCGCCTGCTCGCAGGCCAAGGGTATCGGCGGCGGCTGCAAGCTGCCGACCAACGCCAGCAAGAAGAGCTGATCAGGCCGCAAGCCTGAAACAGCAAGCCCGCCGGGAGCGATCCCGGCGGGCTTTTTTGTTGCCAGGAGTCCGGAAAGACCTGCTCAGCGCAGGCTCATCACGGCATCCAGGGCCAGCTTGGACTTGGCGTGAGCGGGGACGGTGGCGTCCTGCGCCGGGTGGCCGACAACCAGCAGGATATAGGGCTTTTCATGCTCTGGCCGCCCTAGGGCCGTGTTGAGAAAGCCCATCGGACTGGGCGTGTGGGTCAGGGTCGCCAGACCCGCCTCGTTGAGCGCCGCGATCAGGAACCCGGTCGCTATGCCGACCGATTCGGGCACGTAGTAGTGCTTGATCTTGCCGCCCTGGGCGTCGACGCCATGCCGCTGGCCGAAGATGGCGATCAGCCAGGGGGCGGTCTCAAGGAAGGGCTTGTCGGCGTCGGTGCCCAGGGGCGCGAGAGCATCGAGCCAGGCCTCTCCGGCCCGGCCGGCGTAGAACTCCCGTTCTTCGGCCTCGGCTGCGGCGCGAAGTTCCGTGCGCAAGGGACCCGGCCCAATCAGGACAAATCGCCAGGGCTGCTGGTTGGCACCGCTGGGCGCAGTAGCCGCCGCTTCGATACAGCGCTCGACCACCGACCGTGGCACGGGACGGTCGCTGAAGTCGCGAATCGTGTGCCGGCGGCGCAGGCGGACCAGGGCCGCTTCCGCACGCTCCAGCATCTGCTCGTCGGTCAGGTCCCAGCGATCCGGCAGGGGTAGGTGAGAAGGTTCGGTGGTCATGGCGCGCCTATCGCATCGCGGCTTCAATGAAATGCGGTCCCGGCGTCGTCATGGCCCGCGCCATGGCCGCGTCAAAGGCCTCGGCCGTCTCGACGCGCTCGGCGGGCATGCCCATCCCTGTCGCCAGGGCGACCCAGTCGATCTGCGGGTCGCCGAGGTCCAGCAGCCGCGAGGCCTTGGGTCCGGGCTCTCCGCCACCGGTCCGGCCCATCTCGATCCCCAGGATGCGATAAGCCCCGTTGGCAAAGATCACCACAGTGACGTCCAGCTTCTCGCGGGCGATCGTCCACAGGCCCTGCACCGTGTACATCCCCGCCCCGTCGCCATTGAGGCTCAGGACCTTGCGCTCGGGACAGGCCACGGCCGCGCCGAGGGCGACCGGAATGCCCTGGCCGATGGCCCCACCGGTCAGACTCAGCCAGTCATGGGCTCGGGCATTGCGGGTCTGGGTGAAGATCGGCAGGCCGGCGGTCACCGCATCGTCAGAAATGATCCCACCCGTCGGCATGTGGCGGGCAATCGAGGCCCCCATGGCCCAGGCGTCGAACTTGGGACCCGGCGCGGCCGGTTCGACATAGGCCTCGACCGCCCCCCCGGCGGGCGCGCCCAGCGCGTCGGCCAGGGCGTTCAGGGCGGCCGGCGCGTCGACCTCGCGACCGCACAGGGTCTGAAGATCACAGCCCTCGGGGACCAGCACGCTGGGACGGTCCGGATAGGCGAAGAAGGCCACCGGCTGGCTGGTACCGGCCAGGACCATCAGGTCGGTTCCGGTCAGGTCCTTCAGGGCCTGCTCGCCGAAATACATCATCTTGTCGGGCCGAAAGCGCCCTTCGCCGCGTGACTGACGGGCGGTAAAGGTGTCGGTCAGCACCCGCACACCGACGGCCGCCAGGCGCCCGGCGGCGGCGATGCCGGCCTCACCGCAGGCGCTGGAACCGAGCAGGATCACGGGCTTTTCGGCAGCCTTGATCGCGGCAGCAACAGCGGCGACCGCCGAGGCGTCAGGCGCAGCGGGCTGCGGGATCTCGATCACCGGCCCGGCGGTATTGGTCTCGTTCCAAGCGCTGTCGGCCGGCAGGATCAGGCAGGCATTGCCGCCGGGCGCGCCAAAGCTGGCGGCAACAGCCTCGGCGGTCAGCGGGCCGACCGTGTCTGCACTGTCGGCAGACCTGACCCAGATCGAATTGGGAGCCGCCAGGGCGGCGATGTCGGAATTGAGCGGCGCATCGTACTGGCGGTGATCGGTGGCATGGTCGCCGATCACATTGACCACCGGCGTATAGGCTCTCCTGGCATTATGGAGATTGGCCGCGCCATTGGCATAGCCGGGACCCAGGTGCAGCAGGGTACAGGCGGGCTTGCCGGCCATCCGGCCATAGCCATCGGCCGCGCCGGTGGCGACGCCCTCGAACAGGCACAGGATCGAGCGCATGCGCGGCTCGCGATCCAGGGCCGCGACGAACTGCATCTCGCTGGTGCCGGGATTGGCGAAACAGGCCGTGACGCCGTTATCGGCCAGGGTGGTGATCAGGGCATCCGCGCCGTTCATGGTCTTCTCCGTACCAGTCTCGTCCCTCCATCCAACATTTCGGGCCTTGCGCCAACGGGAGTTGCACCGGTCCCCCCGACTGTCGCACTCTGGAACCGTTCGCGACGGCCACAGAGCGGTCCGACCACGGGGGATATCGCCTTGCCAAACACCAACATGCTGGCGCGCTGGGTGCTGATCGCCTCGCTGATCGCCGGGGTCAGCTATGTCGCCGCCTGGGACCTGGGCCTGCCCAAGGCCGCCGAACTGACCTGGAAGGGGCTCGGGGTCAGCTTGCTGGCGGTCTATGCGGCCCTGAAGGCACGCGAGCTCGACGGCTGGCTCCTGGTTGCCGTCATGGCCCTGGGGGCCCTGGGCGATGTTCTGCTGGGAGCGCTTGGTCTGACCGTCGGGGCCATAGCCTTTCTGGCCGGACATCTGGTCGCCATCGGCCTCTATCTGCGCAACCGCCGCCCGACCCTGTCGCGCAGCCAGCTGGCCCTGGCCGTCGTCCTGGTCCCGGCCACCGTCACTCTCGCCTGGCTGCTACCCGGCGACCGGGCCGGCGCACCGGGCGTCGCCTTCTACAGCCTGGGCCTGTCCCTGATGGCCGCCACGGCCTGGACCAGCCGGTTCCACCGCTTCCGGGTCGGGATCGGGGCCGTGATGTTCGTGGTCTCCGATCTGCTGATCTTCGCCCGCACCGGACCGCTGCCGGACAATTTCCTGACCGGGCTGGGCGTGTGGGGGCTGTACTATTTCGGGCAGTTGCTGATCTGCGTGGGGGTGACCGAATTTCTGTCATCCCGGACAAGCGCACAGCGCGCCGATCCGGGACCGCCCTGAAACGCGGCGCTCAGGCGTCGGTACCGGGCCTGCGCTTCGCTGCGCCCGGGATGACAGTTCAGAGGAACACCATCACCCCGTCGTCGGGGGCCTCGGCGAACAGGCGCTGCATCTCGACCGGACGGCGGTCCCGGGCCAGGGCCTGGTTGATATAGCCCTTGTCAGTCAACTCACCGGAGGCGGCGTCGGGCGCGCCGTCAAGGATCAGGGCGCGGGCCACCTTGCCGCCACCCTTGGCCGTGGCATTGAGCCGCTCGAGGCCCTCGATGATCGCCGCCCGCACAGCGGTGGCATCACCCAGGCGCGCGGCGGCCGTGGGATCGACAAACAGCATCAGTCCGACCCCGTCGTGCCCCTCGCCGCAGACCAGGGCATCAGACACAACCCCACCGATGGCCGACACCGCCGCGACCCTCAGGGCGCCGGCGGCGACGAAGGTGCCGCTGGCCAGTTTGAAGTTCTCGACCAGCCGGCCGTCGAACACCAGGCCCGCCGACGGATCCTCGGGATCTGCCAGGCGCGCCGCGTCGCCCAGCCGGTAGAAGCCGTCCTCGTCAAAGGCGTCGCGGGTGGCGTCGGGCTGGTCGAGATAGCCGGGCGAGACCTGGGGTCCCTTCACCCGGATCTCGAACTTGTCGCCGGTCGGCACCAGTTTTACCGCCGTGCCGGGGGTCGGCAGGCCGACCATGCCCGAGCGGGCGTTCAGCCAGTGGATGTTGCAGGCAGTCGGCCCCGTCTCGGTCGCGCCATAGCCGGCCGCGAAACTGACCCGCTCGCCGATGGTGCGCACCGCGACAGCCTGGATCCGGTCGAGGATCGACTGGGCCATGGACGCCCCGCCATATTGCAGGACCCGGACCTTCTCGAAAAACTGCGCCGCCAGGGCCGCGTCCCGTTCCAGCTCGCCGACCAGCAGGCCCCAGCCGGCCGGGACCATGTTGTGATAGGTGGTCGCCACCTCGCGCAGGTTGCGCAGGGTCTCGCCAAACCGGGTCGGCGTCGGCTGGCCGGCGTCGATATAGAGGGTTCCGCCCCGGTGCAGCACCATGTGCAGGATGGCGTTGGCCCCGAGGCTGTGGCTCCAGGGCGAGGAATTGACCAGCACCGGCGGCTCGGGATCGGCGTAGCAGGCCTCGATCTGGGCGGCGTTCAGCGCGATATTGGCGTGGGTGCAGACCACGGCCTTGGGCTTGCCGGTCGAGCCCGAGGTCAGCAGCAGCTTGGCCACGTCGGAGGGCCGGCAGAGCGGCGCAACCGGCGGGGCCTCGAGCAGATCCGTATACGGAATATCACTATCTCTGGCGTTCTGGCTGGCGATCACCGGCAGCCCGGCCAGGAAAGGCGCGGCAAGGGCCCCGCCGAAGGCCACGGCGTCATCGGCATAGACCGCTGCCGGCTTCAGACGCTGAACGGCGAAGTCCAGCCGCGACAGGTCGGCGCCGGCCAGGCCGTACTGCGGCGACACCGGCGCAATGGGCGCGCCCAGGCTCATGGCGGCGTAGCCGATCAGGGCATGGTCGATGCCGTTGCGGGCCAGGATCAGCAGGGGTTTGCCCGGTCCAAGACCCAGGGCCTTCAGCCCGCCGGCGAGGGCTTCGATCCGGGCTCGGGCCTCGGTATAGGTCACAGTCCGCCAGCCCTCGCCGTCGCGCTCGGCCAGCCAGACCCGGTCCGGGGCCTCGACCGACCAGCGCACCAGCGGCGCGGTGACGGTCTGCACCGCCTCGGAATAGGCCATGGGATTGCGCAGGATCAGCGCGTCGCCGCGCTGTTCGACCTCGAGGGCGCGGGGGGCATAGCGGGCGTCGCGGAAGGGCGCGGTAGCGGGGGATGATCCGTCCATGGGCGCTTTATCCCGCGCCTCAGGGGACTGTTCAATCCATCATCAGCGCGCCGCGACGACGCTGCAGCCACAGGCGCTCAGCGGGACCCGGATCGAGGGCCAGGGCCCGGTCATAGGACGCGCAGGCCTCGACGGTCCGGTCCAGCCGGGCCAGCAGGTCGGCGCGTAGCGCATGGTACGGGGCAAAGTCGTCCAGGCCGGCCGGGCTCAGTCCCTCGACCTGGGCCAGGGCAGCCGACGGTCCGGCCACCTCGGCCAGGGCCACCGCGCGGTTCAGGCGCACCACCGGATCATCCCGCCAGGCCAGCAAGGCGTCATAGAGGGCCAGGACCGTGCCCCAGCGCGGCGGCTCCTCCAGACTTCTGCGGCCGCACCAGACCGCATGGATGGCCGCCTGCAGTTGGCGCGGGCCCGGCCTGTCGAGATCAGCCGCGCGACGCAGCAGGGCCTCGGCCTCGACGATCAGGGACCGCCGCCAGAGGGCCGGATCCTGCTCGGACAGGGGCACCATGGCCCCGGTCTCATCCAGCCGGGCTGGCCGCCGCGCCTCGGCATAGCGGACCAGGGCCGCAAACCCCAGGCCTTCGGGCTCGTTCGGCAAAAGCCCGACCAGCACCCCGGTCAGGTCCAGCATCTCACGGGCAAAGCCGGCATGGGCTCCGGCCCCGGCCGCGTCGCCATGGGCACGGGCATAGGCCACCTCCAGGGTCGACAGAACCGCCGACAGACGTTCCGTCCAGGCCTCGGGACCGGGAATCTCGAACGGCTCGCCCGACTGGGCGATCCGGCGCTTGGCCCGCGTCAGACGCTGGAACATGGCCGGCTCGGCCACCAGAAAGGCGCGGGCGATCTCGCGCACACTGAGACCGCAGACCAGCCGGAGGGTCAGGGAGGCGCGCGCCTCGACCGGCACGACCGGATGGCAGCAGACGAAGATCAGCCGCAACCGCTCGTCAGGGATCAGGGCCTCGTCGGAGGTCATGGCCTCCTCCACGCTCGGCGTCGGTTCGGGCGGCTCAGGCGCAAGGCGCCGCCGTACGCCGCGCCGCCGCACGGCGTCGAGGGCCGCGCGGCGGGCCGTGGCGTAAAGCCAGGCGGCCGGATCTTGCGGCGGCCGCGATGGCCAGGCCGCCGCCGCGCGGGCGCAGGCCTCGGCAAAGGCCTCCTCGGCCAGGTCCAGATCGCGGAAGCCGGCGGCCAGGGCGGCAATGATCCGTCCGCCGTTTTCGCGGGCGACTCGGTCGAGACCCACCGCCCCGGACATCAGCGCCTAGCCGTGACCGCCGGTCGGCCGGACCTCGACCTTGCCGCCGGGCGACAGGGGGATCTTGCGCGCCCAGGCAATGGCTGCCTCGCGGTCGGGCACGTCGACCATGTAGTAGCCGCCCAGCTGTTCGTGGGTCTCGGCAAACGGGCCGTCATGGACGACGCCGTTCCCGCCCACCGTGGCTGCCGTAAAGGTCGGAGCCAGTTCCGAGCCGCTCCAGTCAATCCCTGAGGCAGCAAGCTCCGCCCCCAGTTTCATGTGCTGGGCGATGATGTCGGCCAGCAGCTTTTCGCCCGCTTCGCCGGCATAGTTGGCTTCGGTCTCATAGATCAGCAGCATGTATTTCACGGCAGGTCTCCCATCCGGCAGGCGCACGCCGCGCCGCCTTCGGAAGCAGAGACGTGCGAGGTCGAGCGGATTCGACAGGCGGCTGGAAGAAAAGTCGAGAGGCGCAGCGAAAAACGCTCGCCTCAGGGCACAGGCGTCGTCGCTACGGTGCCGGGGTCCCGGGCCTCAGCAGCGGAGGCGGCGGTGTCCTCAAGGACCGGCTCAAGGTCCGGCGCGGAGTTCTCGCCTTCAACCGTTTCGGCTGGAGGTGCGGCTGGCAGGATGATGTCCGGCTCGGCGGGTTCGACGACGGGCAAGGCTTCGGCCAGGCTTGCCGGTTCCAGCGCCGGCGTCACCTCGACCAGCAAGGCCTTGGCCGCCTTGACAACGGTGGCCACCGGCAGATCGCTCATGTGGCGGATGGCCTGGGAGAGGTCGGGATCGACCTCGAGAAACTGTTCGAAGGCGCGCGGACCCCGGACGGCGCGGGTCAGGGGGCCCCAGGGGGCGTAGCGGCGCTCGTCGGAGGGGCCAAACAGGCCGACGGTTGGGGTTCCCGCGGCGGCGGCGATGTGCATCAGGCCACTGTCATTGCCGATGAACAGGTCGGCACGCTTCAGGCAGGCATAGGCGGTCAACAGATCGACCTTGCCCGTCAGGTCCACGCATCGGCCACGCGCCGAGGCCATGCGCAGTTCCTCGACCATGCGGCCATCCTCGGGCCCGCCGAGGATCAGCAGGCGGCCGCCGGCCAGGGGACCGTCGGGACCCAGAAGCTGCCCGGCCGTCTGGGCAAAACGCTCGATCGGCCAGACCTTGCCGACCCAGTTGGCGGCGGGGCCCATGGCCAGCAGGGGCCCTGCGGTCTCGCCGGGCTTCACGGCCAGCATCTGGTCGGCCAGGGCCTGGACCTCGGGGGTGATGTAGAGGTGCGGGGCCGGCGGTGCGCCGTCCAGCTTCAGCACCCGGGCTGCATCGATCACCTTGTGAACGACCTCGCCAGGGACCTTCTTCCAGATCGCCCGCTTGTCGCGACGCAGGAACAGGGCCGTGGCTGAGCCGCGCAGGTCGACGATCAGGCTCCATTTCTTGTGACGAACCTGGTTCCACAACTTGAACCAGTGGCCCTTGCCCTTGCCCTTCTCCATGACGATGACCTGGTCGAGGCCGGGAACATGGGCAAACAGGGGAGCGGCGAGCGGGCCCGCGACAATGGTGAACCGGGCACCGGGGATCTCGTCGGCCAGCATGCGGATCAGGCCGGACGACAGCACGGCATCGCCAATCCGCGTGGCGGTGATGAAGAGAATCGGGAAGGCCCGCTGTGTCATCGGGGAAGGTATAGGCTCATCGGCGAGTCGGCGCATCCCACGATGACGGCTTGAGTTTCCGTAAACGCGCCCACTGGCGCGACACGCTGTCGCACGCCACATAGGACAGATGTCCACGACCGCCCTCGCCCCCCTGTCGTCCCGCGCCGTGATCGCCCTGTCCGGTCCCGATTGGCGGTCGTTCCTGCAGGGCCTGATCACCCAGGATGTCGAGACCCTGGCCGAGGGCGAACTGCGTCTGGGCGCGATTCTCACCCCCCAGGGCCGGTTGCTCTATGACCTCTTCGTGGCGGGGACACAGAGCGGTGCCCTGCTGGACGTGGCGGCCCAGCACCGAGAGGCCATCCTCCAGCGCCTGACCATGTATCGCCTGCGGGCCAAGGTCGAGATCGCGGCCAGCGACCTGACCGTTATCGCCGCCTTCCCGACCGACGGGACCGTGGAAAACCGCCCCGGCCTTTATCGCGACCCGCGCCTGCCTGGGCTCGGAGCCCGCGCCTATGGCCTCGACATTGCTCCGACCACGGATGAAGGCGCCTATGATGCCCATTGTCTCGCCCTCGGTGTCCCCGGGCCGGCTGACTGGCTCAGTGACAAGACCTATCCGATCGAGGCCAATTTCGACCTGCTGAACGGCATCGACTTCAAGAAGGGCTGTTTCGTCGGCCAGGAGACCACCAGCCGCATGAAGCGGCGAGGCCTGATCAAGACCCGGATGGGGCCCATCAGCTTCGACGGTCCGCCCCCCGCCTTCGGCACCGAGATCCTGGCCGGCGAGCGTCGGGCCGGCGAAGTGCTGTCCGGCCGCGAGGGCCGCGCCATGGCCGCCCTTCGCCTTGACCGCATCGAGGCAGAAGACCTCACCGTGGACGGGCGCCCCGTCAGGCTTGACCTGCCGGACTGGCTGGCCGTCTCTTAGGGCTTGCCAGAACTTCCAACTTCAATGTACTTTGATAATCAAAGTCGATGAACGGATCGACGGGATTTGGGGGAGACTTTTGGGCATGAATCGACGTCAGATTCTGGGTTGCGGGGCCGGCATGGCCGCCCTGATCATCGCCGGACCCGTCCTGGCAGCCACCGCGCCGGACGCGGGACGCTTCACGGTCGAGACGCGCGGTCAGGGACCGGATGTCATCCTCATTCCAGGCCTGTCGTCCTCGCGCGCCATCTGGGAGCCGACGGCCAAGGCTCTGGCGGGGCGCTATCGCGTTCACCTTGTGCAGGTGGCGGGCTTTGCCGGCGCGCCCGTGGCGGGCAATGCCTCGGGACCCGTGGTCGCCGGCGTCGCCGAGGGCCTGGCCAGCTACATCCAGGCCAAGGGGCTGAAGGCCCCGGCCGTGATCGGTCACTCGATGGGCGGCTCGATCGGCATGGAACTGGCCGCGCGCCATCCAGAGCGGGTCGGTCGGCTGATGGTGGTCGACATGTTCCCCAAGCTGGCCGTGGCCTTCTTCGGCCCGACCGTGACCCCGGAGCAGATCGTCAAGAACGCTGCCATGATCCGCGACGGCATGGTCAACACCCCCGCCGACCAGGCCGCCGTCCAGCAGCGCCAGACCATTGCTGGCATGGTCAAGACCGAGAGCGCCCGAGAGGCCATCACCCAGCACGCCCTGGCCAGCGATCGCGACGTCTCGGCCCGGGCCATGGAAGAGCTGCTGCTGACCGACCTGACGCCGGAGCTGGGCAAGATCACTGCCCCGACCACAGTGCTGCACGCCTTCGACAAGGCCGGCCCCTTCCCGGCCGCGACGGTGGATGGCTGGTACGCCGGTGCCTATGCCCCGCTGAAGGGGGCCAGGCTGGTCCGCATCGACGACACGGCCCACTTCATCATGGTCGACCAGCCCGACAGGTTCCAGGCCGAGGTCGAGGCATTTTTGAAAGGGTAAACCGGCACCCGGCGACGGCTTGACTCTGATGTCACCTTAAGGTTACTAGTAACCCACAGGTTACACGAACCGAGAGAAAAGCCATGCCCGTCGCCTCCCCCGGCGAAATCGCCGAACGCGCCCAGCGCCGTCGCAACCGCATGCTGTGGCTCGCCCCCATGCTGTTCTTCATCTGGCAGGGCGCATTCTTCAGCAGCTATGCCAAGCCCGATGGGCCGCTGCGCACGGTCGAGATCGTCTCCCTGGGCTCGCACCTGTTCCTGGCCCTGGTTCTGCTGTTCCTGCTGGCCACCGGCGGGGGTTGGCGACACGGCAAGGTCGTCCGGGCCCTGCTCGACGACGAGGCCACCCGCGCCCACCGCGCCCGGGCCTATGCCGCCGGCTTCTGGGCCCTGGCCGCCTGCGCCCTCGGGCTCTATGCGGCCGCGCCGTTCGTTCCGCTGGAGGCCGGAGAGATCGCCCACATCCTGCTGTCGGTCGCCGTGGTGGTTCCAGCCCTGCGCTTCGTGATGCTGGAGCGGCGCGCCGACCGTGACTGACGCCCCATTGCTGAGCCAGCTAAAGGCCGTTCGCACCGAGGCCGGCCTGACCCAGGCCGATCTGGCCGAACGGGTGGGCGTCACCCGCAAGACCATCAATACCGTGGAGAACGGGGTCTTCATCCCCTCCACGGTGCTGGCCCTGAAACTGGCCCGGGCCCTTTCGACCACCGTCGAGGGGCTTTTCCAGTTACCGGACTGAGCCGCGATCCGTTCACGAAAAGTTCTGGAAATCGCACACGAGATCAGCCAAGCTTGGCCGCATGACCGAGCTCATACGCTGCAACACCTGGAAGGGCATGGCGGGCGATCCCGTCTATGAGGCCTATCACGACACCGAATGGGGCGTGCCGGAGTACGACTCCCGCGCCCTGTGGGAAAAGCTGGTGCTGGACGGTTTCCAGGCCGGACTGTCGTGGATCACCATCCTGCGCAAGCGCGACGCCTTCCGGGCCGCCTTCGCCGATTTCGATCCCGAGATCGTGGCGCGGTTTGGTGAGGCCGACCGGGCGCGCCTGATGGCCGATGCCGGAATCATCCGCTCCAACGCCAAGATCGACGCCGCCATCGCCGGGGCGCGGATCTATCTGGACATGCGCGAGCGCGGCGAGGATCTCAGCGACATGCTCTGGGGCATGGTCGGCGGCACACCGGTCCAGAGCACCTGGACCCCCGAGACCGGCACTCCCGCCCGCACACCCCTGGGCGACGAGATGGCCAAGGCCCTGAAGGCAAAGGGCTTCAAGTTCTGCGGCCCAGTGATCGTCTATGCCTTCATGCAGGCGACCGGGCTGGTCAATGACCACCTGACGACGTGTTTCCGGCATGAGGAATGTCGAGCGATGGGGCGGTAAGGGGGCGAGCGCCTTGCCGTGAGACTTAAGGTTAGCTTCCGCTGGGGCGCAGAGGGGAGCGGCGGCGTTTCTTGCCACCGACGTCGCGGGGCCCCTAGCGCTGACTGACCCGCACCCAGTCGACCTCCATCGTTGCCGGCAGGGCCGCCTCGTCCACGCCCTTTGCATTCGCGCCCTCGGGCCAGGCACCGCCGAAGGCAAGGTTGAGGATCAGGTGGAAGGGTTGGTCGAAGGGGGCGGAGCCGGCCACGCCGTCCACGGGCTTCCAGTCCTCCGCCGTGGCGGTGAAATAGCCGACACCGTCCACGAACCAGTCGATCCGCCCCGGAGACCATTCCACCGCATAGACATGGAAGCCGTCGGACGTTGGGGCCGGTGCCGTCTGGCCGCCCCACTGGCGGTGCTCGGGACCCGCGCCCTTGCCGAAATGGATTGTACCGAAGATCCGGTTTTCGCGACCGGCCTCGCAGTTCGCGCACGGCGCGCCCAGATTGATGGTTTCGAGGATGTCGATTTCGCCGGACCGTGGCCAGCCGCCGTAGGCGCTGGTCTCCGGCATCATCCAGATGGCCGGCCACACGCCCTGACCGCCGGGAACCCGGGCCCGGACCTCGATCCGGCCATAACGCCATGCGGCCTTGCCCTTGGTCAGGATCTTGCCCGAGGCAAAGTCGCCGGTCTTCACCGGACCATCGGGCGGACCCCAAGGATTGGCGAGGGCGGTCGTCGGGCGCTTGACGGTGGACAGGCGCAGGGTGCCATCCCTGACAGTCACGATATCGGGCGCATCTGTGTAACACTGGCGCTCATTGTTGCCGCCGCCACCGCAGTCAACGGCGTAGGACCATTTGGAGAGATCGAGGCGGTCACCGTCGAAGCCGTCGAACCAGACCAGTCGCCAGGGCTTTTCCGTCGCCGCGCCCGGCGAGGCGGCCAGCAAGGTCGCCGCCAGGGCCGTCAGGGCGAGACGTTTGCGGGCAACCATGAAAGACCTCATGAAACCAGATCCGGCAACCTGCCCCAAACCATGCCGTGCCGGAAGCTTCGGATCGGTGGGCCAGGGCGTCCTGCGATCGGCCGGGATGACGGTTTGATGGCCCCGGCAAATCCCCCTATGCACCGCCCCATGGCATCCGGTCCCGACATGTCCCTTGAACGCGCCTGCGGCCACAGCCCGGTCTGCGGGGTGGACGAGGCTGGGCGGGGTCCCTGGGCCGGGCCGGTCAGTGCCGGGGCGGTGATCCTCGATCCAGACCGCATCCCCAAGGGGCTCAACGACTCCAAGAAACTGTCGGCGAAAGCCCGCGCGGCCCTGGAGATCGAGATCAAGGAAACCGCCATCGCCTGGGGCGTGGGCCTGGCCAGCATCGAGGAAATCGACGAACTCAACATCCTGCACGCGGCGGGGCTGGCCATGCGGCGGGCCATCGAGGCCCTGGCCGTGACCCCGGCCTTCGCCCTGGTCGACGGCAATTATCGCTTCGACCTGCCCTGCCCGATCCAGACCGTGATCAAGGGCGACAGCCTGTCCTGCTCGATCGCCGCAGCCTCGATCCTGGCCAAGGAAGCCCGCGACCGGATCATGGTCGAGATGGACAGCCTCTATCCCGGCTACGGCTTCGCCGGCCACAAGGGCTATCACGCCAAGAGCCATGTCGAGGGCCTTCGCCGACTGGGCCCTTCGCCCATTCACCGGATGAGCTGGGCCCCCGTAAAGCTGGCCGCCCAGGGCCTCGACCCCATGGGCGCGAAAGACATGGGCCGCGGCGACTAGATCCCCATCTGCCGCGCGGCCAGGTCGCGCATGATCTCCTCCGAGCCGCCGCCGATGGCGTTGACCCGCACCTCGCGATAGATGCGCTCGATGCGGCTGCCGCGCATATAGCCGGCCCCGCCCATCACCTGCATGGCCTCGCGGGCGCAGTATTCCAGCGTCTCGGTGGCCTGGACCTTGAGCAGGGCGATCTCGGCAATCGGTTGCTCGCCCTGCTGGATCCGCCAGGCCAGTGTCTCCAGCCACGCCTGGGTGACGCTGATGCGCTTGTACATGTCGGCCAGCTTGTGACGGATCACCTGATGGTCGGCCAGGCGCTTGCCGAAGGTCCTGCGCTCGCGGGCCCAGACAATGGCATCCTCCAGGCAGACGCGGGAGAAGCCCAGGGCCCCGGCGGTCATGCCGATCCGCTCGCCATTGAAGTTGCGCATGATCCCGGAAAAGCCCTGGTTCTCGGCTCCGATCAGGTTCTCGACCGGCACCCGCACGTCGTCGAAATAGAGGCTGGCCGTGTCGGACGCCCACCAGCCCTGTTTCTTCAGCGGCGTGCGGGAAAAGCCCTCGCGGTCGCGCTCGATCAGCAGCAACGAGATGCCGCCCGCCCCCTCGCCACCGGTCCGCACCGCCACCGTGTAGAAGTCGGCCCTCATGCCGCTGGTGATATAGGTCTTGCCGCCATTGACGACATAGACGTCGCCCTCGCGCCGGGCCGAAGTGGTCAGGGCGGCCACGTCTGATCCGCCCGACGGCTCGGTAATGGCCAGGGCCGAGATCTTGTCACCGGCCAGCACGGGCGGAATGACCCGCGCCTGCATCGCCTCGGATCCCAGGGCGCGGATCGGCGGCAGGCCGATGCCGTGGCTCATCAGGCCGGCATTGATTCCGCCGGCTCCATGGCGGGCCAGTTCCTGGCTGGTGATGATCGACATGAACGGATCGGACGGCGAGCCACCAAACGCCTCGGGCCAGCCCAGACCCAGCAGGCCGATTTCCGATGCCTTGCGATAAAGCTCACGGGGGAATTCACCAGCCTCGTCCCAGTCGTCGACGAAGGGCATGATCTCCTTGGTGACCCAGCGGCGCAGGGTGTCGCGCCAGGCGGCATGGTGGTCCTGGTAGAAGGGGCTCTTGCGGCTGAGGTCCAGCGCTTCGAGGGGATTTTGCATGGCGTTCTCCCGGCTCACGCCGTCCGTCTGGCGCGGATCTGGCGTGTGAGGGCGCACGATCGGCGAGGCGCCGCTAGGGAAGTAAACCGCCCGCAAAGAGCCGTTCACCTTTCGCTAACCATGCTTCTCAACACAGCCTTCACCAACAAGACTCATGATTCCGTTTGCTGTTTTACAGGACGCGGACATGACCTTCGGGCCGGAAACCATCATTCAGGGCGACTGCATCGAGGCGATGAACGCCCTGCCCGAGAAGTCGGTCGACCTGATCTTCGCCGATCCGCCCTACAATCTGCAGCTGGGCGGCGACCTGCTGCGGCCGGACAATTCCAAAGTCGACGCGGTCGATGACCACTGGGACCAGTTCGAGAGCTTCGCCGCCTATGACAAGTTCACCCGCGAATGGCTGAAGGCCGCCCGCCGGGTGCTGAAGGACGACGGCGCGATCTGGGTGATCGGCAGCTATCACAACATCTTCCGCGTCGGCGTGGCGATCCAGGACCTCGGCTTCTGGATCCTCAATGACGTCATCTGGCGCAAGTCCAACCCGATGCCCAACTTCAAGGGCACCCGCTTCGCCAATGCCCACGAGACCCTGATCTGGGCCTCCAAGAGCCAGGCGGCCAAGCGCTACACCTTCAACTATGACGCCTTGAAGATGGCCAATGACGAAGTGCAGATGCGCTCGGACTGGACCATCCCGCTGTGCACCGGCGAGGAGCGCATCAAGGGTTCGGACGGCAACAAGGCCCACCCGACCCAGAAGCCGGAAGCCCTGCTCTATCGGGTGATCATGTCGACCACCAAGCCCGGCGACGTGATCCTGGATCCGTTCTTCGGCGTCGGCACCACCGGCGCGGCCGCCAAGCGCCTGGGTCGCCGCTTCGTCGGCATCGAACGCGAAACCGAATATGTCGAGCACGCCAGGGCCCGCATCGCCAAGGTCGTTCCGATCGCCCCGGAAGACCTGGACGTCATGGGCTCCAAGCGCTCGGAGCCCCGCGTGCCGTTCGGCACCATCGTCGAGAGCGGCCTGCTCAGCCCCGGCGACACCCTGTTCTGCTCCAAGGGTGCTCATGCGGCCAAGGTGAGGGCCGACGGCTCGATCACGGTCGGCGACCTGTCGGGCTCGATCCACAAGATCGGTGCCCTGGTGCAATCGGCCCCGGCCTGCAACGGTTGGACCTACTGGCACTTCAAGACCGACGCGGGCCTCGCGCCCATCGACGTGCTGCGGGCCCAGGTTCGGGCGGGGATGAACTAGAGCAGCCGCTCTGCCGCCAAAGCCGCCTTCAGGAAGACGCTGGGCAGCGCGCCCAGCCGTTCGCGGGCAGTCCAGACGAAGTCGCCTTCGCCCTCGGCGCGGAAGACCTGCAGCGTGAGCGAAAAGTGCGTGAACACGTGCTCGATTGTGCCGACCTCGCCCCAATTGGCGAGAACGGGAGCTGCAGCGACCGCTTCGATGTCCGTGAAGGGAGAGCTGCGCCAGTCGCTGGTCGGCAGACCCAGCATACCGCCCAGCAGACCCTTGGGCGGCCGGCGGACCAGCGCAACGTCGTTGCCCCGCGTCAGGACATAGGCCACGCCATGCCGACGCGGCCGATCGGCCTTCTTCGTCTTGCGCGGATAGGTCTCCGGCGCTCCGGTCTTGCGGCCTTCACACCACGCCGAGATCGGGCACACGTCGCAGAGAGGGCTCTTGGGCCGACAGACCGTGGCGCCCAGATCCATCAGCGCCTGGGCCCAATCGCCGGGTCGGTCGGCCGTGACCAGCGACCCGGCCAGGGCCTTCAGCTCCGGTTTGGCCTCGGGCACAGGCGTCTCGACCGCGAACAGGCGGGCCATCACCCGCTCGACATTGCCGTCAACGACATTGGCCTCGCGGTCAAAGGCAATGGCCGCCACGGCGGCGGCGGTATAGGCGCCCACGCCCGGCAGGGCCCGCAGGCCTTCTTCCGTATCAGGAAAGACGCCGCCATGGTCAGCCGCCACAGCCCGGGCGCAGGCCAGCAGATTGCGGGCCCGGGCATAGTAGCCGAGCCCGGCCCAGGCTCCCATCAGGTCGCCGTCATCCACGGCGGCCAGATCCAGCACCGTCGGCCAGCGCTCGGTGAAACTGAGAAAATAGGGCGTGGCATGCGGCACCGTGGTCTGCTGCAGCATCACTTCGGACAGCCACACCCGGTAGGGATCGCTGCGGACGCCACTGCGCCGGTCGGCCGGGCCGACCCGCCAGGCCAGGTCGCGGGCCTGGGCATCGTACCAGGCCAGCAGGCTTGAACGGAGGGCGTTCCGAAAAGGGCTGGGGCGATCTTTCATGCCGCTGGCCTACCGCAAACCTCGCGGGGGGCGAAGACCTCGTGCTAACCTGCCGCCATGGCCCGCCGCCCCCTGCCCACTGCCGAAGAGGCCCTTGCGATCCTGCGCCAGCGCCGCACCCGGCCGCCGGTGCGCCCGCCGCCGCCGGCCGGCAAGAACCTCGCGCCGCTGCTGAAGGCGCTGGAGGAAAAATACGGTCAGGGCCCGGCGGCCCTGAAGACCCGCTGGAAGGAAATCGTCGGCGAGACCCTGGCCCGCCGTACGGAACCCGTCAGGATCATCAAGGGCCGCAACGGAGCCGGCGGTGCCCTGGAGTTGCGGGTCGATGGTCCTGTGGCGTCGCTGATCCAGCACCAGGCTCCGCAGATCACCGCCCGTCTCGACATGCTGCTGGGCAAGGGAACCGTCACCCGCCTGCGCATCGTCCAGGGCCCGCTGAGCGTGCCGCCCGCGCCGGTCGTCACCCGGCCGCGCCGCAAGCCGCCCCTGGACGCAGCCCTGGAACGTCAATTGACCGAGGGTCTGGCCGACCAGCCGGACGGCGGCCTGAAGGATGCCCTGATGAAACTGGGGCGTGGCGTGCTGAGAAGCGAGCAAGGCTGACGTCGAAACATTGACAAGCCGGCTGCGATTGCGCTCATGCGAAGGCCTTATCAGCGCCGTTTTCGCACCCCTAAAGAATCGCGCTTAACTCCACTGTTCTCGCCTCAAGGAAGATCGATCATGCGTCCGATGACCCGCCGGCTCCTGACCGCCGTCGCACTCACCGCCTCGCTGGGCCTTGGCCTCTCGGCCTGCTCTAAGAAGGACGCCGTCTCGGCCGACGACATGAGCCGGGGCAATCCCGACTCCAAGATCACCGTGATCGAATACGCCTCGGCCTCGTGCAGCCACTGCGCCCGCTGGAACGAGGAAGTGTTCCCGGCCTTCAAGGCCAAGTACATCGACACCGGCAAGGTCAATTTCGTCTATCGCGAGATGCTGACCCCGCCCGCCCAGGTGGCCGCCGCCTCGTTCCTGATGGCTCGCTGCGCCGGCAAGGACAAGTATTTCGAGGTCGTTGACTCGGTCTATCGCGCCCAGGAAGAGATGTTCACCACCGGCCAGTTCCGCGAAGTGCTGCTGCGCATCGGCCAGTCCGCAGGCCTGGACGAAGCCAAGTTCAATGCCTGCGTCACCGACGAGAAGGCCCTGAAGGCCCTCAATGATCGCGTCGAGAAGAACGCCAAGCTGTTCAACGTTCAGGGCACGCCGACCTTCATCGTCAATGGCAAGGTCGTCGGCGACGCGGCCGGCGGCGAGCGCAGCCTGGCTGAACTGGACGCCGCCATCGCCGCCGCGTCCAAATAGGACCGGCCGCTTGCCCGTCGACCGTCGCACCCTGATCGCCTCTGGCCTGGCCCTTGCGGCCGGTCCGGGGGCGGCTCAAGCCGCAGCCATGCCCGCCGCGCCCGGCGACATGGTTCTGGGTCTTCCGAATGCCCCAGCCCAACTGGTCGTCTTTGCGTCCCCCAGCTGTTCGCATTGCGCCCACTGGTGGACCGGCGACCTGCCGGCGATCCGCAAGGCCTATATCGACAATGGCAAGGTCCGACTGGTGCTCCGGGAGTTCCTGACCGAGCCGGTCGAGTTTGCGGCCGCTGCCTTCCTGCTGGCTCGCCGCGTCGGGGCCCAGCGGTACTTTGAGGTCCTCGACGCGGTCTTCGCCCGCCAGACCGCCATCTTCGAAAGTGGCGAACTGTTTGAGGGCCTGCAGGCTATCGGCAAGGCTTTCGGCCTGAGCGAGGCCCAGTTCGCCGCGGCCCTCGGCGACCAGAAGGCGCTGGACGCCCTCAATGAGCGGGTCGAGATCGCCGGCGTGCGCGACAAGGTCAACCAAACCCCGACCTTCTTCCTCAACGGCCGCAGGCTGCCCGGTGAACTGACAGTCGAGGGCCTCAAGACCGCCCTGGCCAAGGGCTGAGGACAGGGGAGCGCCGGCGTGCAGTTCCAGCGGCTGCGCCTTTCGGGCTTCAAGTCCTTCGTCGAGCCGACCGAGTTTCGGATCGAGCCCGGCCTGACCGGCATTGTCGGCCCCAATGGCTGCGGCAAGTCCAACCTGCTGGAAGCCCTGCGCTGGGTGATGGGGGCCAATTCCGCCAAGGCCATGCGGGCCGGCGGCATGGACGAGGTGATCTTCGCCGGCAGTGGCGCGCGGCCGGCCCGCAACCATGCCGACGTCACCCTGACCATCGACAATGCCGACCGCACGGCACCGGCCCAGTTCAATGACGATCCGGTCCTGGAGGTCGTCCGTCGCATCGATCGGGGTGAGGGATCGACCTATCGCATTAACGGCCGCGAGGTGCGGGCCCGCGACGTCCAGCTGCTGTTTGCCGACGCCTCGACCGGGGCCAATTCGCCGGCCCTGGTGCGTCAGGGCCAGATCAGCGAGTTGATCGGGGCCAAGCCGCAGAACCGCCGGCGCATCTTGGAAGAGGCGGCCGGTGTCTCGGGTCTGCACACCCGCCGCCACGAGGCCGAGCTGAGACTGCGGGCCGCCGAAACCAATCTCTCACGCCTTGAGGATGTGGCGCGCGAGCTCGAATCCGCGCTGAACCGGCTTCGCCGTGAGGCTCGGCAGGCCGAAAAGTACAAGCGTCTGTCCTCCGAGATCCGGGCCGTGCAGGGCGCCGTGCTGTTCGCGCGCTGGACCGAGGCCCGCGACACCCTGAACCGGACCCAGTCCGAAGCGACCCAGGCGGCGCGCAATGTGGAAGACACCGCCCGCGCCGCGTCATCCGCCCAGGTCGAGATCACCCGCGCCGAGGCGGCCATGCCGCCCCTGCGCGAAGAGGCCACGATCGCCCAGGCGGTGCTCGGCCAGTTGGCGATCCAGAAGGACCGCGCCGAGCGTGAGGCCGAGGCCGCCGCGGCCGAGTTCCAGCGCCTTTCGGCCGATCTGGCCCGCATCGATGATGACCGGGCCCGCGAGGTCCAGACCCAACAGGACGCCGCCGCAGCCCTGGCCCGGCTGGATGGCGAACTGGCCGAGATCCGCGCGCTCGTCGCCGCCGCGCCCGAACGGGGCCCCGAGCTGGCCGCCGCCGCCAAGGCCGCTGAGGAGGCTCGGGCCGACGCCGAAGCCGTGGTCGAGCAATTGGCCGCACGGGCTGCTGCTGAGGATGCGCGGGCCCGGGCCGCGACCGCGCGCCTGGCGGATGCGGAGGGCCGACTGGCCCGGACACGACGCGCCCTCGACCAGGCCAGGTCGGAGCGCGCCGCCGTTGGGCCCGAAACGGATCCGGCTGCCGCCGACGCCCGCCAGCGTTTTGACAACGCCCAGACGGGCCTAAATGCCGCTCGGGCCGCTCTGGAAACGGCAGAGGCCGAGCGCGCCAAGGCCGCCGAGCAGGAAGCCATGGCCCGGCAGCTGGCGCGCAGTGTCGAGGACCAGCTGGGTCGCCTGAGGACCGAGGCCCGGGGCCTGGCCAACCTGACCGCGCCGCGCAGCCGCAGCGGTCACGCCCCCGCCCTGGATTCGGTCTCCCCCGACAAGGGCTACGGGGCCGCCCTCGCCGCCGCGCTTGGCGATGACCTGGACGCCGCTCTTGACCCGCGTGCAGCCTCCTACTGGGGTGGGGCCGGAACCCCTTCCCCGGTCTGGCCCGAAGGGGCGCAGCCCCTGGCCCCTCTGGTGAAGGCCCCGCCCGAACTGGCCGCCCGCCTCGCCTTCACGGCGGTTGTTCAGCGCGGCGAGGGCGATCGCCTGCAAAAGGGCCTGTCTCCCGGCATGCGCCTCGTATCCGCCGAGGGCGACCTGTGGCGGTGGGACGGCTTCGTCGCCCGCGCCGACGCACCGCGTCCGGCGGCCGTGAGGCTGGAACAGCGCACCCGTCTGGCCGAGGTCGAGGCCGAGATCGACCTGACCGCGCCGCGGGCCGAGGCGACGACCGGTGCCCTGAAAATCGCCACGGACCGCCTGCGCACCGCCGAAGACAACCTGCGTGAACGCCGCCGGGCCCCACCCGAGGCTGAACGCCTGCTGGCCGGAGCCCGCGACGCCGTGGCCCAGTTCGAGCGTACCGCAGCCCTGCGGGCCGCCCGGGCCCAGTCACTGGACGAGACCATTGACCGCTTCGAGTCTGAACAGGCCGAGGCCGAGGCTGCCCTGGCCGCCGTTCGCGCCGAACATGCCGGTGCAACGGCGGTAGCCGACCTGGCCCCGCAACTGGCGGAAGCCCGCCAGGCCGCAGCCACTGCCCGCGAGGCCGCTTCAGCGGCCCGCACCGCCCTTGATGTCGAAACCCGCGAACGGGCCGGTCGCCAGCGCCGGCTTGAGGCTCTGGAGCGCGACCATGGCGACTGGACCCGCCGGGCGGAGACCGCCGGCAAGCGGATCGCGGCGCTCGACGCGGACCGGGTGAAGGCGGCGTCCGCGCTCGAGGCAGCACGCGAGGCACCGACCGTGCTGAAAGACCGTCTGCTGGTTCTGCTTGAGGAGTTCGGCGCGGCCGAAGCCCGGCGCATCCGGGCCAGCGATGCCCTGGAAACGGCCGAGACCGCCCGTCTGACCGCCGACCGCGCGGCCCGGGCCGCCGGCCAGGCCGCCAGCGAGGCCCGCGAAGCCCGCGCCGCCCTGGTGGCGCATCTCGACGGTGCCCGGGCGCGGTTCGCCGAGATCGCCGGCAGTATTCGCGAATCGGTCCGGATGGAGCCCGAGGAACTCGGCCGCCATGTCGCCGGCGAGGCTGTGGCCGTGCCCAAGGACGCCGCGGGGGTGGAGGCCCACCTCTTTGCGCTCGAGCGGGAGCGCGATGCCATTGGGCCGGTCAATCTGCGGGCCGAGGAAGAGGCCCAGGAATATGCCGCGCGCCTGGAGATCATGCGCAGCGAGCGGGCTGACCTGTCCGGCGCCGTCGGCAAGCTGCGGGCCGGTATCGAAGAGCTGAACGCCGAGGGCCGCGAACGCCTGCTGGCCGCCTTCGAGGTGATCAACGGCCATTTCCAGACCCTGTTCCAGGCCCTGTTCGGCGGCGGCCAGGCCGAACTTCGTCTGATCGAAAGCGACGATCCCCTGGAAGCAGGCCTGGAGATCTATGCCTGCCCGCCCGGCAAACGGATGGCCTCGATGAGTCTGATGAGCGGCGGCGAACAGGCCCTGACAGCCAGCGCCCTGATCTTCGGCGTCTTCCTGGCCAATCCGGCCCCGATCTGCGTGCTGGACGAGGTTGATGCGCCGCTGGATGACGCCAATGTCGACCGCTATTGCAACATGCTCGACGAAATGCGCCGCCGCACCCAGACCCGCTTCATCGCCATCACCCACAATCCGGTGACCATGAGCCGGATGGACCGCCTGTTCGGGGTGACCATGGGCGAGCGGGGCGTCAGCCAACTGGTCAGCGTCGACCTCAATACCGCCGAACAGATGGTGGCGGCGCAGTAGCGACCAGCCCCTCTAGCCTCCGAACAGGCCCAGCACGGCCTGGCGCAGCGGATTGGCGGGATCTGCCAGCAGCTTGATCGCCATGGCACAGGACATCATCACCAGCAGCGGGCGGATCAGGCCGGCCCCGAATCGCATGGCCAGACGCGATCCGATCTGGGCCCCGAGGAAGGCGCCGGCCGCCATGGCCAGACCGATCGGCCAGATCACAGCCCCCTTGACGATGAACAGGGTCAGGCTGCCCAGATTGCTGGCGGCATTGGCCAGCTTGGTATGGGCCGTGGCCTTCAGTGCGCCGTAGCCGAGCAGGGTCACGATCGCGACCATGTAGAAGGCCCCGGCCCCGGGACCGAAAATGCCGTCATAGAAGCCGATCAGTGGCGCGATCAGGCCCGCAAACACCGGCAGGGCAAGACGCGCCGGGGCGTCTTCGGCCTTCAGGGCCTTCGACAGGCCGAAATAGACGGCTATGACAATCAGCAGCACCGGCACCAGGGCCGCCAGGACGCGTGGAGACAGCAGGCTGGCGCACAGGGCCCCGGCAAGTCCGGCAAGGGCCGCAGCAGCCGCGACCGGAAGGGAGGTCCGCCAGTCGATCAGGCCGCGACGCGCAAAGGCCAGGGTGGAGGAGACCGACCCGAAGGCGCCTTGCAACTTGTTGGTGGCGAGCGCCCCGACAGGATCCAGTCCCGCCAGCAGCAGGGCCGGCACGGTGAGCAATCCGCCACCGCCGGCGATGGCGTCGAAGGCCCCGGCCAGGGCAGCCACAGCGAACATCGTCGCCAGGAGTTCAGGTTGGACGAGATCCATGGGCAGGCCCTCCCGCAGGGTTGGCAAGGAGCCAGGACCATGCGGTCGAGTCGCGGCCCGGGAGACGCGGGAACCGGGCGCGGAGCCCGTTCCCGTCCGATCAACCGATCAGATTGCCCCATTCATGAGCGCGAGCGCTCTTGCTGGTGCGGCCCAGGGAACGAAGTTGCTCGCGCTGGGCGGCCTTCTCTTCCTTGCGCATGCGCTGCTCGGCGGCGGCATCAGCCTTGCGTTCCTTCCGCTCGGCGCGCTTGGCGGCGAGGATCAGTTCCTGCTTGGCAGCCTGCTCGAGGCGGGCCGCTTCGCGGGCCGCAGCCCGAGCGGCGCGCACGGCTTCCAGTTCGGCGGCGCGAAGCTCTTCGCGCTTGTCGAAATCGGGGTCCGTAACGGTGGGCTTGGGCTTCATTTTCGCCAGCATGGCCTTCTTGGCCTCGGCGGCGGCGGAGATACGATCGGAGAAACCGGTGTTCTTCAGATGCGACATGAATCTTCTGGCTAAGGGAAAGACGCGGCTCTCAAACCTCAAAATGTCGAAAAAAGCAATGCGTCATCCGGCCGGCACGCCGCGCCAGTCTCGGTCTGCGGCCTATATGTCGCGGATTGGCACGCCCTGACGCCAAGCACGGGCCTTAATATGTCGAGACCCGTTCCAGGCTCGCCTTTGCAGCCATGCGCCGCAGAAGGGCTGAACCACCGCAAGGTTTTCTCCACGGAAGCCCCCTGTGCACAAAATGCCATATTATTCATATGCTTGCGGCACTCCGAGCCGACCTTGACGCACCGCAGCGAGGTCTATAGGTTCCGCCGCGATCAAGCCGGCCGGAAATGCGCCTGTTTTAGGCGCATCCGCAGGCGTTTTCGGACCTGACCGCTCCCATGCCCAAGGCCGACGAACCGAACGACAAGGCCCTGCAAAGCCTCGACGCTCGGCTCGACGCCTTTGAGGCCAAGAAGGCGGCAGAAAAGCCGGTGCGCGCGGAGCACGAGAAATCGTCCCAGGACGGCTATCGTCTTCTGGCGGATCTGATCGGCGGCGTGTTGGTGGGGCTCGGCTTTGGCTGGCTGCTCGACCAGCTCGCCCACACGGCGCCCTGGGGCATGGTCGGCGGTTTGCTGATCGGCATGGGGGCGTCGATCTTCGGCGTCGTCCGCAAGGCGATGCAACTGAGCGCGCAGGCGTCGGCAGAAGCTCCAGAGGGGCAGGCCGGCGAAGACACGGGAGGCGGGTCTACCGCCCCCAAGCAGAAGAGAGACTAGGGCCAATGGCCGATCCGATGCACCAGTTCCAGGTCAGCAAGATCGTGGAACTGCCGACCGTGACCGTGTTGGGCCTGCCGATCGATTTGTCGATCACCAATTCCGTGGCCGCCATGCTGCTGGCCGCGACGCTCGTCATCGTGTTCTACGCCCTGGCCTCGGCCAAGCAGGCGGTGATCCCCGGCCGCCTCCAGACGGTGGGCGAGTTGCTCTACGGCCTGGTCGATGGCCTGGCGGAGTCGATCATCGGTCACGAAGGCAAGAAGTTCCTGCCCTTCGTCTTCACCCTGTTCGCCTTCGTGCTGTTCATGAACCTGCAGGGCATGTTCCTGGTGTTCACGGCCACCTCGCAGCTGGCCGTGACCCTCACCCTGGGCATGCTGGTCATCCTGACCGTGGTCGCCGTGGGCTTTGCCAAGAACGGCATCAAGTTCTTCAAGCTGTTCGCCCCGTCGGGTGTGCCCGGCTGGATCCTGCCGCTGGTGGTGCTGATCGAGATCGTTTCGTTCCTGGTGCGCCCCCTGACCCTGGCCCTGCGACTGTTCGGCAACATGGTCGGCGGTCACGTGGTTCTGAAGATCTTCGCCGGCTTTGTCGTCGCCCTGGGCGGGCTTGGCGTGCTCGGCTGGGCCGGCGCGGCGCTGGCCCTGACCTCCGTCGTCGCCCTGACGGCTCTAGAGTTCATGGTGGCCTTCCTTCAGGCCTTCGTGTTTGCGGTGCTCGCCTGCGTCTATCTGAACGACGTCGTGCACCTCGACAGCCACTGATCACCCTTTTTTCTTTCCAACCTTTCGATCTTTAGGAGTCTCACAATGGAAGCTGAAGCCGCGAAGTACATCGGCGCTGGTCTGGCGATGCTGGGCATGATCGGCGCAGGCATCGGCCTGGGCGTGATGTTCGGTAACTATTTCCAGGGCGCCCTGCGCAACCCGACCGCCGCCGCTCAAGAGCGTCCGATGCTGTTCCTCGGCATGGCGCTGACCGAAGCCCTGGGCATCTTCGCCCTGGTCGTCGCCTTCCTGATCCTCTTCTCCTAATCCTCGGCGCGAGCCGTCTCGTTTCGAGGCGCTCGCACCGAATCCCTTGTTTTCCTGCATTTTCTCGACGCCTCTCGGCGTCAAATCCGTTTGAAAATGCTTAGCTAAAGAGGCGACTTCGCCCATGGCGACGGAACCCCACAGCACGGTCGAAACGACTGGTGCGCCCGAGGCTCACGGTGGCGGCGGACTCCCGCAGCTGCAGTTCGAGCACTGGGGCGGCCAGATCGTCTGGCTGCTGCTCATCTTCGCCGTTCTCTATGCGGTGCTGTCCAAGGGCCTCCTGCCCCGGGTCAGCGGCGCGATCGAGACTCGCGGTGCCAAGATTGCCGGCGACATCGCCGACGCCCGCCGTCTGAAGGACGAAGCCGAGGTCCAGGCCCGTGCGGCTGCGGCCGAGGTCGCCGAGGCTCGCGCTTCGGCCCAGAAGACCGCGGCGGACGCCAAGGCCAAGGCTTCGGCCGCGGCTGCCGAACGTCAGGCCAAGGAAGAAGCGGTTCTGGCTGAAAAGCTGGTCGCCGCCGAGGCCAGCATCCAGGCTGCACGCGACCAGGCCATGAGCCACGTCGCCGCCGTGGCCTCGGATACGGCCAGCGCCATCGTCGAGAAGCTGACGGGCAAGGCGGCCTCGGCCGCTGAGCTCAAGGCCGCCACGGCGTAAGGAGAGACAGACTATGGAACACGAGTCCCTGTTCAGCCTCTCCAACCCCGAGTTCTGGGTTCTGGTCGCGCTGGTCCTGTTCTTCGGCCTTCTGGTCGTGCTCAAGGTCCTGCCCGGTGCCCTGTTCGGTGCGCTCGACGCCCATGCCGGCAAGATCAAGGCCGAGCTCGATGAGGCCCAGCAACTGCGGGAAGAGGCTCAGGCCCTGCTCGCAGACGTGAAGGCCCAGCGCGAGGACGCCGAACGTCAGGCGGCCGGCATGCTTGAAGCCGCCAAGGCCGACGCCAAGCGTCTGGCCGAGGAAGCCAAGGAAAAGCTGGAAGAGCAGATCAAGCGCCGCGCCGAAATGGCCGAACGCAAGATCGCCCAGGCCGAGGCCCAGGCCACGGCGGACGTCAAGGCTGCCGCCGTTGACCTCGCCGCCCAGGCTGCTGAAGCCGTGCTGACGGCGCGTCTGTCGGGTCTGAAGAGCGATCCGCTGGTCGATACGGCCATCGGCCAGATGGGTGCCAAACTGCAATAGCAGCGGCCATCCGGTGAAAAGATCAGGGGCGCAGCTTTAGGGCTGCGCCCTTTTTCTTTGGCTCCAGAGCCGGCGGGCCCGTTTGCGGCCCCGCTTCAGAACACGCCACCGGGCCCGGCGCAGGACCAGCTTCTCGGTGCGCAGCAATTGCTGCCAGAAGACCAGCAGAACCTCCGGCTCACGGCGCATCAGCCGCCGGATCGGAAAGACCAGCTTGGGATGGCGCCTCTGCCAGCGGATGAACTGCTTGCGCGCCTGGAACGAGTAGCGCAGCACGATCATCAGGCCGATGACCAGCATGGGAAGGCCGATATGGCCCGGCAAGGGGGTCAGGACCGCCCCGACCAGGATCACCAGGCTACCAAAGGCGATCGCTGCGATCCGATAGGCCCGAGCCGCAGACTCGCGCAGCAGCAAGGCCAACCGGGCGCGCCGGCGGACCTTTTGCCTGATGTCGATCGCGCTGGTTGAGGCGCCTGTCACCGACGGCGGCGCTTGATCGACTTGCGCCAGCGCACGGCCACGCGCCAACGGCGGGGCATGATCAGCCGCTCAATGCGCAGAACCTGCTGCCAGGCGACCAGCACCACCTCGGGCTCCCGACGCAGCAGCCTGCGCAAGGGAAAGATCAGCTTGGGGTGGGCATGCTGGAAGCGCACGAACTGCTTGCGGGCCTTGAACGAGTTCCGCAGCACAAGCATCAGGCCGATGACCGTGAGCGGCAGGCCCAGCGGGCCCGGCAAGGGGGCTATCACGGCACCGGCAGCGACCAGCAACAGGCCAAGCACCACCAGGGTGACGCGCAGGACGCGCGCCACGATCTCGCGGGCGAGATCATCGGCAGGGGAATGGCGTGCACGAGGCATGGCGAGGGCGACTGAAGCATTCATGAGGAGCTGACGGACTTCACGCTCCGTTTGCTCCTGGAAAATCCAATCAGCCCGACGCGCGAGCCTGATATGTGGACCGATAAGGGCGCCGTAAAGGCGCCCTTTCGACGCGTCCTGAAATAGGACCCTGCTATTCGGCCGCCAGTGGCGCTTCCGCCACAGGTTTCCACCTCAACCGAGGCTTGCGGGCAGCCAGGGTCTCGTCGAGACGCCGCATCGGAGCATGGTAGGGCGCTCCCTTGAAGCGCTCGACATCACCGGACTTGGCGGCATGAGCCAGGGCTCGCAGTGCGACCACAAAGCGGTCGAGTTCCTGCTTGCTCTCGGTTTCAGTCGGTTCGATCAGCATCGCACCGTGGACGACCAGCGGGAAATACATGGTCATCGGGTGGAAGCCCTCGTCGATCATCGCCTTGGCGAAATCCAGGGTGGTCACGCCCGTGCCTTCAAGCCAGCTGTCGTCGAAAAGGGCCTCGTGCATGCACGGGCCGTCCGGGAAGGCCGGGCTCATCACGTCCGACAGGCGGGCCTTCAGATAGTTGGCGTTGAGCACGGCATCCTCGGCCACCTGACGCAGGCCATCGGCCCCGTGGCTGAGCATGTAGGCATAGGCGCGGGTATACATGCCCATCTGGCCATGGAAGGCGCTCATGCGGCCAAAGGCGGTCTCGGCCCCCGCCTCGCCGGCATGTTCGACCAGGGCAAAGCCGTCTTCGCCATGCACCAGCCAGGGCGTCGGCGCGAACGGCGCCAGAGCCTCGCTGAGCACCACCGGACCGGCACCCGGACCACCGCCGCCATGGGGCGTCGAGAAGGTCTTGTGCAGGTTGATGTGCATGGCATCGACACCCAGATCACCCGGACGAACGCGGCCGACGATGGCGTTGAAATTGGCCCCATCGCAGTAGAAATAGGCCCCCGCCGCATGGGTCAGGCGCGCAATCTCCACCACATCGCGCTCGAACAGACCGCAGGTATTGGGATTGGTGACCATGATGGCCGCCACGTGATCGCCGAGCTTCGATTCCAGGTCGGCCAGATCAACCCGACCGTCGGCGGTCTGGGCGATCTCGACCACGGTATAGCCGACAAAGGCAGCCGTGGCGGGATTGGTGCCGTGGGCGCTGGTCGGGGCCAGGACGGTCTTGCGATGACCCTGGCCCTTGGCCTCATGCGCCGCGCGGATGGCGAGCATGCCGCACATCTCGCCATGGGCACCGGCCTTGGGCGTCAGGGCCACAGCGGGCATGCCCGTGAGCGTCTTCAGCCAGTGGGCCAGGCGGTCCATCAGTTCCAGAGCCCCCTGCACGGTCGACTGCGGCTGCAGGGGGTGGATGTCGGCGAAGCCCGGCAGGCGCGCCATCTTCTCGTTGAGGCGCGGATTGTGCTTCATCGTGCACGATCCCAGCGGATACAGCGCCAGGTCGATGGCGTGGTTCTTCTGGGACAGCCGCACATAGTGGCGGACAACCTCGGGCTCGGAGAGGCCCGGCAGGCCGATCGGGGCCGTGCGCAGCAGGCTGTTCAGGTCGTCGGCAGGGGCCGAGGCCTCCGGCAGGTCGACCCCGGTCTTGTGCCAGCCATCGCGCTCGAAGATCAGGGCTTCGTCCTGCAGCAGGCCGCGAGCGCCGGTCAGGGTGGCGTGCGTGTCCACGGTGTCATTGGCGGTTTCGGGACGGGTCGGCCGTCCAACGCTGTTCATGCTCATTGGGCGATGACCTTGGCCAGAACCTTGGCGAAGAAGGTGATGTCGATATCGAGGGTGGTTTCGGTGGCGGCCACCAGCAGCACGTCGTCGAGGCCGGCATGGGCATCGAGGCGCGAGAACGGGACGCCGGCGATGATACCCTGGCCCGCCAGGGTCTCGACCAGCTCGGCGGCCTTGCCCGGCACCCGGATGGCGAATTCGTTGAAGAACCGCGAGGTGAGGATCTCGACGCCGGGGATGGCGGCCAGGGCATCCCGCAGGGCGCGGGCCTTTTCGTGATTGATCGCCGCCAGCTGCCGCAGGCCCACCTCGCCCAGCAGGCTCATATGGATGCTGAAGGCCAGGGCGCAGAGGCCGCTGTTGGTGCAGATATTCGAGGTGGCCTTGTCGCGGCGGATATGCTGCTCGCGGGTCGACAGGGTCAGGACGAAACCCCGACGGCCATCAGCGTCCACCGTTTCGCCGCACAGCCGGCCAGGGGCCTGGCGGATGTATTTTTCCTTGCAGGCAAAGAGGCCGACATAGGGGCCGCCGAAGTTCAGGCCGTTGCCGATCGACTGGCCCTCGGCCACCACGATATCTGCGCCCATCTCGCCGGGCGACTTGAGCAGGCCCAGCGACACGACCTCGGTGGTCACCACGATCAGCAGGGCACCGGCGGCCTGGGCCGCGGCGGCGATCCGGGTGACGTCGGTGGCGGTGCCGAACACATTGGGGGTCTGGACGACGACACAGGCGGTGTCGGCGTCGATGGCGGCGATCACCGCGTCCTCGGCATCGATGGCGACGGCCAGGCGCTGGGTGGCGACACCGGCCGCATGGGCCAGGGTGTCGATGGTCTCGACATAGTGCGGGTGGACGCCGCCCGACATCACCGCCTTGTTGCGGCGGGTGACCCGGGTGGCCATCATCACCGCCTCGGCGGCGGCGGTCGACCCGTCATAGAGCGAGGCATTGGCCACCTCCATGCCGGTCAGGGCCGCGACCTGGGTCTGGAACTCGAACAGGACCTGCAAGGTGCCCTGGGCGATTTCCGGCTGGTAAGGCGTGTAGCTGGTCAGGAACTCCGACCGCTGGATGATGTGATCGACCGTCGCCGGCACGTGATGGCGATAGGCTCCCGCGCCACAGAAGAAGGACCCCTCCCCCGCCGAGCGGTTCCGTCGGGCCAGGGCCGCCATCTCACGCTCGACCTCCAGCTCGCCGGCGTGCAGCGGCAGGTCGACGGTCCCGGCGCGCCGGGCGGAGGTGGGAACATCGACAAACAGGGCGTCGATCGAGTCCACGCCGATAACGCCCAGCATCTCGGCGCGATCATCGGGGGTCAGGGGCAGGTAGCGCATGGGGAGGAGCCTGTTCTGGTATCATCCCGGCTGCAGCGAAGAGCCGGGATGACAGGAAGTTAGAGCGTGCCGAGGAAGGCTTCGTAGGCGTCGCGGTCCATCAGGGCCTCGACTTCCGACGGGTTGGAAAGCTTCAGCTTCGCAAACCAGCCGCCGGTTTCCGGCACGGCATTGACCGTCTCGGGCGCGTCACCCAGGGCGGCATTGGCCTCGACCACCTCGCCCGAGACCGGGGCATAGACGTCGGAGGCGGCCTTGACGCTCTCGACCACGGCCAGGCCGTCGCCCTGCTTCACGGTCTTGCCGACCTCAGGCACCTCGACGAACACCACGTCGCCCAGCTGTTCAGCGGCATAGGCGGTGATGCCGACCGTAGCGATATCGCCTTCGACGGCGACCCACTCATGATCCTTGGTAAAACGCATGTCTGGGCCCTTCCTAGAGTTTGCGGACGTAACGATTGGGAACGAATGGCGAGGCCACGACCTCAGCCGCTTGTGACTTGCCGCGGACAATCACCTGCAGCCGCGCGCCGACCACCGCCAGGGCAGGGGGCACAAAGCCGATAGCGATGGCACCGCCGAAGCTTGGTCCGAAGCCGCCGCTGGTGATCACCCCGACCACGGTGCCGGTCGCGTCGGCGATCTGCGCGCCCTCACGGGCCGGAGCACCTTCGAGCACCTTCAGATTGACGCGGATGCGGGAGAGATCGCCGGCCAGTTCGGCACCAATCCGGGACGCGCCCGGGTAATCGGCGGCCTCACGGCGGCGCTTGCCGATGGCGAAGTTCAGGCCCGCCTCGATGGGCGAAACGGTCTCGTCGAGGTCGTGACCATAGAGGGGCAGGCCGGCCTCCAGGCGCAGGCTGTCGCGCGCGCCCAGTCCGATGGGCTTCACGCGCTCGTCCTGCAACAGGGTATTCCAGATGCGCGTCGCGTCGGCGGCCGGCACCGAGATCTCGTAGCCGTCTTCACCGGTATAGCCCGAGCGGGAAATGATGGCCTCGACGCCAAAGGCAGTCAGAACGGCGGTGTCCATAAATACCATGTCGGCCGCAGCCGGGACGTGGGCGGCCAGAACGGCGGCGGCTTCGGGCCCCTGCAGGGCCAGCAGGGCGCGATCTTCCAGGCGCTCGACCGTGGCCTCGCCTTCAAGCGCCTTGGCGATGATGGCGTAGTCGTTGTCCTTGCAGGCACCGTTGACCACCACGAACAGGCCATCGTCATCAGGACGCGCGGTCATCAGATCGTCGATAATGCCGCCCTGGGCATTCAGCAGAACGCCATAGCGCTGCTTGCCGGGCTTGAGACCTTGATAGTCGGCCGAGACCACCTTCTCGAAGCTCTTGGCCGGATCCGTGCCCCGAATGCGCGCCTGCCCCATGTGCGAAACGTCGAACAGGCCGGCATGCTCGCGGGTCCACAGATGCTCTTTCAGCACCCCGTCCTTGTACTGAACCGGCATGGAATAGCCCGCAAACGGCACCATGCGCGCGCCGGACGCCACATGGGCGTCATACAGGGGCGTCTTCTTGAGATCTTGGTCGGACACGCGGGGGCTCCAAACGGGGACGGCGCTGCTGGTCCGGCTTTCACCAGACGATCGCGCCCCCGCTGTCCCTTTGACCTGAGAGATTCCGGCCCCGGCCCATCGCGCGAAGGATGGGGAGCCTTGCTCCTTCGGCGGGCCATCCATCTTCCCTGGTCAGGGAGGGCAGACAGCCTCTTTCCAGCGTTCCTAAACCCGCGCGGTCCTTTTGCCTGAGCGTTTCCGGGGCGGTTGCGCCTTCGGCCTCGGGACGCGAATCCCGATGTCTCCCGCGTGGGTCAGGCGCTCAATGCTGGAGGGGGGACCCGGAGTCAAGCACGGGTCCGGCTTCACTGACGCCTCTTACCGCTTGGTCGCACGGAATGCCCATTTCGGCATCATCCTGAGACAGATGGCCGCAGTCCGGGTTTCGGGCCCGTTAACCCTGCTCCCCTGAACTGATACAGCCACACTTGCGGACTCAAACATGAAGCTCAGACTTCGAGACGCCCTGAACCTGTTTGCCGGCGCCCTGCTGCTGGGCTTCATCCTGGCCACAGCCACCGCCGTATTCTCCCTGCTGGAACTCAGGGTCGGCGGACCGTTGTCCAAGAAGCAGGCCCATGCCTACGAGCTGTTGGCCGACATCCTGCCGCCGCCGCTTTACCTCGTCGAGGCCATGCTGGTCGTGCACCACGGTGCCGAGGATGCCGGACAGGCCGAGGCGACCCTGGCAACCCTGGCCACCCTCAAGAGCCAGGATGAGCAGCGTCGGGACTATTGGCAGAAGACCGGGTTGCCGAAGGACGCACAGGCAGCCCTGGAACAGTCCCAGGTGGAAATGGACGCCTTCTGGGCCATCGTGGACCAGAAATACGCCCCCGCCCTGAAGTCCGGCGACGTCATCGCCGTCAACACCTCCATCGCCGCGCTGGAGCCGATCTATGCCCGGCACCGCAAGGTCATCGACAGCCTGACGGTGATGGCCAACAAGGCCGCAGCCGATTCCGTTCTCGAAGCTGAACGCACCACCAAGATCGCCTTTGCTCTCTTGGCGGCGACGACCCTGATGATGCTGGCCCTCGTCGTGGTGGGCTCCAATGTCCTGCGCAATTTCATTGTGAGCCCCCTGTCGAAGGTGTCCGCCTATATGGGCCAGCTGGCTGCGGGGGACTTCACCCAGGAAGTCCCGATGCAGGAGCGCGCCGACGAGGTGGGCGAAATGGCCAGATCGGTCGCTGGTTTCAGAACGGCCTCGCTTGAGCGCCAGGCCGCGAAACAGGCCGAGCAGCTGAAGCAGTTCCAGGATCAGGATTGGGCGGCCGAAATGGCGAGAACCGAAGAGCGCAACCTGCGCCAGCAGGTCGTCAAGCTCTTGGGCGGCGGGCTCCGGCAATTGGCGGAAGGCAATCTGACCCAGCGGATAACCGCAACATTTCCACGGGAATTCGAATGTCTGCGCGACGACTTCAACAGCTCTCTGGAAATACTTGAAGAAACCCTGGGGCGGGTCCTGGACAGCACGAGCGCTGTTGACAGCGGCTCACGTGAAATTTCTTCGGCGTCTGATGATCTGGCCCGACGCACAGAGCAACAGGCCGCCAGCCTCGAGGAAACTGCCGCAGCACTGGACCAGGTCACCGCCACCGTCCGGCAGACGGCCGAAAACGCGGCTGAAGCCCAGAAGGCGACCTCAGTCAGCCGCACCATGGTCGGCAAGTCCAGCGCTGTCGCCAATGAGGCCATGACCGCCATGGAGCGGATTGACGCCTCCTCGCGCCAGATCGGCCAGATCATCACGGTGATCGACGAGATCGCCTTCCAGACCAATCTTCTGGCCCTCAATGCCGGGGTCGAGGCGGCGCGCGCCGGCGAGGCCGGCCGCGGCTTCGCGGTCGTGGCCCAGGAAGTCCGCGCCCTGGCCCAGCGTTCGGCGGACGCGGCCAAGGAGATCAAGACCCTGGTCACAGAATCCTCCGACAGCGTCCAGAGTGGCGTGGGGCTGGTCGTCCGGGTCGGCGAGGAACTCTCCAGCGTCGTCGACCATTTCGGACGTATCGAGGACCTGGTGAACACCATCGCCTCAGCCGCCAAGCATCAGGCGATCGGCCTGGCCGAGATCAACAATGCTGTCAGCCAGATGGACCAGGTCACTCAGCAGAACGCCGCCATGGTCGAGGAGACCACCGCCGCAAGCCACAGCCTTACCCGCGAAGCTGGCGAGCTTGGGGCCCTGATCCAGCGGTTCAGGGTGGGCGAGAGCGGCGCACAGGCCGAAGCCGGAGCCGAAGCCGCCTGACAGGGTCTCACTCCGAGAACTCAGTCAGGGTGCTGACGCGCAGCCTGTGGCTACATGCGCTCCGGGGCTTCAATACCCAGCAGATCCAGGGCCTGCTCCAGTTGCCGCAGGGTGGTCTGGGCCAGGTTCAGACGTGAGGCTCGCGTCGCGTCGTCGTCGGCACTCATGATCGGGCAGGCCGCATAGAACTTCGAGAAGGTCTGGGCCAGCTTGTAGGCATGCTCGGCGACAAAGTTCGGAGCCTTCTTGTCATAGGCCTCGGTCAGAGCCCCTTCGAAAGCGTCCAGCAGCATGGCCAGATCCCGCTCCGCCGGCTCGCCGATGGTGATCCGGCCCGCCTTCAACCCGGCTTCGGCAGCCTTGCGCAGTACGCTCTTGATCCGCACCGACTGGTACAGAAGATAGGGACCGGTCTTGCCCTCAAAGCTGGTGAACCGATCAAGATCAAACACATAGGACGTGCCACGGAAGTTCTGCAGGTCGGCGAACTTCAGGGCGGCGATCCCGACCTTGTGGGCGGTCTCTTCGAAGGCCTCTGGCGACAGCTCGGTCCCGAGCCCTGCTTCGCGCAGGCGTTCACGGGCCTTTTCGCGGGCCATTTCGATCAGGTCGTGCAGCTTCAGAACGCCACCGGCCCGGGTCTTGAACGGCTTGCCGTCGCTGCCGTTCATGGTGCCAAAGCCGATGTGCTCCAGCGTGCCCGGCTCGGCATAACCGGCCAGATAGGCAGCCCGGAACACCGTCTCGAAATGGTCGGCCTGACGCTGGTCGACGCAATAGAGGATCAGGTGCGGGTCAAAGCTGCTGCGACGGTCGAGGATCGTGGCCAGGTCGGTCGTGCCGTACATGGCCGAGCCTTCGGATGAGACCACCAGCAAGGGCGGCACATCGCGCTTGTCGCCTTCCTGGGACACACGAACGATCCGCGCGCCCTGGTCCTCGACCAGAAGCCCCTTGTCCTCCAGCTGATGCACCATCGGGGCAATCAGTTCCTGGACGTCGCTTTCGCCCTTCCAGAGGTCGAAGTCGACGCCGAGGGCATGGAACTCACGCTCCAGGGCAACCCGGCTGACATTGACGAAATGGCGCCACAGCAGACGGTAGCCGAACCGGCCGTTCTGCAACTCTGCGGTCGCCCGACGGGCCCGCTCCTTGTAGTCGAGATCTTCCTTCTGGCGGGTCGAGGCCAGCGGATAGAGCCGGTCCAGATCCGCCAGGCTGATCAGGGCCGCGAACTCGGCGAGCACCTTGTCCTCATCGGCCTTGGTGAAGCCGCGCGGCGCTTCCGGCAGCTTTTCCATCAGGGCCTGGATGAACGGGTGCTCGTCCATCACGGCGGTGATCAGCAGGCCCATCTGGAAGCCCCAGTCGCCGAAGTGGGCGTCACCGACCACGTCGTCACCCCGGAACCGGTACAGGCGCTTGACGGACTCACCGATGATCGAGGCCCGCAGGTGACCCACATGCATCGGCTTGGCCACATTGGGACCGGCATAGTCCACCAGCACCCGGCGCGGCGACTCGACCAGGGCTGCCCCGGCGCGCGGATCTGCGGCGATCTCCTTGGCGCGGGCCGACAGGGCCTCGGCGCTGACCCGCATGTTGATGAAGCCGACGCCGGCGATTTCCACCGAGGCCAGACGCGGGTCACCCTTCAGGTGATCGACCACCTGCACCGCGATCTCACGCGGATTGCGCTTGGCGCTCTTGGCGGCCGCGAGCGCACCGTTGCATTGGAAATCGGCAAGATCAGGCCGGTCGGACGCCGTGACACGCCCGAACTCGGGAGACAGTCCGGCGGCCTGGAAGGCAGCTGCGGCCGCCTCGCTCAAGGACCGCTTCAAATCACTCATTGCTTGTTGGGAGTCCCTGCTTGGGCCGTCGTCTGGCCGGCATTGACCCGGAAGCGCTTGCCCTCACGATTGAAGGCGGCCATTTCCGGGGTCACGTCGAAGCCGACCAGGACTTCGAAATTGCCGCCGCTGACCTTGGCGTCCGCGCGCGGGATGGTGATGGTCTGCAGCTGCTCGGTGGCGAACACGCGATCCTGCCCCGTCGGGAAGGTGATCGGCAGATCGAAATATTCCTTGGCGATAATCGCCTGGTTCCGCTCGGTGACCGCAACCCAGTAGCGATAGTTGCGCTGGGGCTCAGCGCCCTGCGGACCGCGGCCGAGCTGGAACAGCACTTCGACGCGGATGCTGATCGGATCATCGCTCTTGTAGGCACAGCCTGACGAAACGCCCTGGATCTCGCCGGTATAGGCTACCGCCGCCGGGCTTTCCCGCCCGTCCTTGAACTCGACGAAGCGGCTGGCATCGTAGAGCACCTTCACATAGGGGCAGGGTCCCGCATTGCGCAGCTGGGCAAGCGGGGCCTTGGACTGGTTCCACTCCTCGTCGCGCTTCTTCTTCTTGCTGGCCTGCTCTTCGTCCTGACCGCCCTGGTCCTGGCCGCGCCCACGGGCCTGGGCGTGAACGCTCGTCGCGGTGGCCGCGATCGAAACAGCCATCAGGGCACTGAGGGCGACGGTGAAATGAGGGCGCATGAAACGTCCGGTCAGAATTGAAAGAGCTTGAAGGAGCGCATGCCCCAGTCGGCGTCATGCAGCCTGATAAAGGCATATGCGTGACGTCGCAATCGACAGCTTTGGCTGCGAACCCCCGCCGCGGTGCTGGCGCGAGGGCCTTCGAACGCTTAGGTTCCCGCCCATGAACGCCCCCGCTCCGGTCCGTCCGCCGCTCACCCTCGTGCTCGCCAGCCCCCGGGGCTTCTGTGCGGGGGTCGATCGCGCCATCCAGATTGTCGAGCGGGCGATCGAGAAATTCGGTGCGCCGGTCTATGTGCGCCACGAGATCGTGCACAATCGTCATGTCGTTGATCGCCTCAAGGCCCTGGGCGCGATCTTCATCGAGGAACTGTCCGAAGCCCCCGATGATCGCCCGGTAGTGTTTTCGGCCCACGGGGTGCCCAAGTCGGTGCCGGCCGAGGCCAAGGCCCGCGAGATGATCTATCTGGATGCCACCTGCCCCCTGGTTTCCAAGGTCCATGTCGAGGCCCAGAAGCACTTCAATTCGGGCCGTGAGATCGTCCTGATCGGCCATGAAGGTCATCCGGAAGTGGTCGGCACCATGGGCCAGCTGCCCGAGGGCACGGTGACCCTGATCGAAAACATCGACGATGCCCGCGCCTGGATCCCGAAGGATCCGGCCAATGTCGCCTTCCTGACCCAGACCACCCTGTCGGTCGATGATACCGCCGACATGGTTGACCTTCTGAAGGCCCGCTTCCCCGGCATCGCCGCGCCGCACAAGGAAGACATCTGCTACGCCACCACCAATCGACAGGATGCGGTCAAGACCCTGGCCCAGGGCACCGAACTGGTGCTGGTGGTCGGCTCGCGCAATTCCTCCAACTCGGTGCGCCTGGCCGAGGTCGGCCTGAAGGCCGGTGCCAGGGACGCCCGGCTGATCGATGACGCCAGCGGCCTTGACTGGTCATGGTTCGACGGTGTTTCCCGCGTGGGTCTCACGGCCGGGGCCTCGGCGCCGGAAGACCTGGTCCAGGGAGTCATAGACGCCATCGCCGCCCGCTTCGACGTCACCCTCGAGAACCTGGTCGAAGCCCGGGAAACGGTGACCTTCAAGCTGCCAAGGCTGCTGACGACCTAGGCGACCTCTTGACCGCCAGCGCCGGGTCCCGCATCCCCCGGTCATGGCCGTCTATACCGACATCACCGACGAAGAACTGTCCGCCTTCCTGGCCGACTTCGACCTGGGGCAAGCCTTGGCGTTCAAGGGCATCGCCGAAGGCGTGGAGAACTCCAACTTCCTGCTGGAGACGGAGGCCGGGCGGTTCATCCTGACGGTCTACGAAAAGCGCGCCGCGCCGGAAGACCTGCCCTATTTCCTCAACCTGATGCGCTGGCTGGCGGATCGCGGCTTTCCCAGTGCCACGCCGATCGCGGATCGCGCGGGTCGCACCCTGAAGACCCTGCGCGGCAAGCCCGCCGCCCTGGTGCAGTTCCTGTCCGGCCTGTCGGTCCGTCGGCCCACCGTCGCCCATTGCCGTGAAGCCGGCGAGGGCCTGGCCCAGCTGCACCTGGCCGGCGAAGGCTATGCCGGTCGCCGGGTCAATGACCTGGGCCAGCCCTATTGGGCCCCGCTGTTTTCCAAGCACCGCAAGGGTGCCGACGACCTCAAGCCCGGCCTGGCCGCGACCATCGACAAGGACCTGGCCGAGCTGGCCCTGGCCTGGCCGCGCGGCCTGCCGTCGGGCGTGATCCACGCCGACTATTTCCCCGACAACGTCTTCTTCCGGCCGGACGGCAAGTTCGCCGCCGCCATCGACTTCTATTTCGCCTGTGACGACGCTTACGCCTATGACGTGGCGGTGACCCTCAATGCCTGGTGCTTCGAGCCGGACGGCAGTTTCAATGCCACCGCCGCCGCTGCCCTGCTGACCGGCTATCAGCGCCGGCGGCCGCTGAGCCCCGCCGAAAAGCAGGCCCTGCCGATCCTGGCGCGCGGCGCGGCGATGCGGTTCTTCCTGACCCGTCTGGCCGACTGGAAGGCGACCCCGGCCGGTGCCTTGGTCAAGCCCCATGACCCGATGGAGTACGAACGCAAGCTGGCGGTGCACCGCGAAGGCCTGACCCTGTTCGGTGCCCCTGCATGACCCCGAAGGTGGTCGTCTATACGGACGGCGCCTGCAAGGGGAACCCTGGGCCCGGCGGCTGGGGGGCCATCCTCCTCTACGGCGACAAGAAGAAGGAAATCTGCGGCGGCGAGGCCCATACGACCAATAACCGCATGGAACTGATGGGGGCGATCCAGGCCCTGGAAACGCTGAACAGGCCCTGCAAGGTCGAGCTGCATACCGACAGCCAGTATGTGATGAAGGGCGTCACCCAGTGGATCCATGGCTGGAAGGCCCGCGGCTGGCGCACGGCCGACAAGAGCCCGGTCAAGAACGACGACCTGTGGAAACGCCTCGACGCCGCCCGCAACCGCCACGAGGTCGACTGGCGCTGGGTCAAGGGCCATGCCGGCCATCCCCTCAATGAGCGGGCCGATGAACTGGCCAATCAGGGTCTGAGCGAGCGGCGGAGCTAGGGCGACCCCGGGCATGAACTTCGTCGGCTATTATCGCCTGCCGCCCGTGCGCGGGGTCTATTTCAGTCCGGCCCAGGAGGAGCGGCTCCTGCTGCTGGGCTGCGAAGAGGTCTTCAGCGACCGCTGTCTGGCCGGCGCAGTCCTGCGGACCGGCCTGGAGCGGGCCCTGGCCGCCCTGGTCCCAGGCGGCGTGCTGGCCGTGCCCAGCCTCCATGCCCTGGCAGGCTCCATGGTTGACCTGCTGGACGTGATCCAGCAGCTGAAGGCCCGCGACCTGCATCTGGTCGTCGTGCAGCCCGCGATCGACACCCGTACCGATCCGGGCCTGTTCGAGGCCTGGCAGACCCTGGCGACCTTCAATGGCGAGCGCGCCATGGTCCGCAGCGCCGAGGCGTCGATGGTCGCCAGGGGGCTTCCAACGACCGCCCCGGAAGCCTGACAGCGCCCGCCTCAGCTCTTCAGCCGATAGCCCGTCTTGAAGATCCACCACACAGCCGTCAGGCACAGGGCAAGGAAGGCTACGGTCATGGCCAGGCTGACACCCACCCCGACGTCGGAGACGCCGTAGAAGCTCCAGCGAAAACCACTGACCAGATAGACCACCGGATTGAACAGGGTGATCTTCTGCCAGACCTCCGGCAGCATGTTGATCGAGTAGAAACTGCCACCCAGGAAGGTCAGGGGCGTGACCACCAGCAGGGGCACGATCTGCAGCTTCTGGAAGTCATCGGCCCAGACCCCGATCACAAAGCCGAACAGGCTGAAGGTGATGGCGGTCAGCACCAGGAAGAGCAGCATCACGAACGGGTGGGCAATCTCGAACGGCACGAAGATCCGGGCCGTGGCCAGGATCAGCAGGCCGAGCAGGACTGACTTGGTAGCCGCCGCACCGACATAGCCGATCACCGTCTCGAGCCACGAGACCGGAGCCGACAGCAGCTCATAGATCGTGCCCGCCCATTTGGGCATGTAGATCCCGAACGAGGCGTTGGAGATGCTTTCACCCAGGAGCGACAGCATGATCAGTCCGGGCACGATGAAGGCTCCGTAGCTGACCCCGTCGATGGCCTGCATGCGCGAGCCGATGGCCGAGCCGAACACCACGAAATAGAGCGAGGTCGACAGCACCGGCGAGACGATGCTCTGGGCCAGGGTCCGGAACCACCGCGCCATCTCGAAGCGGTAGATGGCCTTGATCGCAAAGAGGTTCATGCCGCGTCCCTCACCAGGCTGACGAAGATGTCTTCCAGCGAGCTCTGGCTGGTGCGCAGGTCCTTGAAGTCGATGCCCTGGTCGCCGAGGCGGCGCAGCAGTTCGGCGATGCCGGTCTCCTCGGCCTGGGCGTCGAAGCTGTAGATCAGTTCATGGCCGTCGGCCGCCAGCTCCAGGGCATAGTCGGACAGGGCGGCCGGCAGGGTGGTCAGAGGACTCTGGAGCTGCAGGGTCAGCTGCTTCTTGCCCAGCTTGCGCATCAGCACGGCCTTGTCCTCGACCAGGATGATCTCGCCCTTGCTGATCACCCCGATCCGGTCGGCCATCTCCTCGGCCTCCTCGATATAGTGGGTGGTCAGGATGATGGTGACGCCGCTGGCCCGCAGGGCCCGCACCATCTCCCACATGTCCCGGCGCAGCTCGACGTCGACGCCGGCGGTGGGTTCATCGAGGAACAGGATGGACGGCTCATGGCTGAGCGCCTTGGCGATCATCACCCGCCGTTTCATGCCGCCAGACAGCGTCATGATCTTGGCGTCCTTCTTGTCCCAGAGGGACAGGTCGCGGAGCACCTTTTCAATATGGGCGTCATTGCGCGGCTTGCCGAACAGGCCGCGGGAAAAGCGCACGGTCGCCCAGACGGTCTCGAAGGCGTCGGTGTTCAGCTCCTGCGGCACCAGGCCGATCTTGGACCGGGCGGCGCGGTAGTCCTTCACCACGTCATGACCGTCGGCCAGAACGGTTCCGGTGCTGGGATTGACGATTCCGCAGATGATGCTGATCAGGGTGGTCTTGCCCGCCCCGTTAGGCCCCAGCAGGGCGAAGATCTCGCCCTGGCGGATGTCCAGATCCACCGTCTTCAGAGCCTGATGGCCTGAAGCATAGGTCTTGGTCAGACCCGATACCGAAATAATGCCCTTCACGGGTCCCCCTCGCAGACCCCGCGCGATGCAAGCGGCGGGGCATGGGCCAGATAGGGACGTTCCCGACCTGGCGCCAGACGCGACCAGCGCGCCCGGAAATGATCTAGTAGGCCCGCACCGTCAGGGTCGCCCCTTCGACGCCCACCACCTGGATGCGCTGACCCGGCAGGGGCGGACCGCCGTCCAGCCGCGCCTGCCATTCCTTGCCGTCGACAAACACACGGCCCATGCCCGCCTCGAAGGTCGACAGCACTTCACCATCGCGACCGATCAGGCGCAGCAGGGGATCGTTCAGGTCCGGCGCGTCGCCCTCGAGGACCGGCTTCAGATAACGCCGGGCCAGATAGGTGGCGGCAATGGTCAGGATCGCGAACAACGCGATCTCGACGGGCAGGTTCGTTGGCAGGATCAGGCTCAGGACACCGACCAGGGCCGAGGCTGCGGCAGGCCAGAGCAGCCAGCCGCTGCCGGTCCCGACCTCAACGGCCAGGAACAAGGCGGCCACCGATAGCCAGACCCAGAAGGGGTGCATTGCATAGAAGGTCGCCAGGGCTTCCATCGACTCAGACCTTCTTGACGCCACCCGTCGGCGTATTGGTGCGCGGAACCGGCGGTGTGGGGGCCACAGAACCGCCGCTGCCCAGGGTCTTGATCAGTTCGGCCACCCCCGCGACCGTGCCGGTCAGGCCGGCGAAGTCGGCGGGCACGATGACGGTCTTGGCGTTGGGCGAGCGGGCCAGGTCGCCGAAGGCTTCGACATATTTCTGGGCGATGAAATAGTTGATCGCGTTGACGTCGCCCTTGGAGATGGCCTCCGAGACAAAGGCCGTCGCCTTGGCCTCGGCCTCGGCTTCCCGCTCGCGGGCCTCGGAGTCGCGGAAGGCGGCTTCCTTGCGGCCCTCGGCCTGAAGGATGGCAGCCTGTTTCTGGCCCTCGGCCCGGGCGATCTGGGCCTGCTTTTCGCCTTCCGCCTCGGTGATCACGGCACGGCGCTCGCGCTCGGCCTTCATCTGCCGGGCCATGGCATTGGTGATGTCGGCCGGCGGGGTCAGGTCCTTGATCTCGATGCGGGCGATCTTGACGCCCCAGGGCCCGGTGGCGTGATCGATGGTCGACAGCAGGCGGGTATTGATCTGGTCGCGCTGGCTCAGCACCTCGTCCAGCTCCATCGAGCCGACCACGGTGCGCAGATTGGTCTGGGCCAGCTGGGTGATGGCGTACATCAGGTTGTCGACCTTGTAGGCCGCCTGGGCGGCATCCATCACCTGGATGAAGACAATGGCATCGACCTTCACCGACACGTTGTCCTTAGTGATGACCTCCTGCTGGGGCACGTCGAGGACCTGCTCCATCATGTTCACCTTGCGCCCGATCGTCTCGACGAAAGGCATCAGGATGGTGATGCCGGGCTTGAGGGTGCGGGTGTAGCGACCAAAGCGCTCGACCGTGAACTCACGCCCCTGGGGCACGATCTTGATAACGCTGATGACCAGCAACAGGGCCAGGACCAGGAGAACCAGAGGAACCAGATACGAGGCCAAGACGACGCTCCCTGCACAACCGAGAGGCGCAGGTTAGCGCGGTGCGGCGACCTCCGCCATCGGTTCCGGTACGATCTCGCCGCGCGGCACCAGTCGGACCGATTGCGAGAGCTTCAGGGCCAGGGCCTGGCCCTTGCGGGCTGACTGCTGTTCGGCCTTGCGGCTGGCGGCATCGCACAGCGGAAACTCGCCCTGGCGGGCCGCAAAGCCGGTGTTGAACCGCTCGCGCAGCTGGGCGTCAAAGGCCTGCTCGGCCTGTTCCACCTCGGTCAGGCGGACCATGCGCGAGCGCCAGAACTGGTCATTGAGGCCTTCGCAGGTTTGCCGCAGGGCATGGCTCTCACCGAGCGTATAGGCCAGGTCCAGCAGGCGCTGGCGCTCTTCCGGCTCACGCTCCTGGGCGAGGGCGGCGGTGGCCAGACTGGCGATGATCAGGGCGGCAACAGGCAAGCGAAGCATGAGCCCACTATTCCCAAACGACGGGCCAATGTCACGATCACGCGCCCGGCGCGCGAGTCCTTGGCAACCGGAAAGCCAATCCGGCCTTGTTACCGCCACGGGTCGGCAGCAAGGCTGGGCCGGCTGCAAGGAGGTCGATCATGACTGAAGTGCATTATGGCGTCGTGCGCGTCGAAGATCACTGGTCCATCGTGGGCGAACACCTGCGCTTTGGGCGCTATGCCAGCCAGGCCCTGGCCAGCAAGGCAGCGGCGCGGCTGGCCGAGCAATCGACCGGCGTCGGCATGTCCGTTCTGCTGGCGGTGCAGCACGAGGACTTCACCCTGCCCGCGCCGACCCGGCTGGGCTGAACGCCCTCAGGCTTCGGTGCCTTGGCCGGCCATCCAGGATTTGACCACCCGCCAGACCTGAAGAGCTGAGGCCACGAAGCCGACGATCGAGGCGATGATCTGGAAGGCATTCCAGACCGCCGCGACCAGCGGGCCCTCCACGACCATCGAGACCACCGGATAGATCAACTGGCTGACGATGATCCGGAACTGGGCATAGGCCTCGGAGTATTCGATCGTGACCCGGCCGATCGTAGCGAGGATCAGGACCGCCAGGACCGGCGACCACAGCAGCGGCAGGACCAGCAGCAGGGCCAGCAGGGTGACCAGGCACTTGGCGATCAAGCTGGCCCGGGACACCACCGTGACCCCCACACCGATCACCACCGCAACGCCCAGCAGGGCAAAGCTGACCGGAAGCACCTTGTCGGCGACCTCCACAAGATCCCGTCCAAGCGCCAGACTGACAAACCCCGCGCCGGCCAGGACCAGGACGAACGAGGCCAGCCAGAGCGCGCTGTATTCGCTGAGCCGCGTCTTCAGGATTTCGCCGGTGCTCATGCCATTCTCCCCGTGCCGGCGGTGAGCCTGCCTCGGAAGCCCGGCCGCGTCGACGGGAAACTGGGCCAGCGGGACCTGTGGGACAGCCCTCTGTCTGGACGCCCGGAACCTAGGCGTTCAGGGCCGAGATGCGGCGGATCGCGGCCTGGGCCTCGGTGACCAGCTGCTCGACGATAACGCCCGCCGGCAGCACCTCGCGGATGCCGCCCGCGCTCTGGCCCATGGCAAAGCAGGACCTTTCCGCATCGAGGCCCTCGATCTGGCCACCGATGCCGCCCATGGCCCCATTGCGGATCGAGACCATGGCCTGCTGCGGGAACCCCTGGATGTCACCGGGGCGGGATTCCCAGTCCTCGACATAGGGGTTCTTCTTCACCCGCATCGGCTTGCCCGAATAGCAGCGGGTGCGGACCGTATCCTCGTCAGCGGCCTCGACCACCGCCTGGCGGTAGAGGTCGCCGGCATGGGCCTCGGTGCTGGCGATGAAGCGCGTGCCCATCCAGACGCCCTGGGCACCCAGGGCCAGGGCCGCCGCCAGACCGCGGCCGTCGTGCAGGCCACCGGCGGCGACCACCGGGATCTTCACCGCATCCACGGCCTGGGCGACCAGGGGCAGGGTCCCGACCAGACCGGTATGGCCACCGCCCTCGCCGCCCTGGCAGATCACTGCGTCGCAGCCGGCCTGCTCGGCCTTGACCGCATGTTTCACGGCTCCGCAGACCACCATGACCTTGAGGCCGGCGCTTTTCAGGCGTTCGATGATCGGCATCGGAACACCGAGGCCGGCGATGAAGGCCGATGCGCCCTCGGCGATGATGACCTCTACGCTGGCCGTCAGGGCGTCCGGGGTCGCGGCCAGCAGGTCAACGCCGAACGGACGGTCGGTCAGGGCGCGGACCTGACGCATCTGGTCGCGGATGAAGTCCGGCGTCGTGCCGGCCATGCCCAGAACGCCATAGCCGCCGGCATTGGAGACGGCCGCCGCCAGGGGCGCATAGGAGACCCCGCCCATGCCGGCCAGCAGGATCGGGTGCTCGATGTCCAGTAGATCGCAAAGGGGCGTGTGCAGTGCCATGGAACCCGTCCTCCCGTAATTTTCCGGCAGGATGGGCGTCGGTACGCGGCCCTAGCAAGCGTGCCGCGAGGGCAGGGCCCTCAGATCCGGTCGGTCCGGACGGCCTCGGTCGTGGCTTCGGTCGTGAAGAAGCAGGCGGCCATGGCGGTCAGCATCATGGCGATAAGGGCCAGCATGCCACGGGGCGGAGCCAGGGTGACGACGTCTTGCGGGGTCATCGTTGCGTTTCCTCGAAAGGCACCCGGATCTGACGTCCAGGCTACCTTCGAGGAAAGCTTCTCACCCACCCTGCCCTCACGCAAGGCCCTTATTTCAATAGGGTTTTCTTCGACGATCGAGTCCAGAAATCAAACCGGAATCAGAAGATCGAATAGCCGCCGTCGATCACCAGGGTGTCGCCCGAATGATAGCTGGAGGCGTCGGAGGCCAGATAGACCGCCATGCCGCCGAAATCGGCCGGCTCGCCCCAGCGACGGGCCGGAACCCGGGGGATGACCTTCTCGGCGAAGGCGGGGGCGCTCTGGGCACCGGCAGTCATGTCGGTAGCGATCCAGCCCGGCAGGATGGCATTGGCGCGGACGCCGTAGCGGGCATGCTCGACCGCGACGGACTTGATCATCGAGATCACCGCCCCCTTGGTGGCCGCATAGGCCTCGTTGCGGGCCGCGCCTTCGATGGCGGCCAGCGAAGCGACGCCGACCAGCGAGCCGCCGGGATCGCCCGATTTGGCGCGGTCGACCATGTGACGGCAGGCCTCGCGCAGGGTGAAGAACACGCCGTCCAGATTGACTGCCAGGATCTTGCGATAGGTCTCGGTCTGCATGTCGACAAAGGACGGCGACCCAAAGCCCACCCCGGCATTGGCGAACACCGAGTCGATCCGGCCCATGGCCGTCACCGCCTCGACCATGGCCTCGGCGACCTGGGACTCGTCGGACACGTCGACGGTCTGGGCCTTGACCCGCACACCGTGTTTCAGGAGTTCGCCCTCGGCGGCCTGGTTGCGCTCGGCGTTGGAGCCCCAGATGACGATGTCGGCCCCCGACTGGGCCAGGGCCGTGGCCATGCCCAGGCCGATGCCGCGATTGCCGCCGGTGACCAGGGCCACCTTGCCGGCCAGATTGAACGGCGCATAGGCCATGGCGTTTCTCCCGTGAACGTTTGTTTGAATGAGAGGCGTAGCCAGGGCCGGCGTCAAGGGTGCCGTGACGTGCGGCTCCTAGAGGCCGAACCGCTCGTAGGTTTCGGTGATCATCCGCCGGGTCTCGTCCCAGTCGACCAGGACCATGGCCTCGTCGCGGGAGACGAAGCGGGCCTCGGCCGCATCGTCGCCGGCCACCGGCTCGCCGGCGACCCAGCGGGCGGCATAGTCGATCAGGACATAGTGGCGGGTGATCTCGCCGGCCGTACCGTCCGGGCCAGGCCTTGCGGGGAAGATCCCGTCGACGACGTCGATCAGGCCGAGGATCTCGGCCTCGATCCCGGTCTCCTCTTTCAGTTCCCGCAGGGCGGCCGCGACCGTGGTTTCGCCCAGCTCCATCCGGCCACCGGGCAGGCTCCACTGGCCCAGCCTGGGCGGCGTGCCCCGCTTGATCAGCAGCACCTGATCGCCGCGCAGGCAGACGACGCCGACCGTCGGCACGGGCTGGCTCATGGGAATCCGGCCTTCAGGTCGAGGCTCGACTTGACCCCGATACAGGTCCCGCAGTCGTCCAGCCAGGTCTGGGCGGCGGTGCGGCCGCGCGCCTTGAGGTCCTGCAGAAAGCTCCACTCGGTATTGAACTTGGTCGACAGCGACAGGTCCGCCAGGGGCCCGTCGGCGGTGATCGCGTGGACCAGCATCCGGCGATAACGCCCCTTGGCGGTGTCCTTCAGAAGGCCCTCATCGAGCAGCTTCTGGACGAAGCCGATGGCCCGCAGTTCCGAGGCCAGGGAGGCGTTGAAGGTGATCTCGTTCAGCCGGTCCATGATCTCGCCCGGCGATCTGGGCGTCTCGTCGCGGACAAAGGGATTGAGGCTGACGATCAGGATGTCGTCGGGCGTGTCGTCATAGAACAGCGGCCACAGGGGCGGGTTCGACAGGAAGCCACCGTCCCAGTAGGGCTCGCCGTCGATCTCGACGGCCTGGAACACCTGGGGCAGGCAGGCCGAAGCCAGGATGTGCTGCGAGGTCAGCTCGCCCTCGCGGAAGATCTTGGCCTTGCTTAGCCGCACGGCGGTGGCGGCGATATAGAGCTTGATCGGCGAACGCTCGCGGATCGCCGCGAAGTCCACGGTCTCTTCCAGCACGTCGTGCAGCGGATTGAGATTGAACGGATTGAACTCGTAGGGGCTCAGGCTCATGGCCAGGGTCTCGGCCATGCGCCAGCCGGGGGTATTTTTCAGCCAGTCGGGACCGGCAAAGGCCTTGGTCCAGATGCTGGAATCCCCGAACACGTTCTGGCCGCCGGCCCGGTTCACCCCGCGCCAGAAGGCCTCCAGGGTCTCGCGGGCCTTGCTGCGCCCGCCCTCACCCGCCCCGCCCAGGGCCAGGCCATGGGCCAGGCAGACGGCGTTCATCGCCCCGGCCGAGGCGGCGGTCACCGCCCGGATCTCGAGGTCATCTTCCTCGAGCAGACGGTCGAGAATGCCCCATTCAAAGGCCCCGTGGGCCCCGCCGCCCTGCAGGGCCAGGCTCAGGGGCCGGGGACCGGCAGGCTTTTTCCGGAACGGGCCTATGGGCATGGCCCGCTTCCCCTATTGCGCGGTCCAGCCGCCGTCGATCTGGAACGCCGCGCCATTGGCAGAGGCTCCCGCATCGGAGACCAGATAGAGCAGCATGCCCGAAAGCTGGTCGAAGCTGACGAACTGCTTGGTCGGCTGGCTGGCCAGGATGACGTCACGCATGACCGCCTCCTCGCTGATGCCGCGGGCCTTGGCCTGGTCGGCGATCTGGGCCTCGACCAGCGGGGTCTTCACAAAGCCCGGGCAGATGGCGTTGCAGGTGATGCCGAAGGTGGCGACTTCCAGGGCCACGGTCTTGGTCAGGCCCAGGACACCATGCTTGGCGGCCACATAGGCGGCCTTGAACGGCGAGGCGACCAAGGCGTGGGCCGAGGCGATATTGATGATCCGGCCCCGACCCTGGTCCTTCATGATCGGCACGGCGGCCTTGGTGGCGTGGAAGGCCGAGGTCAGGTTGATGGCGATGATCTGGTCCCACTTGTCGGTGGGAAAGTCCTCGACCGGGGCCACATACTGGATGCCGGCATTGTTGATCAGGATGTCCAGTTCGCCGAATTCGGCCTTGGCGGCCCGCACCATGTCGGCGATCTGATCGGGCTTGGTCATGTCGGCGCCGTTGTACAGCACCTCGACGCCATGCTTTTCCGCCAGTTCGGCGCGGGTGCGCTCGATGGCGGTCATCTCGCCCAGCCCGTTGAGGACGATATTGACGCCCTGGGCGGCGAGGGCCTCGGCCAGGGCGTGGCCGATACCGCTGGTCGAGCCGGTGACGATGGCGACCTGACCCTGCAACCCGAAATCAACGGCCATGACGACGCGCTCCCTGCTCTACGCCCTAATCTATGCTGCAATGCAACATACAGCTCGCTTCCGCGAAGGGCGAGCTTTTATAAATTCATCGATAGATGAATTCAGGGTTGTGGGCGAGAAAAAACCCAGTCGGTGTCCGTCGAGAGCGCCGGCCGGAACTGGTAGCCGTCGAGATTGAAGCCCTTCAGGTCCCGCGACTGCTCAAGGCGATTATCGATAATGTAGCGCGCCATTCGTCCACGCGCCTTCTTGGCGAAGAAGCCCAGCACCTTCAGCAGACCCGCCTTCTCTTCCTTGAAGTGGCAGGTGACGACCGGCAGTTTCAGGGCCTTGGCATCGACGGCCCCGAAATATTCCTGGCTGGCCAGGTTGACCAGGGTCCGGTCGGCATGGCCCTCGGCCGCCGCGTTGAGGGTCTGGGCGATGGTCTCGCCCCAGAAATCATAGAGATTGGACCCGCGCTTGGTCTTCAGACGGGTGCCCATTTCCAGGCGATAGGGCTGCATCGCGTCCAGCGGACGCAGCACCCCATAGAGGCCCGACAAGATCCGCAGGCGGTCCTGGGCCCAGTCGAGGGACGCCCGGTCGAGCTCGCGGGCCGCCAGGCCGGCATAGACGTCGCCATTGAAGGCGATCACGGCCTGCAGGCCTTCCTCGACCTCAGGATCAAAGGCCTGGAACCGCTCACGGTTCAGGTCGGCCAGCTTTTCGGAGATATGCATCAGCCGGCGCAGATCGGCGGCGGTCAGCTTGCGCGTCACCCTGGCCAGCTCGCCGATCTTGCCCTTCAGTTCGGGCGTGGTCAGCGGCAGCACCTGTTCGGGCGCGGTATAGTCCAGCGACTTGGCGGGGGAGATGACCATCAACATACCCGGGGAGATAGAGGGTCCGAAGGGGGTTCGCTAGCGGGAGGTTGGCGATTGGCCCGCACTGGCTTCCTCCTGACCGCTAGGCGGTCGTCCTCCCCCGAAGGGGGAAGATGGGGTTGGCGCGTTTCATCTTCCCCCTGCGGGGAAGACGGCTGCGCAGCAGCCCGTAGGGGGCAAGTCTGGCGGACACAGCTTCTCGACCCCGCGCTTTCGCTGCGAGGGTGATGGAAAGGGTCGCGGAGCGTCCGGACGACGTCCGGATGAGAGATAGAAAATACCGTTTCGACGAAGCCGTCCGCTCCGCGTCACCGTTTTCCGTCCGCCTCCCGCCAGGTGGCCCTGTTGAGGCCTTACCGGGACCCGGACCGCGCCGTTTCCAGCGCGTTCCGGCGATCGAAGAGGACGGGCTTACAGCCAGACACGCCCTTTTGCCTTCAACCACGCCGACGGCGGGCGGGTCTGGCCAGCAACCAGATCCCCGGACACGCTTCAGTATCCCCCTGAAGCCCAGTCCCGCTCGATCACCCCCCGCCGCCGCAATGGTCGCTGGCCCTGCGCCCTTTCCTCGCGACGAGGTGGGATGATTATGCGGCAGGTTTCAGCGCGTCGGACGGGCGCGGTGGTTGTTTTTGCGGGGTGTTGATCGGGTTGAGCTTTTCCCTGAAAGCCCCGGGGATTGATTGGTCTCTATCCCCGCACTTGCCCCCTACGGATCGCTTCGCGATCGTCTTCCCCCGAAGGGGGAAGATGGGGTTGGCGCGTTTCATCTTCCCCCCGCAGGGGGGAGGACGACCTGCGCAGCAGGTCAGGAGGGGGCCTGCGGCGTCGGCCGGGAAAACACCGCCGACCGCGTCACCGCGACGGTCCCGGTACAGAGGCAGGCAAGTCACAGACTTTCCACATCGGAAACTTGTCACTTGCCAGGCCGGAAAGTCACAGGTAACTTTCCACTATGGAAACCAAAGAGCCTGAGATGTCGCCCCCTGACCCCACTGACCTGCTGGCCGAACTTCGCGCCGCCAATGAAGACCTGGCCCGGCGCGCCGTGGCACCGGTCTGGTATCATCCGGCTCTGGGCCTGCTGCTCGGCGGCCTGATCGCCCTTCAGGGGGCGGCCCTGCCGTTCATGGGGGCCTATTATGCCCTGTTCAGCATCGCCCTGGTCATGCTGGTCGCAGCCTACAAGAAACACACGGGCCTCTGGGTCAATGGTTACCGCGCCGGTCGCACCCGCGTCGTGGCGATCGGACTGGCGGCGACGTGCACGATCCTGGCCCTGGGTTCGCTCTGGCTGCAACGCACTGCCGGCATGGTCTCGGCCCCCCTGATCGGCGGCGCGATCGTGGCCGTGATCACCACCATCGGCGGCTTTGTCTGGGAGGCCGCCTTCCGCCGCGACCTGCGCGACGAGAGCGGCCTGTGAGCGCGGGCCTCGACCCCGCCATCCACGCGCCCAACCGGCTGCAGATGTGCTGCATGCTGGCCGGGGTCGACACCATCGATTTCGCCACGGTCCGCGAGGCCCTGGATGTCAGCGAGTCGGTGCTCAGCAAGCACATCAAGACCCTGGAAGAGGCCGGCTATCTGAAGATCCGCAAGACGCCGTCCGAGGGCCGGGTCCGAACCTGGCTGGCCCTGACCGGCGCGGGCCGCAAGGCCCTGAAGGGGCATCTGGCGGCGCTACGGGCCCTGATGGCCGGGGCCGAAGGCAGCGTGGCATGACCCCGCAAACCCTCGCTCTCCTCGCCCAGTTCCCCTGGACCCTCGCCATGCTGCTGGCCGCCGCCGTGGTCGCCAGCAGCCGCGGCCTGCCCTATCGCCTGGCCTGGGCCGCCGCCTGTTTCGTCGGGGTCGGTGCCTTCTGGATGGACCTCGGGAGCGGACGCTGGGGTTTCGTGCCGATGGCCGTCAACCTGCTGGGCCCCGGCCACGCTGCGGGCCTGCTCAAGGCCACGATCCCGATCGGGGCGATCGTCGCCCTGACCCTGGCCTGGCGGTCTAGAACAAGACCCGGGGGTTCATGATCCGCTGCGGATCCAGCGCCGAGCGGATCGCCCTCAGGGCGGTCAGTTCGACCGGATCCTTGTAGCCCACCGCCTCGATCGTCTTCATCGCCCCCAGGCCGTGCTCGGCGCTGATCGAGCCGTTCAGATCGGCCGTGATGTCGTGGACGATGCTCGCCCCGGCGTCGCGCTGGGCGTCATGGGCGTCGTCATCGCCGCCGGCGGGCTTGATCACGTCATAGTGGACATTGCCGTCACCGACATGGCCGAAGGCGACGATCCGCGTGCCCGGATAGGCCGCAGCGATAGCGGCATTGGCGCGCGCGATGAAGACCGGGATCTTGGAGACCGGCACGCTGACATCGTGTTTCCAGGCCGCGCCTTCCGGCTTCTGGCCGGCCGAGTGACCCTCGCGGATATGCCAGAACGCCTTCATCTGGGTCTGGGTCTGGGCCACGGCGGCGTCGCTGATCAGGCCGCGCTCAAGGGCGCTGGCCAGCAGGCGCTCCAGGGCAGCCTCGGCTGCGCCAGGCTCGCCGCTGGCGATCTCGATCAGCACGTACCAGGGATGGATGGACGGCAGCGGGTCGCGCAGACCCGGCACGTTGCGCAAGGTCAGTTCGAAACCCAGCCGGCCCATCAGCTCGAAGGCCTCGACGGCCCCGCCGGTCTCGTCCTTGGCCCGGGCCAGAAGCTGGATGGCGTCTTCCGGCGAGCCCAGGCCGACAATGGCCACGGCCCGCGAGGCGAGCAGCGGATGCAGTTTCAGGCTGGCGGCGGTGACCACGCCCAGCGTGCCCTCGGCCCCGATCAGGAGCTGCTTGAGGTCATAGCCGGTATTGTCCTTGCGCAGCCGCTTGAGGCCGTTCCAGATCTCGCCATTGGGCAGTACCGCTTCGAGACCCAGCACCTGCTCGCGCATCATGCCGTAACGCAGCACGGCCGTGCCGCCGGCATTGGTCGAGACCAGGCCGCCGATCGTGCAGGAGCCCTCCGAGGCCACCCCGACCGTGAAGCGACGCCCGACGCTGGCCGCCCGGGCATGGGCTTCTGACAGGGTCACCCCGGCCTCCAGCACCATGACGTCATCCAGCCCGTCGACATCGCGCACGGCCCGCAGCTTTTCGGTCGAGAGCAGGATCTCGCCCTGGGGGATCTGGCCGGCTACCAGACCGGTATTGCCGCCCTGCGGCGTGATCGCCACCCCGTCGGCGGCGCAGATGCCGACCACGGCGGCCACCTCGCCCGTGGTGCGCGGCAACACCAGCAACGGCGTCTCGCCCCGCCAGCGACCGCGCCACTCCAGCAGCTTGGGCTCGAGGCGCTCAGGGTCCTGGCTCCACCCGCCCTCGCCGAGCACGGCTTTCAGGCGGGACAGGGTATCGGCGGGAACGGGCTTGGTCATGGGACAGGAGGATACGCTTTATGAGGCGCCCCTGTCAGTATATACTGAAGTCTATACGGAGACAGACGTGGGCATCCTGATCAAGAATCCCGACGCCGAACGCGCGGTGCGGGAACTGGCGGAACTGACCGGCGAAAGCCTGACCACAGCGGTCGAGATCGCCGTGCGGGAACGGCTGGCGGCCAAGCGGCGCGAGGCCAGGCCGCATCGTCCGCGCAGCGCCGCCGAGATGGACGCGATCACCCGCAAATACCTGACACCTGAAGCTCTGGCGGGCTTGCTGCCGCCCATCACCAAGACCGACTTCGACGACCTCAACGAAATCCCCGGCTACGACGGCTCTGAAACGTGAGGATTGTCGTCGATAGCTCGGTGCTCGTGGCGATCGCCACCTTCGAGGCAGACAGGGCCGCCTACATGCAGGCCATGGAGGCCGCCGCCGAGATCCTGATCTCGCCGATGAACTATGTCGAAGCCGGCATCGTCCTGACGGGGAAAGGTGTGTTCGTGTCGCGGGACAGTTTCGACGCCTGGCTTGCCGACTATCGGGTAATGATCGCGTCCGAGCCCGTCGTCGACGCCGTCGCCCTCGACGCCTATCTTCGCTTCGGCAAGGGCCACCACCCGGCCAGGCTCAATCTCGCCGACTGCTTCGCCTATGCCCTGGCCAAATCGCTGGACGCACCCCTGCTGTACAAGGGCGACGACTTTCTGCTCACGGACGTCCGCTCAGCGCTAGACTAGCCTGCGGCGGGATCGGGGATGCCCCGGATCTTGGCCCAGTATTCCTCGCGCACGTCATCATCGATCACCGCCGGATCGCCCGCGCCCTTGTAGAGCCGGTCGCCGCCGTCCTTGCGGGCCCTGGCGATCCAGAAGGGCTGGCCGGTTTCGAGGTCGCGGAAATTGGCCTTCAGGCCCGAATTGCGCAAAGCCTCGAAAGTGCGGCCGGCATAATAGAGGGTCTCGCCGGTCTTCGACGACCGCACCCGCCCGATCCGGGCCGGGCCGTTCAGCCCCTTCGACTTGTCCTCAAGGTACATGATCCGGAACTTCATCGGTCTATCCTATGAACCCGGCGGCGCGGCGCAGACGGTCATTGATCGCCTCGCCCAGGCCCTGATCGGGAATGGTGGCCACGGCGATGCCCACCGGATGGGTCCGGTCAGCGGCTCGGAGATAAGAGAACAGCTTGGCCGCGGCCTCGGCGAGATCGCCGGTCGGGCTGAGATTGAACACGCCCTCCCCGTCCGGCCACGGACCGAAGGCCAGGAAGGCCTCGCCCGCCTGCGGCCCGGCGGCGTCGATCCGCACCGGGGCATCGGGGGCATAGTGCAGGGCCATGCGGCCGGGTGAGCGCCTGGCGTCGTCTGCGGCCTCCGCCAGGGGCCCGACCACGGCCTCGAGCTGGGCCCGGGTCACGGCCCCGGGGCGCAGCAGGCGCGGCGGGCCGTCGAGCACGGCGACGACGGTGGATTCCAGGCCGACCTCGCAGGGCCCGCCATCGAGGGTGACCGCACAGGCCTCGCCGGTCTCGGAGACGGCGTCGGCATGGGTGGTGGGACTGGGCCGGCCCGAGCGATTGGCCGAGGGGGCCACCACCGCTCCGCCGAACGCGGCCAGCACGGCCCGGGCCAGGGGATGTCCCGGCAGGCGGATCGCCACGGTGTCGAGCCCCGCCCGGGCCAGGTCGCAGACCGCCTCTGTGTCCCGGATCGGCGCGACCAGGGTCAGGGGGCCGGGCCAGAAGGCCTGGGCCAGGGCCAGGGCGCGGTCATCCAGCATGGCGATACGGGCGGCCGTCTCCAGGTCGGCGACATGGGCGATCAGCGGATTGAAGCGCGGACGGCCCTTGGCCGCGAAGATCGCCGCCACGGCGGTCGGGTTGGCGGCATCGGCACCCAGGCCATAGACGGTCTCGGTCGGCAGCAGCACGAGCTCACCGGCCGCGAGGGCGCGCGCGGCCCCCTCTATCGCCGCTTGAGGGCCTATTTCCGCTTGGCCGTCAGGGCGAAGCTGACCTTCACCTTGGCCGCGATCTGATCCGTACTCGCCCATTCACCCTGTCCGACCCCGAACGTCGTCCGGTCGAGGGTGGTTACACCGCGCGCCGTGGCCGTGTCGCCGTCGATCTTGAGGCTGAACGGCAGGCTGAGCGGCTTCTTGACGCCGCGCAGGTCCAGAGTCCCATCGGCGACGAACCGGCCCTCGCCGGTCTTGCGGAACTTGCTGGCGCTGAACACCGCCTTGGGATGGGCGGCCGTGGCGAAGAAATCCTCGCCGGGAAGGCTGGCGTCGCGCTGGTCATCGCCGGTCTTGGCCGAGGCCATATCGATGCTGACCGTCAGCTTCGAGCGGTCCAGGGCCTCGGGCGAGAACAGGATGTCGGCGGTCCAGCGGGTGAAGCTGCCCTCCAGCGCCTCGCCGGACCAGGAGGCCGTAAAGCCCAGGGTCGATCCCTTGCTCACCGTCCAGGCGACGGGATCCTTAAGGACCGGGGCCGGGGCGGTTGCCGAAGCGGCGGCCGGGGCGTCAGGCGCAGTCGCCACCGCTGCTGTCGGGACGGGGGCAGTAACCAGCGCGGGCTCCGCGGCCACGGCCGGCTGGGCGGCAGGCTTGACGCCGGGCATGTAGAGATAGCCGGCGGCGATCACCGCCGCGAGACCGGCGGCGGCCAGCCAGGCGCGCGGCTCCTTCAGGCCCGGCATCGCCCCCGGTGCCATGTTGCCGAACACCGCGTCCTTATCGAGCACCTGGTGCTTGGCCACCGCGCCCAGGTGCAGAAGCAGCAGCAGATAGGTGAGCTTGACCATCACCTCGTGGCCGATCAGGCCGATCTGGTGCCAGACATGCTTGGCCGCCGGTGCCAGATCGGGGATCAGCGGCAGATGCGGCCAGGGAATGGTCCCGAACAGCAGGGTCGGGATGTTGATCTTGCTGGCCGAAACCAGGATCCAGCCCGTCAGAGGCAGGCCGATCATGATCACGTAGAAGCCGATATGCACGAGGTGCGAGGCGGTCTTTTCCCAGTTCGGCTGCCCCACGGGCGCGGGCGGCGGCGGATTGAACAGCCGCCAGCCCAGCCGCGCCAGGCTGAGCAGCAGGATGGTGATGCCGATCGACTTGTGCAGCTGGAAGAGGGCGAAGGTCGTCGGTCCCTTGGGACCGTCCCCCGCCCTCCAGCCGAGAATGATCTGGAAGATGATGGCCGCGGCGATCAGCCAGTGAAGAACGATCGCCACCGTCGTGTAGCGCGTGCGTGTCGCGGCCATCAGGGTCTCCGGATCCGAATTGACGGTCTTACTTCTTGTTGAACTCGACTTCGATGTTCAGCGTCACGTCGTCGCCGACCAGCGGAACATACTTGGAAACGCCGAATTCCGAACGCTTGATCGTGGTCGAGGCCGAGAAGCCGGTCTTGACGCTGCCAGGCATGAAGCTGCCGCCGACACCGTTGAAGGTGACATCCAGCACCACCGGCTTGGTGACGCCGTGGAAGGTCAGGTCGCCGGTGACCTTGCCCGTCTGGCCGTTGCCCACATCGACCTTGGTCGAGACGAAGGTGATGGTCGGATATTTGGCGGTTTCCAGCCAGCCGTCGCCAGCCAGTTCCTTGTTGAACTTCAGGCCGAAGGCGTCGGCACCGGTCGAGGTGTCGATCGAGGCCGGGTCGACCGTGACATTGATCTTCGAGGCTTCCGGGGCCTTGGGATCATAGGTGAAGCTGGCATCGAGGCGGGTGAAGCGCAGGGTGTAGTTGGAGAAGCCCATGTGCTTGAGCTTGGCGGTCAGCACCGCATGGGTCTTGTCGAGGCTGTATTCGCCGGCCGGCAGATCAGCGGGCTTGGTCGAGGTCACGCCCGGTGCGGCCATGGCGGCGGGAGCCGAAAGCAGGGCGGCGGCGAGCGCGGCATAGGCGAAGGGACGGATCATCGGTTAGATCTCCAAACTGTCATCGAAGCGGTTACGGTTAGGCCTAGGTAGGAACCCCTTGGGCGCGAAAAAGGGCCGAGAGATCACGAAGTCGTGAGGCGAGGACATGACTCCTCGCCGACTTGGCGCTACGGCGTCACGCGCCTAAACAGAACACCGATCCTCCGGAGCCCCGCCCCCATGACTTTCCGAGCGCCCGTTCGCGACATCGCCTTCTCCCTGCGGCACGCGGCCGGCTTCGAGCGCCTGGCCGGAGCCTTTCCGGACGCGGATTCCGACACGGTCGAGGCGGTGCTTGAAGGGGCCGGGGCCCTGGCCGGCGACATCCTGGCCCCCCTGAACCGCCAGGGCGACCTGGTCGGGGCGACCCTGGAAAACGGCGTGGTCCGCGCCGCCCCGGGCTTTGGCCAGGCCTATCGTCAGTTCGCCGAAGGCGGCTGGAACAGCCTGGCGGCCGATCCCGACCATGGCGGCCAGGGCCTGCCCAAGAGCCTGGAAATCGGCGTCTTCGAGATGGTCCATGCCGCCAACATGGCCTTCGGCCTGTGCCCGATGCTGACCCTGGGAGCCATCGAGGCCCTGGCCCATCACGGCTCCGACCACCAGAGGGCCCTCTACCTGCCCCGCCTGGTCTCGGGCGAGTGGACCGGCACCATGAACCTGACCGAACCGCAGTCGGGCTCGGACCTCGGCACGATCACCACCCTGGCCACGCCGGACGGCGACGGCGGCTGGTCGATCACCGGCCAGAAGATCTACATCACCTGGGGCGATCACGACGTCGCCGACAATATCGTCCATCTGGTCCTGGCCCGCACGCCCGATGCCCCGCCCGGCGTCAAGGGTATCTCCCTGTTCCTGGCCCCGAAGGTCCTGGTCGAGGCTGACGGCACCCTGGGCGCGGCCAACGCCCTGCGGGCCGGCGGGCTGGAGCACAAGCTGGGCATTCACGGCTCGCCCACCTGCGTGATGCTGTTCGAGGGCGCGAAGGCCGAGCTGGTCGGCCAGCTGGGCTCGGGCCTGGCCCACATGTTCACGATGATGAACGCCGCCCGCCTGCAGGTCGGCACCCAGGGCGTGGCCATTGCCGAGCGCGCCTATCAGCAGGCCCTCGCCTTCTCGCTCGAGCGCCGCCAGGGCCGTTCGGCCTGGACCGGCGAGGCCTCGGCCCGACTGTTCGACCATCCGGACGTGCGCCGGACCCTGATGCTGATGAAGGCCAGGATCGAGGCCGCCCGTGGCATCTGCCTGTCGACCGCCGTCGCCGCCGACCTGGCCAGCCATGGCGCGACCGAGGCCGACCGCTCGGCCGCCCGCCTGCGCGAGGAACTCCTGACCCCCATCGCCAAGGCCTGGTCGACCGACATCGGGGTCGAGGTCGCATCCCAGGGGGTGCAGATCCACGGCGGCATGGGATTCATCGAGGAAACCGGCGCGGCCCAGCACTATCGCGACGCCCGGATCGCCCCGATCTATGAGGGCACCAACGGCATCCAGGCCATCGATCTGGTCGGCCGCAAGCTGAGCCTCGGCGAGGGCCAGGCGATCGGCGACCTGATGGACGACATGCGCGACACGATCGACGCCCTCAATGCGGCGGGCGATCCGGCCTTCGGCACCCTGGCCAGACGCCTGGAGACCGCCCTGGACGCCGCCAGCGCCGCCACGGCCTGGCTGATCGAGCGCCGGGCGCGGGCCATGCCCGATGCTCTCAGCGGGGCGACCGCCTATCTGAAACTGCTGGGCGATGTGGTCGGCGGCTGGATGCTGGCCAAGGGGGCCCTGGCCGCTTCGGCCGCGATCGCGGCGGGCGAGGGCGATGCCGGCTGGCTGGGAACCAAACTGGCCCTGGCGCGGATCTATGCCGAAACGGTCCTGGCCCAGGTCCCGGGCCAGGCTGCGGGTGTCACCCTGGGCGCGGCGGATCTGGCCGCGACGACGCCGGAGATGCTGGGGGCGTAGGCGAAGACTGGCCCCCTCCGCGCCTGCGGCGCTCCCCTCCCCCGTAGGGGGAAGATGATCCCGTCTTCCCCCTGCGGGGGAGGACGGCTGCGCAGCGGCCAGGAGGGGGCGAGTGGCTAAAGAATTAGAGCTGACCCAGCATGTAGTCGGCCGACGAGACCTTGAACTCTCCGCCTTCCTCGACGTTCAGCGCGGTGACGACGCCGTCCTTGGCGATCAGGGAATAGCGCTGCGAGCGCGAGCCCATGCCGAACTTGGAGCCGTCGAAGTCGAGGCCCACGGCGCGGGTGAAGTCGCCATTGCCGTCAGCCAGCAGCAGCACTTCGCCGTCGATGCCCTGGTCCTTGCCCCAGGCCTTCATCACGAACAGGTCGTTGACCGAGACGCAGGCGATGGTGTCGACGCCCTTGGCCTTGAACTCGGCCGCGTGCTCCTTGAAGCCCGGCAGGTGCTTGGCCGAACAGGTCGGGGTAAAGGCGCCGGGAACGGCAAACAGGGCGACGGTCTTGCCCTTGAACAGGTCATCGGTGGTGACCGGTGCAGGCCCTTCGGCCGTGCTGGTCATGAAAGTCGCCGCGGGAAGCGTGTCGCCAACCTTGATCGTCATGGGTCTGGTCCTGTCCTTTTGGGGGTGGGAATTCGAATATAGGTCGGAAGACAACGCGCCAAGCCAAAGGTTCGACTTGAAACCGTCGCGTTCTGTCACGATCCTGAGGCCATGAACCGCGACACCCCTGACGAGGCGGACTTCCTGACCGGCCGGCTGCTGGTGGCCATGCCGGGCATTGAGGATGAGCGCTTCGAGCGCGCCGTCCTCTATATGTGCGCCCATGACGAAGACCAGGCGATGGCCATCACCGTCAATCGCCCGGTCGAGGGCCTGACGGTGTTTGAACTGCTCGACAAGCTGGGGGTCCGGTCCGAGATCAGGACTCCGGGCCATCTCGTCCTGATGGGCGGGCCGGTGGAGCTGGAGCGGGGCTTTGTCCTGCACACCGACGATTTCAACTCGCCCGATTCGACCCTGGCCCTGCACGATGGCCTGGCCCTGACCGCCACCCGCGACGTCCTCGACGCCCTGGGCAGCCATGAGCGCCAGCCGCGGCGGGCGATCCTGGCCCTGGGCTATGCCGGCTGGGGCCCCGGCCAGCTGGAGCAGGAGGTGCGCGACAACATCTGGCTGGTCTGCGACGCCGACGAGGAGCTGCTGTTCGACGACGACCACGCCCACAAATGGACGCGGGCCCTGGCCAAGCTGGGGATCTCGGCCGATCACCTGTCGAGCCAGGCGGGCCGGGCTTAGGGGCTCTGTCGACTTGCCCCCACCGGGTCGCTTCACGACCGTCCGCCCCCGTAGGGGGCGGATGACCTCATCTTCCCCCTACGGGGGAGGAGGGCCGAAGGCCCGGAGGGGGCCAGTATTCGCCGATCAGCCCCGCGCCTTCACCGGCGCCGCGCCATCGACATAGGCCTCGTTCAGATAGACCTCGGCCTCCTGCGGCGACAGGGCCGGGGCGTAGCCGAAGCCCTGGCCGTAGTCGCAGCCCAGCGCCTGCAGGGCGGCGGCCATTTCGGCGTTCTCGACGCCTTCGGCCACCACTTCCAGATCCAGGTCCTGGCCCAGCTTGACCACCGAGCGGACGATCTTGGCCGAACCCGGATTGCCGCCCATGGTGCGGACGAAATAGCGGTCGATCTTCAGGGTGTCGAACGGCAGGCGCGTCAGATATTGCAGCGACGAGAAGCCGGTGCCGAAGTCATCCAGGGCCAGGCCGGCGCCGGCGTCGCGCAGGGTCTTGAGGATCACGGCAGCCCGTTCCGGATCGCGCATGATGTCGCTTTCGGTGACCTCGAGCTTCAGGGCCCCGCGCGGCAGGTTGTTGATCTTCAGCACCTGGGCCACGTCATGGACCAGGCCGGGACGGTCGATCTCGCCAGTCGACAGGTTGACGCTGACGGTGAGGGCCCCGACGGCCGGATGGCTGCGACGCCAGGCGGCCAGCTGCGCGCCGGCGGTGCGCATCATGTGCTCGCCCAGCTCGCTCATCAGGCCCATTTCCTCGATCAGCGGGAGGAACTCGTCGGGCGGCAGCATGCCCCGGCGCGGGTGCAGCCAGCGGGCCAGGGCTTCGAAGCCCGACAGGGCCCCGGTCGACAGGCGTACGACCGGCTGGAAATAGGGGGTGATCTCGCCGCGAGCTATGGCTCCGCGCAGATCGGCCTCGAGCGCCAGACGCGACAGGCCGTCGGTTTCCATCGACCGGCCATAGGCGGCGGCCCCGCCGCGACCGGCGGCCGAGGCGGCCTCGACGGCCAGTTCGGCCCGACGCAGAAGTTCGGTCGCCTCGGGCGCATCCTCGCCGCCCTCGGCATTGACGGCCCCGATCGACAGGGTCGGGTGGATATCAAAGCCGGCGACCCGCAGCGGCTGTTCCAGGGCATTGCGCAGCAGCTCGGCGGGCTCGAAGCCCCGCGGCTCGCACAGCACGGCAAACTCGTCCTCGCCGATCCGGCCCAGGATCGAGCCGGTCGGAAAGGCGGCGGCCAGGCGCGAGCCGAGGGCGGCCAGCACCAGATCGGCGCGTTCGTGGCCCAGGGCCTCGTTCAGGCGGCGCAGGCGATCGACATCGGCGACCACCAGTTCATGCACACCCTCATGGCGCAGACGTTCGCGGGCGCGGGCGATGAAGCTGCGGCGATCCAGCAGGCCGGTCAGGTCACAGCGGCCCGAGGCGGCGAATTTCACTTCGGGAGCGACGACGCCGGCAGCGCGGACCCCCTCCTCCAGCCAGACGCCCCGCCAGATGCAGGTCTCGGACCCGCGCAGGCGCAGACGGGCCATGACTTCCGAGCCCGGCTCGCGGACCTTCAGGACGTCCTCGGCCTGGGCGCGATCCTGCGGCAGGGCCAGGGCGCGGAAGGCAGCCGAGGAGCATTCCGGGGCCAGGGGGCCGAGGCCAAGGGCGCGGGCCGCGCCATTGATCCTCAGGCGGTCGGCCTCGGGCTCCCAGACCCACAGGGCCACATCGGCCGCACCCAACGCTTCCAGCGTGGCGGTCGTGTCCCAGATCCTGCGGTCCGTAGCCCGAAACGACATACCCGATCCCAACGCCACATCGGCGTTTTTGCACGGACCGCGCGCTAGGATCGCGCGACCAGTCCGAACAGACGATGATCTCGCCACTCGCCGTTAATTTTCAAATAAGCCGGGGCGTAACCTTCTTCGGAAAAACCGCATTTGAGCAGAAGAGCGGCCGAAGGGGTGTTTTCCGGCATGCAGGCGGCCTCGAGGCGATGAAGGCCCAGGCCATCGAAGGCGAAGCGAACGACGGCGGAAACCGCGTCGCTCATATGGCCTTGCCGAACATAGGGCTGGCCCAGCCAGTAGCCGATCGTGCCGCTCAGCGAGACCCCTCGCCGGACATGGAACAGCCGCACTGCCCCGATCAGGGCGTCGTCGCTCTTGCGGAACACGAAGAACGGCCAGGCCTCGCCGGTCTCAAGCTCTCGGGCATAGGCCCCGAGGCGGGCGCGGAAAGCGCTGCGTCCCAGGTCGCCCTCCTGCCAGGTCGGCTCCCAGGGCTCAAGGAAGCTGCGCGAGCGTCGCCTCAGGTCAGCCCAGTCCCGATGGTCGGACAGGCGCGGTGGACGCAGATAGACACCATTACCCTGGAGCTTCAGGCCAGGCCGGCTGCGAAACAGCTGCAGTAGGGTCGGCACGGGCACTCCAGCAGTCTCCGGGCGGGGCGAGGGTGCGATCAGGCCGCCGCGAACAGGGCCGCCTCGAAGGCGGGACCGGCCTTAAGGGCCGACTTGGCCCCGAGTATGGCCGTGGCGCAACGTCGCGAGCCCAGCAGGCGCTCGCCCAGGCGCACGATGTCGGCCGGGGTCACGGCATCGACCTCATGGGCCAGCTCGGCCGGCGGATAGAGACGGTCAAACAGCAGCACCTGGCCGGCGGCCTGCTCGGCCCGAGACAGGGGCTGCTCGCGGGCCATGAACATGTGCGCCTTGAGTTGGGCCTTGGCCCGGGCCAGTTCGGCCGGCTCGATGTGGCGGGCCAGGGCGACCAGTTGCTCGGCACAGACTTTTGCGGTCTCGACCGCATCCTTGGCTGCGCAGCCGGCATAGATGCCCAGGGCCCCGTGGTCGGCATAGGTGTCGGAATAGGCGTCGATGTTGTAGGCCAGACCGCGCTTCTCGCGGGCTTCCTGGAACAGGCGCGAGGACATCCCGCCGCCCAGGCACTCGGCAAAGATCCGCAGGGCGAAATAGTCCTGCTCCCGCGCGCCGCAGGCCGGCAGCATGAACACCAGATGCGATTGCTCGAGCTTGCGCACCTCGCCGGCATGGCCGCCGATGAAGGGCGCAGCGACAGGTTCGGCCAGGCACTCGCCGACGGGCACGCCGCCAAAGGCGCGCTCGGCGGCGGCCATCAGCTGGGCCTCGTCCACCGCACCGGTGGCGCTGATCACCAGCCGGTCGGGGGCATAGAGCGCGCCCCGCCAGACGGACAGGGCAGCATTGGTGGCGGCATTGACCGTCTCGACCGAGCCGAGAATCGGCCGGCCCACCGGATGCTCGCCCCAGGCGGCGGTCTGGATCAGGTCAAAGACATAGTCGTCAGGCGCATCGGCGGCCTCGGCGATCTCCTGGGCCACCACCTGCTTCTCGCGGACCAGATCGGCCTCGTCGAGGGTGGGGCGCAGCAGCAGGTCGGCAATGACATCCATGCCCAGGTCCAGCCCGCCCTTCAGGGCCCGGACCTGGAAGCTGGTGCGCTCATAGCCCGTGGCGGCATTGATCGAGCCGCCCTGGCTTTCGATGACCTCGACGATGTCGCGCGAGCTGCGCGACCCGGCCCCCTTGAAGACCATGTGCTCCAGCAGGTGGGCCCAGCCCGACCGGGCCGGATCCTCATTGGCCGCGCCCCGTCCGGCGACCACGGTCAGGGCGAGGGTTTCGAGCCCCGGCATCGGGTCGCAGACAACCCGGACGCCGTTGGCCAGCGTCTTGAGGACAGCGCTCACGTCGTGGCCGCGAAGGTGCGCACGAAGGCCTTTACCGTTTCGCCGCTGGCCGGCAGGCGCTCGAAGCGTTCGGGCTTCTGCGACAGGTCCGGCGTGGCCCGCGGCGTGGCCGGGGTCAGGCCGCAGGCGGCGGCCACGGCCTCGGGGAACTTGGCCGGATGGGCGGTGGACAGCACCACCACCGGGATGGTCGGGTCGGTCAGCTGGACGCGGGCCGCTGCCGCCACGCCCACGGCGGTATGAGGATCGATGACCTCGCCGGTCTCATTGAGGGTCGAGAGCATGGTCTTGGCGGTGTCGGCCTCGCTGACCGCCGCGCCACGGAACAGCTCGCGCATCAGGGCAAAGGCGCTGGGCGGGATGTCGATCAGGCCACTGTCGCCAAAGCCGCGGAAGGCGCGGCCGGTCTCGACCCCGTCACGGCGCACGGCCTCGAAATAGAGGCGCTCGAAATTGGAGGCGACCTGGATGTCCATGGCCGGGCTCTGGGTGGCGGTTACCGCGCCCCGGGCATAACGGCCCTCCTCGAAGGTTCGGGCCAGGATGTCGTTGGAATTGGTCGCGCAGGTGATCTGGGCGATCGGCAAACCGAGCTTGCTGGCCACGAAGGCGGCATAGGCGTCGCCGAAATTGCCGGTCGGCACCACAAAGGCCACCGGCCGTTCCGGTCCGCCCAGGGCCACGGCGGCGGTGAAATAATAGACGCTCTGGGCCGCGATCCGGGCCCAGTTGATCGAGTTGACGCCCGACAGGTCGACCGCGTGGCGGAACTGGTCGTCCTGGAAGGCCTGCTTGACGATGGCCTGGCAGTCGTCGAACGAGCCGAGGATCGAGACGCAGGCCACGTTGTCGTCGGTGGCCGTTGTCATGAACCGGCGCTGGACCTCGCTGATCCGGCCCTCGGGGAACAGGGCAACGATGCGGGCGTTCTTGCGACCCCGGAAGGCCTCGACGGCCGCGCCTCCGGTGTCACCCGAGGTGGCGCAGATGATGGTCATTTTGCGCGACTGGCGCTCCAGCACATAGTCGTACAGCCGCCCCAAGAGCTGCATCGCAACATCTTTGAAAGCCAGGGTCGGACCGTGGAACAGCTCCAGCAGGAAGCGGTTGGGGCCTAGCTGCTTCACGGGCGTAACGGCGCTGTGGGCAAAGGTGGCATAGGCCTCCTCGCACATCTCGGCGAGAATCTCGGCGGGGATGTCATTGCCGACGAACTTGCCCATCACGGCCGCGGCGACCTTGGCATAGGGCTGGCCGGCGAAGGCGGCGATCTCGGCCTTGGTGAAGCTCGGCCACTCTGACGGGACATAGAGGCCGCCGTCCGGGGCCAGGCCCGCCAGCACGGCATCGAGGAATCCGATCGGCGCGGCCTCGCCGCGGGTCGAAACGTAGCGCATCAGGGTCTCAGTCTCCGCCAGAGCATGGCGGCATAGATAAAGAGCAGGGTTACGGCAAGACCGAACCACGTCAGGGCGTATTCGAGGTGCCGATTGGAAATTTCTGCCGGCAGCGGGGCCGGCACAATGTCGGCCGGAGCCGGGGTTTCGCGCTCGGCCATCAGGGCCAGGGGGGCCGGCTTCTGACCGGCCAGGCCGGTCACGGCCCGGGCCCGATCGCCGCCCAGCTGGGCCAGGGGGATCAGGATGCCCGTTACCTGGCCAGGCTCGCCGAAACGGCGCTCCGGGGCCTTGACCTGGCCGGTCAGGGCGGGGACGACGCCGCGGTCGATCAGGATCAGGTCATAGGGCCCGCCCGTCAGGCCGCAGAGGGCCTGGGCCCGCCAGACCATGTCGCCATCGCGGACGCCATAGGCCAGGGGCAGGGCCGGCAGGTTCAGGGGGCGGCAGTCGACCTGGACCCGCGTCCAGGCCACATTGCCGCCGCGGGCCGCTTCGGCCAGGACGGGTCCGATCGGGGTCGGCGAGGCCGTCTTCAGGGTCTCGATCCGCGCCAGCAGGTCTTCCTTCCAGGCCATGCGCTGGATCTGCCAGCCGCCGAGGCCGCAGAGAATGACAAAGCTGATCGCAACGGCGATCGTCAGGCCGAACGGAAAGCCGGCCTTCTTCGCAGCGGCAGGGACCTCAGACATCGCGACGGCCCGCTTCAGAGGCCTTGTTGGCGACCTGGGCGGCGACCATCAGGCCCTTGGCCGGTCGCATCAGGCCCAGGCTGAGGCCCAGGGTCACCGGCAGCCAGACCAGCAGCAGCAGCCAGATCGGCCAGTGCCAGGCGAACATCGAAAACAGCGCCCCGAAGGCCCCGACACCGCCGCCGATCAGGATGATGAAGGTCGAGGCCCCGTCGCCGGTCTCGTGGCGGCTCAGCTCGAAACCGCAGGCCTCGCAGGCCGGGGCGATCTTCAGGAAGCCCTCGAACAGGAAGCCCTCGCCGCATTTGGGACAGTGCCCGGTCGCGCCGGCGAGATAGGGGTTCACTTGGGCCATGCGGCCTCCCGGAAATGAAAAAGGCCCGGAACACCGTCTGGCGTTCCGGGCCCCCTCGAAGCGTGTGACCTAGTGCGCCGAGGCGCCGAAGATCACGTAGATGAAGGCAAACAGGAACAGCCAGACCACGTCAACGAAGTGCCAGTACCAGGCGGCGGCTTCGAAGCCGAAGTGCTGCTTGGGCGTGAAGGCACCGTTCATCAGGCGGATCAGGCAGACCAGCAGGAACAGGGTGCCGACGAACACGTGGAAACCGTGGAAGCCGGTGGCCAGGAAGAAGGTGGAGCCGTACAGGCCCGAGTTCACGGCCGCTTCCGAATAGAACAGCTGCTCGTGGTTGATGTGGGCATATTCATAGACCTGGATGGCCGTGAACAGGGCCCCCAGCAGGATGGTCAGGATCAGGCCCCACTTGGCCCCCTTGCGGTCGCCGACCTGCAGGGCGTGGTGGGCCCAGGTGACGGTCGTGCCCGACAGCAGCAGGGTCAGGGTGTTGATCAGCGGCAGGTGCCAGGGCGAGACGGTCTCGACACCGGCGGGCGGCCAGGCGGCCCAGGCGGTGCGGACTTCCTCGATGGACGAGAGGGTGCGGTGCTCGTGGAAGAGCGCCATCTCGAAGAACATCCAGAACCAGGCGACGAAGAACATCACTTCCGAAGCGATGAACAGGATCATGCCATAGCGGAGGCCGATCGAGACGACCGGGGTGTGATCGCCGGCCTTGGCTTCCTTGGCGACATCCGACCACCAGCCGAAGAAGGTGTAGAGGATGCCGGCAAAGCCTGCGGCGAAGATCGCCCAGTTGCCCTTTTCGATGCCGAGCACGCCGCCCTTGAGCCAGCCGATCAGGCCGAGAGCCATGACGGTGGCGGCGACCGAGCCCACGAGGGGCCACGGGCTGGGTGGCAGGATGTGGTAGTCGTGTTTGACGGCGCCGTGGGCCATGGTGGTGCTAACCCTTATATCCCTCTGGTCGCGATGGCCGGTCCCCCCGCCCTCGCGCGTCTTGATGAAACGCTATAGCCCCCTAGACGGCGCGCCGCCAAGGGGTTGCACGATGCGCGGCGTCGTCGAAGCCGTCTGTTTTTGCTTCGGATCGTCGAGAACCGCCGGGAAGAAGGTGTAGGACAGGGTGATCTCGCCCTTGCCCTTGGTCTCCGGATCGTCCGCATATTGGGGATCGACGAAGTAAACGACCGGGAATTCGACCGTCTGGCCGGCCGCAATCGTCTGATTGCTAAAGCAAAAACACTCCAGCTTCTGGAAATAGGGCCCGGCCTGTTCGGGGACCACATTGTAGATGGCCCGGCCGGTCATGGGCTGGTCGCTGTTATTGGTGACCTTGAAGAAGGCCAGGCCCGTGTCGCCGATCCGGACCTGCTGGCTGACCTGCTCGGTCGAAAAGGTCCAGGGCAGTTCGCGGATATTGGAATCGAATCGGATGGTGACCTTGCGATCGAGGATGCGAGTCGGGGCGAGATCCGCCTTGCGGACCGTGCCGTCAAAGCCGGTCAATTGGCAAAACAGCTTGTAGAGCGGCACCGAGGCATAGGCCGCGCCGACCATGCCGAAAAAGGCTGCTGCGCACAGGAGGCCGACCCGGGCATTGCGCCGGGCCGTCAGGTCCTTGACCGACTTGAGCGCCTTGGCAGGGGCCGGGGTCTGGCCGGGATCAGAAGGGACGGTTTGCGACATTGGCACCAAGCTTCACGACAGTGACAACAAAAACCAGAATGACGAAGGCCAGCAAGCCCAGACCCAGGGCGATGTTTCGCCCTTTTCGCGCCCTCGCGGCATCGTCTTCGACAAGCTTGTTCATCGCAGAAGCTCCAATGCTTTGACGCCCAGGACCGCCTCACCCAGCAGGGCGGCGAACAGGGCGAACAGATACAGGATCGAGAAGGCGAACAGGTTGCGGGCCGCCTTGGCACCGGCGGCCTTCATGTCTTCGGTCACCTCATAGAGGTCGCGGTCGGCGGCGCGCGGATCTGCCGCATCCCCGGCCTTGCTCAGGAACACCCGGACGGCCAGCAGCAGGAACACCGCGCCGCCCAGGCCGGCGACGGCCAGATAGAGCGGGCCGCCCAGGCCGGTCAGGACCGGCGACAGGCAGATCGGGATCAGGATCAGGCTGTAGATCAGGATCTGCAGGCGGGTGGCCTTGGCACCCTTGACCACCGGCAGCATCGGCACGCCGGCCTTCGCATAGTCGGTGGTGATGTACAGCGACAGGGCCCAGAAGTGGGGCGGGGTCCAGAAGAAGATGATGGCGACCATCAGCCAGGCATTGAGCGGGGCCGAGCCGGTTGCGGCCGCCCAGCCGATGGCGGGGGGCAGAGCCCCGGCCAGGCCGCCGATGACGATGTTCTGCGGCGTCCAGCGCTTGAGCCACATGGTGTAGACCACGGCATAGAAGACGATGGTGAAGGCCAGCAGGCCGGCGGCCAGCCAGTTGACCGCCATGCCCAGCAGCATGACCGACAGCAGGCTCAGGACCACGCCCAGGGCCGCGGCATCGTCGCCGCGCACCTTGCCCGAGGGTACGGGGCGGCCGCGGGTGCGGCGCATCAGCCTGTCGATGTCGGCATCGAACCACATGTTCAGGGCCCCGGAGGCCCCGGCACCGACGGCGATGCACAGCACCGCTACGGCGGCCAGAACCGGGTGCACGGGCGCGCGCGCCGCCAGCAGGCCGGTCAGGCCCGTGAAGACCACCAGCGACATGACGCGGGGCTTCAGCAGCTGGAAGAAATCCTGCCAGCGCGCCGCGGCCGGGGCCGTGGGCGTCTGGTCGGTTTCTGGAGTCAGGGCGGCGGTTTTGGGCATCGGCGTCTGTTTATAGCGGTCTTTATGGGCGAAGGGCGCGGCCCGGACCCTTAAGTGGTCCAGACCGCGCCCCCGCGTTTCAGTCTGTCGTCAGGTCGGCGATCAGTGGTGATCGTCTTCCTTGATCACCGGCGGCTCGCTGAACTGGTGGAACGGCGGCGGCGAGGACAGGGTCCATTCCAGGGTGGTGGCACCTTCGCCCCACGGATTGGCCTCGGCCTTGCGGCGACGGACAGCGGCCTCGATCAGGATGATCAGGAACACCACCACGCCAACGACCGTGATCAGGTAGCCGACGGTCGAGACATAGTTCCACTTCGCGAAGGCGTCCGGATAGTCGACATAGCGACGCGGCATGCCCTGCAGGCCCAGGAAGTGCTGCGGGAAGAAGATCAGGTTGACGCCGACGAACATGATCCAGAACTGCACGCAGCCCAGGAACTCGTTGTACTTCACGCCCCACATCTTCTCGAACCAGTAGAAGAAGCCGGCGAAGATGGCGAACACCGCGCCCAGCGACAGCACGTAGTGGAAGTGGGCGACGACGTAATAGGTGTCATGCAGGCTGTAGTCGATGCCGGCATTGGACAGGACGACGCCGGTGACGCCGCCGACCGTGAACAGGAAGATGAAGCCGATCGCCCACAGCATGGGCGTCTTGAAGCTGATCGACCCGCCCCACATCGTGGCGATCCAGGAGAAGATCTTCACGCCGGTCGGAACGGCGATGATCATCGTGGCGGCCACGAAATAGGCGCGCAGATTGATGCTCATGCCGACGGTGTACATGTGGTGCGCCCACACGACGAAGCCGACGAAGCCGATGGCGACCATGGCATAGGCCATCGCCAGATAACCGAAGACCGGCTTCTTGGAGAAGGTCGAGACGATGTGGCTGATGATGCCGAAGCCTGGCAGGATCAGGATGTACACTTCCGGGTGACCGAAGAACCAGAACAGGTGCTGGAACATGACGGGGTCGCCGCCGGCGGCCGGATCGAAGAAGTGGGTGCCGAAGTTACGGTCGGTCAGCAGCATGGTGATGGCGCCGGCCAGGACGGGCAGCGACAGCAGCAGCAGGAAGGCGGTGATCAGCACCGACCAGGCGAACAGCGGCATGCGGTGCAGGGTCATGCCCGGCGCGCGCATGTTGAAGATCGTGGTGATGAAGTTGATCGCGCCGAGGATCGACGAGGCACCGGCCAGGTGGAGCGACAGGATCGCGAGATCCATGGCCGGACCCTTGTGACCGATGGTCGACAGCGGCGGATAGATGGTCCAGCCACCCCCGAAGCCGTGGCCCGGACCGCCGTCGACGAACATCGAGACGCAGAGCAGGACCCAGGCAGCGATCAGCAGCCAGAACGAGATGTTGTTCATCCGCGGGAAGGCCATGTCCGGCGCGCCGATCATGATCGGAACGAACCAGTTGCCGAAGCCGCCGATCATCGCCGGCATGACCATGAAGAAGATCATGATCAGGGCGTGGGCGGTGACCACGGCGTTATAGCCGTGCTTGCCCTTGAACAGACCCATCTGGGCGAGGACGCCGGTGTCGGAGAACACCTGGATGCCCGGCTCCATCAGCTCCCAGCGGATCAGGCCCGACAGGGCCCCGCCCACCAGGCCCGCCATGATGGCGAACAGGATGTAGAGGGTGCCGATGTCCTTGTGGTTCGTCGAGAAGAACCAGCGCTGGAAGAAGGGCGGCTTGTCGTCGGCGCCGTGGGCGTCGTCGTGGTGGGTGTCAGCGGCGTGAGCCATCGGACTAATCCTGCAATCGTATCTTAAACCGCCGGCGCGGCGGGAGCCGCGGCCGGGGCGGTGGCGGGAGCGGCGGCCGGGGTCGCGACAGCGGCAGCCGGAGCGGCGGCGTCAGCGACGGGGGCGGCCGCCGGCGGAGCGGTCTTGGACTGCACCCAGGCGTCGAACTCGGCTTGGGTCACGACCTTGATCTCGATGGGCATGAAGGCGTGGTCGACGCCGCACAGCTCCGAGCACTGGCCGTAGAAGACGCCGGTCCTCTCGGCCTTGAACCAGGTTTCGTTCAGGCGGCCGGGAATGGCGTCGGTCTTCAGGCCGAAGGCCGGCAGGGCGAAGGCGTGGATCACGTCGGCACCGGTGACCTGGACGCGGACCACCTGATTGACCGGCACGACCAGGGCGTTGTCGGCCGCCAGGCGATAGGGCACGCCCTTGGCCTTGGAATCGGCTTCCGAGAGGCCGACCGAGATGATCTCGCTGATCTTCTGGTCGGGATACTCATAGCCCCAGTACCACTGATAGCCGGTGGCCTTTACGGTCATGTACGGCTTGGGCATGTCGTTATAGGCGAACAGCAGCCGGAACGAGAAGATCGCGATCACCATCAGGATGATCACCGGAACGACCGTCCAGATGATCTCGATGGTGGTGTTGTGGCTGAACTTGGCCGGGACCGGGTTGGCCTTCTTGTTGTAGCGGATCGCGATCCAGATGATCAGCGCCAGCACGAACAAGGTGATGACCGTGATGATCGGCATCAGGATCACATTGTGGAACCAGATCGCATCGTGCTTGAGCGACGAGGCGGCCGGCTGGAGGTCGATCGCCCCCGGCGTCGGCTGGCCCATCAGATCGTCAGCAAGGGCTTGCCCCGCGAACATCATCGTGGCGGCGAGGGCGCCAGCGCCCGTCAAAATCCGCCGAATCCCCTGAAATTGCGCCTTCATATTCCTCACGGCCCGTTTCAGCGGCGACCTGCCGTCGATCATTTGACCTTGATCAACGTCACGCCGCGCCGACATACACATTACAGTCAGGCTCGCGGTATCGCGCAATCGACTCGATAGAGAGAGTCGCGGTCGCGCCCGCCCAACTGACCATTCTGTTGGCTGCATACGCGCATCGCCAGCGGTTGCCAAGCGCCTCAAACCCCCGCCAAACCCGTCGGCACAACGGTTTGGGTTCCCAGCTGCGAACCAGTTTCAAAAAGGCCGCTCCCGGCGCTCCGGTTCATTACGTAACATTCATTGACAGGTACCTTGTACCGATCAGTACCGTGCGATAGAAGAGTGCATCAACCGCGGCGAGGACAACGTGCCGGAAGCCATTGAAATTCAACTGAAGAAGGGCGTGCTGGCGCTCTGCGTGCTGGCCCTGCTCTCACGCGCCGACAGCTATGCCTATGAGATCGCCAGCAAGCTCGCGAAGGACATCGATATGGGGGAGGGAACAATCTATCCGCTGATGCGCCGCATGCAGTCGGACGGGCTGGTGGAGACCTATCTGGTCGAATCCCAGAGCGGCCCGCCGCGTAAATATTACCGCCTGACCTCGGCTGGCCGCGCCAGCTTCACGCAGCAGAAGGCCGAATGGGCCGCCTTCACCACGGCCGTCGAAGACATACTGGGAGCTGCCGCATGACCCGTCTCGAGTTCATGACCCGGCTGCGCCGGGGCCTGGCCGGCCTGCCCGCCACCACGATCGCCGACATCGTCGCCGATCATGAGGCCCACTTCGCCGACGCCATGGCCGAAGGCCGCAGCGAGTCGGACGCAGCCGCCGCCCTCGGCGATCCCGACCGTCTGGCCCGCGAACTGCGTGCCGATGCCGGGCTCCGGCGCTGGGAGGAGACCAAGAATCCCGCTGCGGCCGGGGCAGCGATCATTGCCCTGATCGGCCTGGGTGCCATCGACATCATGTTCCTGCTGCCGATGCTGATGGGCGTTCTTGCGGCCCTGTTCGGCTTCCTGGTCGCTGTGGTGGCCCTGTTCGTCTCGGGCGGCTTCGTTTTCGCCATGGGTCCGCTGGCGGCACCTCCGGGCGGTCCCATGACCGCCTTCCTGGCCGGTGTGGCCCTGATGGCCGGCGCGACCTTCCTGGGCTCGCTGCTGACCATCGCCACGGTTGGCATCTTCAACGCAGTGGTCTGGTTCGGCCGCCTGCACTTCCGGCTGCTGAAGCCGGCCATCAACAATCAAGGCTGAGGGGCCCGTCATGATCCGTAATGCGCTCATCATCGGCGGGGCCAGCTTTGTGCTGATGCTCGGCAGCGCCGCCGGCGTCGCCGCCCTGGCCGGACCCGTCATCCTGAAGGACGGCTGGACCATTCCGTTCGACAGTCAAGACAGAGGGCAGATCCATAGCCGTCATCTGGGCTCGGTCGGCAAGCAAGCCTCACCGCTCGTCTCGCGACAGCTGGCCTGGACCGGTGACACCCTGACCCTCGACCTGCCGATCGACGTCACCTATGTCCAGGGCCCCGTCGCCCGGATCGAGGTCAGCGGTCCTGCCGCCGTCGTCGACCGCCTGCGGGTCGATGCCGGCCGGATCAGTCTGGCGGACGGTGACGGCAACCTGAACGCCGACAGCCTGACCATCGACCGCAACGGCATCCGCGTTCACAGCTATGCCGACCAGACCAGGATCGTCGTCACCGCGCCAAACATCAGCCAGATCAAGCTGGACGGGTCCGGCGATCTCGAGATCCAGGCCTTTGACCAGCCGACCTTAAGCCTGGCGATCAATGGCAGCGGCGATGTCTCCGCCGAGGGCAAGGTCGCGGTCCTGTCCCTGACCTCGGCCGGATCGGGCGAAGCCCAACTGGACGACCTGGCCGCCAAGAATGCCGACCTGATGATCTCGGGCAGCGGCAATGCCGTGGTCACGGCGAAAAACGTCGTCACCATCGCCCTGTCGGGCAGCGGCGATGTCAGCCTGCAGGCCCAGCCGGCCAGCCTCACGGCCAATACCAGCGGCTCGGGCACCGTGCAGCACGACTACGAGTAACGGCCAAGACCAAAGGGGCGGGGTGACGAAAGCGCTGCAAACGCCTAGCTATAGGGGCATGAACGCTCCGATCCCCGCCTCGCTTCTCAACGCCCCTTCCCTGCTCGACGCCGCCGGCGTCGATCCCGACCAGGCCCGCAGGATCCTGGGCGAGGCCCTGGCCGGGGCCGATGACGGCGAGATGTTCCTCGAACGCTCCGAGAGTGAGGCCTTCGTTTTTGATGACGGTCGCCTGAAAAGTGCCTCCTATGATTCGGGCGAGGGCTTCGGCCTGCGCGTCGTGGCCGGCGAGACCGCCGGCTACGCCCATGCCGCCGAGATCTCCGAGGCCGCCCTCGGCCGGGCCGCCGCCTCGGCCAGCCTGGCCAAGCGCGGCTATGCCGGCGTCAGCGCCGAGGGCCCCCGCTCGACCAATGAACGGCTGTATGGCGAGGACGACCCCCTCGCCTCGCCCGCCTTTTCCGACAAGGTTGCCCTGCTACAGGAAATCGATGCCTTCGCCCGGGCCCGCGATCCGCGCGTCGTCCAGGTCATGGCCTCACTGGCCGGCGAACGGCGGGTGGTCGAGATCCTCCGCGCCGACGGCAAGCTGGTCCGCGACGTCCGCCCCCTGGTCCGGGTCAATGTCCAGGTCACGGTCGAGAAGGACGGCAAGCGCGAGAGCGGGTCGGCCGGGGCCGGTGGCCGCGCCGGTTTCGCCGCCTGGATCAGCCCCGACAAGTGGCAGGGCCAGGTCGACGAGGCCCTGCGGATGGCCCTGGTCAATCTCGACGCTGTCCCCTGCCCGGCCGGCGAGATGGACGTGGTCCTGGGGTCGGGCTGGAACGGTGTGCTGCTGCACGAAGCCGTCGGCCATGGCCTGGAAGGCGATTTCAACCGCAAGGGCATTTCGGCCTTCTCCGGCCGCATCGGCGAACGCGTCGCGGCCAAGGGCGTCACCGTCTTTGACGACGGCTCTCTGCCCGGCCGACGCGGCTCCCTGACCATCGACGACGAAGGCACCCCGACCGAACGCACCATCCTGATCGAGGACGGTATCCTGGTGGGTTATATGCACGACCGGATGAGCGCCCGATTGATGGGCATGGAGGCCACCGGCAACGGCCGCCGCCAGTCCTATGCCCACATGCCGATGCCACGCATGACCAATACCGGCATGCTGGCCGGCAACGACGATCCGGCCGAGATGATCGCCTCGATGAAGCGCGGCCTCTACTGCGCCAATTTCGGCGGCGGCCAGGTCGACATCACCAACGGCAAGTTCGTCTTCCAGTGCACCGAGGCCTATCTGGTCGAGGACGGCAAGATCACTGCTCCGGTCAAGGGGGCCACCCTGATCGGCGACGGCCCCAGCGCCCTGACCCGGGTGACCATGATCGGCCACGACTTCGACTTCGATCCCGGCATCGGTGTCTGCGGCAAGTCCGGCCAGGGCGTGCCGGTCGGCGTCGGCCAACCCTCCCTGAAGATCACCGGCCTGACCGTCGGCGGTACCGCAGTTTAGGCCCTCGGGAAGACAGGCCTATGGGTGGGTCCGCCCCCCTCGAGCCCCCAACCAAAAAAGGCCCCGGATCGCTCCGGGGCCTTTGTCGTTTCTGGTGCCTGACGACTAGTGGGCCGTCGTCGGGGCGTCGGTGTCGTCCGAGCCGTGCGACCACTTCTTGAGCCAGGGCGACAGGATCAGGAACAGGATCCCGATGCCGATCGAGACCAGGCCGATGACATTGAACACCTGCAGCGAGGTGGCCAGGGCCGCAGCGGGGTCCAGAACCTGGCCACCCACCGTCTCGGTGGTGGTCAGGCCGGCGATGATGCCGCCGACATACTGGGCGATGGCCACGGCCAGGAACCAGACGGCCATCATGAAGGACACGACGGTCGGCGGCGACAGCTTGGTCATCTGCGACAGACCGACCGGCGACATGCAGAGCTCACCGGTGGTGTGCAGCATGTACATGACCACCAGGAACACCAGGGGCATGCGGAAGGCGCCGTCGGCGAAGGTGGCCCCGACCTGCAGCAGCAGGAAGCCGGCCCCGACCTGCAACAGGGCCAGGCCGAACTTGACGACGGGGTTCAGATCCCGGCCGCGCTTGCCCAGCCAGGTCCAGAGGAAGGCAAAGACCGGAGCGAAGATCAGGATCCAGCCGGCGTTCAGAGCCTGGGTCTGCGGAGCGTTGAAGCTGGTATTGACCCAGAAGGTCGAGGCCTTGTCGATCCCGGCCGCAACCAGCTGGTCAGGCGTGGCCAGGGTGACCGCGCCGCCGAACCACTGGACCGGTGCCTTGACCAGGTCGAGCTGGACATTGGTGGCCGCAAACAGGCTGAGCGACGACCCGGCCTGTTCAAACAGGGTCCAGAACACCACGGCGCCGAAGATCAGGAATACGGCCAGGGCCAGGCGCTCGCGCTCTTCCTTGCCGCACTTGGCGAACATGAACCAGACGATATAGCCCAGCGAGGCGACGATGCCGGCGATCAGGGCCGCACCGACCACGGGGTTGCGCTGCACCAGATAGAAAACGCCGGCCACGCCGATCAGCGACAGGATATAGATCAGCATCTCGCGATCGATCGGGCCCACCACCTTGGTCTTCAGGACCTTGGGTTCCGGCGGCTCGCCCTTGCCCATTAGCAGGGGCTTGCCGAGAACGAAGACGATGAAGCCGGCCAGCATGCCGATACCGGCCAGGCCGAAGCCCGCCCACCAGCCGACCGTGACGCCCAGCAGGCCGCACAGGATCGAGGCCCAGAACGAGCCGAGATTGATGCCGTAATAGTAGAGGGTGAAGCCCGGATCGCGGCGCGGATCGCCCTGGGGATAGAGCTGTCCGACGATGGTCGAGATATTGGGCTTGAGGAAACCGACGCCGACAATGATCAGCGACAGGGCCAGCCAGAAGATGTTCAGATAGGTCGGATCGCGATCCTTGACGTCCAGCTTGTAGTCCGCCTTGGGCAGGACGCTGGGCAGGGGGGCGTTGGCGGGCAGGCCCTTGACCTCGAAATCACCGGCCTTGGTGGCGGCCACGTCATAGGGCTTGCCGTCGACCACCAGCTTGGCGACCAGTTCCTGACCCCGGCCCTCGGCCTGGAAGTCATAGGTCGCGCCCTGATAGGTCAGGGTCTGGACGGCGGGCTTGCCCTCGATCGCCATGGTCAGGTGGCCGGCGACCAGAAGAATCGCGCCGAACGCCACTGCCTTGCGGGTGCCCAGATACTTGTCGGCCAGGAAGCCGCCGATCAGGGGCAGCAGATAGACCAGCGAAGTGTAGGAACCATAATGGGCCGAAGCGGCCTTGGGATCGAACAGGAAGTGCTGCGTCAGATAGAAGATCAGGATGGCGCGCATGCCATAGTAGGAGAAACGCTCCCACATTTCGGCAAAGAACAGGATAAGCAGTCCTTTGGGATGCTCTCGGAGAAGCTGGATAAGCACGGGAATGCCGGTCACGAGCGTGACCAGTATGCCCAGGGCGATGACGATATTCATGCACTAACCTTGACGTGATAAGGGGTCGGAGCAGCCGCCATGGTCGTTTTGCCCCCGCCTCCCCCAGTTGGCGGGAGAAGATCACGCGACAATGCGTTTAACAAGCAACGGCTTGCCGCCGGGGAGCCTGGTTCGCTCGACGCGTGTTTACCACACACAGGATTTCTCCATTTGGGCGACTCGTGAGTCAGGGGCCGAACGCCGGCTAAACCCGCAAGGATGGGACGGTTTGACGCACCGCCCGCCGTGCGCGCGGTAGGGACTTGTTAAAGGATCAGGGCGTTGCGTGAGGTCGGATGCCCAAGCATCAAGCCTCCGGAACGGGGGCATGGAGGAAGCCATGGCCTATATCAGCGTCGAGCATTCGCCGTCCGTCTCCGCCGCTCCCCGCGTCGCCGCTCCGCGCCTGGCCTGGGGCCGCATCGCCCTGATCGGCGTCAGCCTGGCCTTCTGGGTCGGCCTGGCCTTCGCCTTCCGCGCCCTCTTCTAGACCTCAGGCCGGTCGACGGGCCCTCAACGCCTGGGCGATCGTGCCGTCATCCAGCCAGTCCAGGTCGCCCCCGACCGGAACGCCGCGCGCCAGCATCGTCACCGAGACATTCGAGGCCACCGCCAGCCGGTCCGCCAGATAGTGGGCCGTGGTCTGGCCGTCGACCGTGGCCGGCAGGGCCAGGATGACCTCCGCCACCTCGCCTCTGGTCACCCGCGCCAGCAACTCGGCGATCCGCAGCGCCTCGGGTCCAATCCCGTCCAGGGCCGAAAGCAGACCACCCAGCACATGATAGCGGCCCTTGAACTGGCCGCCGCGCTCCATGGCCCACAGCGAGCCAACCTCCTCGACAACGCAGATCAGCCGTCCGTCGCGGGTCTCGTCGCTGCAGACCGCGCAGGGCTCGGTGGTATCCAGCGAGCCACACACAGTGCAGGTCCGCACCTTGGCCTGGGCATCGACCATGGCCGCCGTCAGCGGAGCCAGCAGGGTGTCGCGCTTCTTGAGCAGGGCCAGGGCCGCCCGCCGGCCAGACCGCGGCCCCAGCCCCGGCAGCTTGGACAGCAGGGCGATCAGGCGCTCGATCTCGGGTCCGGCGGAGGCGGCCATCAGGTCTCTTGCTAAGGTGAGGTGTCGCCCTCGTCCTTCGACGAGCTCAGGATGAGGGCGATTCTTGACTCAGTAGACATCCTCATCCCGAGCTTGTCGAAGGACGAGGATGGCGGCTCCCTGGCCTAGAACTTCATGCCCGGCAGACCGCCCATCATGCCGGCCATGGGTCCGGCGGCCTCCTGCATCATCTGGGCCTGTTTGGCGTCGAGCTTCTTCTTGGCATCGGCATGGGCGGCGACGATCAGGTCGGCAATGACCTCGCCCTCGCCCGGCTCGACAAGGCTCTCGTCAAGCACCACCCGGGCCAGTTCGCCCGTGCCCTTGAGGGTGACGGTGACCATGCCGCCGCCCGAGGTACCCTCGACCAGGGTCTCGGCCAGCCGCGCCTGGGCATCGGCCAGTTTCTGCTGCATCTCCTGAGCCTGCTTCATCAGGCCGCCGAGGTCTTTCATGCCGTCAAATCCGTCATTCCCGGTCCAGGAGCGAAGCGACGCCGTACCGGGAAACCGGTGCCGCTTGCAGTGACTCTTAGTCCTCGAGTTCGTCCGGCTCGCTCGGTGCCAGGCTGGGGCCGGGGATCTTGCGAACCTCCAGTTCGGCGCCGGGAAAGGCCGCCAGCAGAGAGGCCACGAACGGATCGGCCTTGATTTCGGCCAGGGCCTCGCGGTCTTCGCGCTTCTGGCGCTCCAGCAGGCTCTCGGCCCCGCCGCCGCCCTCGGCCGCCACCAGCCAGGGCTGGCCGGTCCATTCCTTCAGCGCGCGAACCAGACGTCCGGCCAGATTGCCGGGCGCGCCGGGCGCGGGCTCATAGGTGATGGCACCGGGCCGGAAGCTGATCGGGCGCACGAACTGTTCGACATCCAGCCTCAGGCCGATGTCGCGCTTGGCGGCGATCAGGGCCAGGACATCGTCGAACGAGGCCAGGACCGGCAGGGCCTGGGCGGCCGGTGAGGCCATGGAGACCATCTGGGCGCTGACGCCGCCGCCGGACCCGCCGCCACCCGCAGACCCGCCACCGCCGCCGAGGCCGCCGGGTGCATTGCCGTCCCGCAGGGCCTTGAGGGCTTCCTCCGGACCGGGCAGGTCGGCGGCATAGCACAGCCGGATCAGGGCCATTTCGGCCGCCGCCATGGCGTCGGGCGCGCGGCGCACCTCGTCATGGGCCTTGAGCAGCATCTGCCAGAGCCGCGACAGGGTGCCGGCCGAGGTATGGGCCCCGATGGCAGCCAGGCGGGCGGCCTGTTCCTTGGGCAGGGTCAGGGCGTCGGGCCCCAGGGCCTTGGCCACCGCCGCCCCGTGGCAGTGGTCCAGCAGGTCGAGCATGACCACCGCCGGGTCAGCCCCGAAACCCCACAGGGCGCGGAAGCCTTCGAGGGCCTCCGCCGGCTTGCCGCCCATTACGGACTCGAACAGGGCGATGGTCTGGCCGCGATCGGCCAGGCCCAGCATGTCGCGGACCACGGCGGCCGAGACCGTCGCCCCGCGCTCGGCCTGGACAATGGCCTGGTCGAGCAGGGACAGACCGTCGCGCACCGATCCCTCGGCGGCGCGGGCGATCAGGGCCAGGCCGTCGGCATCGACCCGCGCGCCCTCCTTGGCCGCGATCCGGTCGAAGTGCTTGACCAGCACGTCCGGCTCGACCCGGCGCAGGTCGAAGCGCTGGGTCCGCGACAGGATGGTCACCGGCACCTTGCGGATCTCGGTGGTGGCGAAGATGAACTTGGCGTGCGGCGGCGGCTCTTCCAGCGTCTTCAGCAGGGCGTTGAACGCCGCCGTCGACAGCATGTGCACTTCGTCGATGATGTAGACCTTGTAGCGCGCCTCGACCGGGGCGTAGCGCACCCCGTCCAGCAGCTCGCGCATCTCGTCGACCTTGGTGCGGCTGGCGGCGTCCAGCTCCAGCACGTCCATGTGCCGGCCTTCGATGATCGACTTGCAGTGACGGCCGTCGACCGTCAGGTCGACCGAGGGCTGGTGAACCGTGTCGGTCTCGTAGTTCAGGGCGCGGGCCAGCAGACGGGCGGTCGTGGTCTTGCCCACCCCGCGCACGCCGGTCAGCATGAAGGCATGGGCGATACGGCCGCTGGAAAAGGCATTGGCCAGGGTCCGGACCATGGCCTCCTGGCCGATCAGGTCCTCGAAATTGCGCGGCCGATACTTGCGGGCCAGGACGGTATAGGCCGCGCCGGCGTCGTCATGGACCAGGTCCGGCGAGGGCTGGACCACCGGCGGGGCGACCACAGCCGGGGCCGCGCCGAAAATGTCGGCCGTGTTCTCGTCACGCTCGGCGGGTTCATCGTCCCACGGCGGTGCGGAATCAGTCTGGAGGTCGTCGTGGTCGGCCATGGCCGTCAGTGTAGAGCGCCGGAGCGCCCAGCAAAAGGCTCGCGCGCGCGCGGCGGGCAACTGCTGACAGTTTTAGGAGAAAAGGTGGAGACCGGCGGACGACCCGAAGCTTGGCTCGTTGTGGCTGCTGCCTCTCGGCCCTGACCAGATTGGCGAGGGCTCCGCCCGTCACCGATCTCCGAGGCCTATATCGCGACTCATGACCGACGATGCAAGTCCGTGCGACGTCGTGACGACTCTTCCTCGCTGGGCTAGAGACAGGACATGGCTCTTTCGATCATCACCAACACCTTCGCCGGCAATCCCCTGGACCGTTCCAGCGAGCGGCGCGGCGATGCCGCCTGGCTGGCCGAAAAGCTGGCCGACCCCGCCTCCCTGGCCGTGGCCATCTGGAACGGCAAGCCCCTGGTCGAGGACAACCTGGGCGAGGACGGCAAGCCGACGGGCGTCCAGATCGCCTATCTGCGCGCCGACATGGCCCAGGAACTGGCGGCCGGGACCGAGAAGCTGCTGTTCCTGGGGCTCTGGAAGGATCTGGCGGTGTTCGCGGTCGATCTGGACGGCCCGGCCGATCCGGCCGAGGGCCCCCTGCAGGGGCTGGGCCGGTTCGAGGAGCTGCGCGGCATCGCCGCCTCGATGCCACCGGCCGATGCCGGCATCCTGGCCACGGCCCGCTCGATGTTCGAATGGCGTCGCCGCCACCGCTGGTGCAGCGCCTGCGGCCAGGCCTCCGAGGTCGGTGACGGGGGCTGGAAGCGCGTCTGCCCCGCCTGCAAGGCCGAACATTTCCCGCGCACCGATCCGGTGGCGATCATGCTGGCGGTGCATGAGGACAAATGCCTGCTGGGTCGCCAGGCGATGTGGCCGGCCGGCATGTTCTCGGCCCTGGCGGGCTTCCTCGAGCCGGGCGAGACCATCGAGGAGGCCTGCGCCCGCGAACTGATGGAAGAGGCCGGCCTGACGGCCACCAGCGTGCGCTACCATTCCAGCCAGCCCTGGCCCTGGCCGTCATCCCTGATGATGGGCCTGATCGCCCAGGTCGACAGTGCAGAGGCCCGGCCCGACCAGACCGAACTGGAAGAGGTGCGCTGGTTTACCAAGGAAGAGGCCGGGGCCCTGATCCGGGGCGAGCTGGAAGGCACCTTCGCCCCGCCGGCCCTGGCGATCGCCCATCAGCTGATCAAGGCCTGGGTGGAGGAGGCTTAGGAGCCACTCGCCCCCTCCTGGCTGCTTCGCAGCCGTCCTCCCCCGGAGGGGGAAGACGATTTCATTTGCCCCCTCCGGGGGCGGACGACCTGCGAAGCAGGTCAGGTGGGGGCAAGTGATGGCCCCCGGATTCCCCTACCTGAACGGCGGCTCGTCGAAGGCCCGCAGCTTGCGGGAATGCAGGTTGGCGCCTTCCTCGAGCAGCAGCTTGCAGGTCAGGATGCCGATCTGCAGGTGCTGGCTGATCGCCCGCTCATAGAAGGCATTGGCCTGGCCCGGCAGCTTGATCTCGCCGTGCAGCGGCTTGTCGGACACGCAGAGCAGCGTCCCGTAAGGCACCCGGAAGCGATAGCCCTGGGCGGCGATGGTGGCGCTCTCCATGTCGATGGCGACCGCGCGGCTCTGGTTGAAGCGCAGGGCCGACAGGCTGTGGCGGAGCTCCCAGTTGCGGTCGTCGGTGGTGACCACGGTGCCGGTGCGCAGGCGCTTCTTCAGCTGGTCGCCGCTGTCGCCGCTGATGGCCTTGGAGGCGTCATAGAGGGCGCGCTGCACCTCGGCGATCGACGGCACCGGGATTTCCGGCGGCAGGACGGCGTCCAGCACATGGTCGTCGCGCAGATAGGCGTGGGCCAGCACATAGTCGCCGATGGTCTGGGTGTCGCGCAGGCCGCCGCAGTGGCCGATCATCAGCCAGGCTTGCGGACGCAGCACCGCCAGGTGGTCGCAGATGGTCTTGGCGTTGGACGGGCCGACGCCGATATTGACCAGGGTGATCCCCGTGCCGCCCGGAGCCATCAGGTGGTAGGCCGGCATCTGGTGCTTGCGCCAGGTCGACTCGGCCACCGCCAGTTCCGGATTGACCGTATTGGCCGTGATGGTCAGGCCGCCCGAACAGGACAGGCCGGTATAGGGCGTGCCCGGCTGGCCCAGCTGTTCGATGCCCCAGCGGACGAATTCATCGACATAGCGGTGATAGTTGGTGAACAGGATGAACTGCTGCACGTCCTCGGCCGGGGCCCCGGTATAGTGCCGCAGACGGGCCAGGGAGAAATCGGTGCGCAGGCCATCGAACAGGGCCAGGGGCCGGGTCTCTTCCAGGGCCGCGTCCCAGACGCCGTCAGCGATCTCGTCGCCGATGAAGGCCAGGTCCGTGGTCGGGAAGAAGCGGGCAATATCCTCTGACCGAACATCGGCCTGGTTGAGGTCGATGCTGGCATCCAGGACATAGGGATAGGGGATTTCCTGGCCCGACCGGTCGACCTCGATCTCGACGTCGAAGTCGTTCATCAGCAGGGTCAGCTGCTCGACCAGATAGTCTTTGAACTGGGCCGGCTTGGTCACCGTGGTCGCATAGACGCCTGGACGGCTGACGCGCGCATAGGAGCGGGCCAGCTTGGGTGGCAGGGCCTCGGGATCATAGATCAGCCGCAGTTCGGGATAGGCGAAGGTCCCGTCGAAACGCTGGGCGGGATCAGGCCGCGCGCCGGTTTCGAGATAGGCCTTGAGGGCGGTGCGGAGGGCGCCCACGGCGCGCTCGTATTCTTGATTCAGCTGTTCGACGACAGCGATGGCTTTTTCTTGGTTCGACATGGCGCCTTATAGCGATGTTTTGTGACCTTGGCGAGACGCCGCCCCCGCTAAATAATAATTCTATTACTTGAGCCGCAGCGCCGTGTCTGAGGCGGGGCTGGGCCCAGCCCCCTTTCTGTCAGGCTGACCGGGGTGACGCCCCTCAGCAGAACCCCGCTATCTCCGCCCCACCCTGGACGGCCCGAGGTCCGGATCGCGGAGCAGGGTGCCTGGCCAGGGCGCAACGCCAGGCGGCTTTGGCCGCCGCCTGCATCGCCACCGGGCGACATCCCACCGCTGCTCAGCCTTAGGCCGTTCGGTCGCCACTTCCCGTGCGAAGGGCATGGACGAACCCGCGCCTGTCGGCCACAAGGGCAGACAGGCTCAAGATCAGGGCCGGCCATGGCGGGTTCATGCCCGTGCTTCGTCGGATCGGTCAGGGCCAGGAAGACTGCTAATGCCGGGGGCGGCCCAGGGGAGTGTCATGAACAAGCGTTTTGCCTTTCTGATCATCGCATCGATGATCCTCGGGGTCTCCGTGGGCTGGGTCTGCAACCAGTACCTCGATCCGGCCGGTGCCAAGGCCGCGGCCGACAACCTGTCGATGATCACCGACATCTTCCTGCGCCTGATCAAGATGATCATTGCGCCCCTGGTCTTCACGACCCTGGTGGCCGGCGTCGCCCATATGGAAGACGCCGCCGCCGTGGGCCGGATCGGTGCCAAGACCATGACCTGGTTCATCGGCGCCTCGGCTGTGTCGCTGCTTCTCGGCCTGCTGATGGTTCACCTGCTGGATCCCGGCGCGGGCCTGAACATGGCGCATATGGACGTGGCCGGCACCAAAACCGCCGCCAGCACCGACGCCTTCACCCTGAAGGGCTTCATCACCCACCTGGTGCCGACCTCGATCTTCGACGCCATGGCCAAGAACGAGATCCTGCAGATCGTGGTCTTCTCGCTGTTCGTGGGTACTGCCGTGGCGGCCCTGGACGACAAGGCCCCGCAGGTTCTGGAACTGGTCGAACAGGCCGCCCAGATCATGCTGAAGGTCACGGGCTTCGTCATGAAGCTGGCCCCCCTGGCCATCTTCGCGGCCCTGGCCTCGACCATCGCCACCCAGGGCCTAGGCATGCTGGCCACCTACGGCAAGTTTGTCCTCGGCTTCTATGCCACCATGGGCGTGCTCTGGGCCCTGCTGTTCATCGCCGCGGCCGTGGTGCTGGGCAAGCGGGTCTTCCCGTTGTTCGGCGTGATCCGCGACCCGGTCCTGCTGGCCTTCTCGACGGCCTCGTCGGAAGCCGCCTATCCGCGCATTCTCGACAGCCTGCCCAAGGTGGGCGTGCGCCGCCGGATCGTCTCGTTCGTCCTGCCCCTGGGCTATTCGTTCAATCTCGACGGCTCGATGCTCTATTGCACCTTTGCCACCATGTTCATCATGCAGGCCCATGGCGTGCATCTGACCGTCGAGCAGCAGATCTTCATGCTGCTGCTGCTGATGGTGACCTCCAAGGGGATTGCCGGCGTGCCGCGCGCCTCGCTGGTCGTGATCATGGCCACCCTGACCTATTTCGGCCTGCCGGAAGCCTGGATCGCCCTCGTCCTCGGCGTTGACCACCTGCTCGACATGGGCCGCTCGGCCACCAATGTCGTCGGCAACAGCGTCGCCGCCGCCGTGGTCGCCAAGTGGGAGGGCGAGCTGGACGACATGCCCGAAGACGAGGCCAAGGTCGCGAAGGCCGCCAAGGCCTGATGCCTTCATGGACGGCGGGAGAGGTTCACCCCTTGCGGAACCCCCTCCCGCCGGAGCTCTGCCCCTGTCGCGCCGCCTGATCGCCGGACTGCTCGGGATCGCCGCCCTCGCCCTGCAGGCCGGACCGGGCCAGGCCGCCGAACGCGCCTGTTTCGACAGCCGCGAGGTCCGCGACTGGTCCGCCCTCGGCGATCAGACCCTTCTGCTGCGCGTGCGCCTGACCGACTATTACCGCATCGATCTGAGCCATCCGGTCCGGCATATCCGCTCGCCGGCCGCCCATCTGGCCCTGGTCAGCCATGAACCGGCCCAGATCTGCCAGGTCGGCGATCTGGACGCCCGGATCCTGTTGTCACCTGGGTTTTCCATCAGCCTGCCGGTCTCCAGCCTGCAACAGCTGGACGCGGCGGCTCAGGCCGCCATCGGCGAGACCCACCTTCCCGGCCGTCACCAGCGTCGCCGCGCCAAGCCCTGAGGCCGGCGCGCCATTGACTTGAGCGCGCGCCGGACCAATCTGACGCCAGGGGGCCATAAGGACAGGACCGATGACCAAGCTCACCTTCCTTGCGCGGACCGCGGCCGTGGTCGGCTTCGCCCTCGTCTCTGCCGTCGCCGGCGCAGCCCAGGCCCAGGCCGCCGCCGCCAAGCCCCGCCCGCCCTGCTTCTCGCTGTCGGACTGGCATGGCTGGAGCTCGCCCAGCCGCGACGTGCTCTACATGAAGATCCGCAACAGGGACGTCTATCGTCTCGACCTGGCCCACGGCTCCAACCAGCTGCGCTCGCCGGGCACCCATCTGGTCAGCGTGGTGCGCGGCAGCGACCGGATCTGCACGCCGATCGACCTGGACCTGCGCGTCTCGGACGGCTTCGGCATCGAAATGCCGATTCGCGCCAAGACCATCACCAAGCTGACGCCCGAGGAAATCGCCGCGATCCCCAAGAAGGACAGGCCCTAGGCCCGACCTCCGGACGCAAATACCTCGTTCTGAGCGTGTCGAAGGACGAAGGCTCTAGATCAAAAGTTGGAGCGTTTTTCGATCCGATAACCGTTTCACACCTATCGGAAAACGCTCTAGGCCGCCGCCGCCCGGATCAGGGCCACAACCATGGCATTGGCCGGGGTGGGAATGCCGTGGGCGGCCCCGCGCCGGACGATCACCCCGTTACGGGCGTCCAGCTCCATAGGCCGGCCGGCTAGGCGGTCGGCGTGCAGGGAATTGATCCCGTCCGGGGCCGCGGCGCGATTGCCGGCCACCACCGCATCCGCCAGGTCATCGCCCAGGTCAGCGCCTTCGGCCCGGCCCACGGCCACGCACTCGGCCACCAGGGTGCGCATGACCTCGGCCACCCCCTCGTCATGGGCCACGCCCGAGGGCTTGAGGATCAGGGCATTGACCGCCCCCGCGCAGTTGAGGGCCAGCTTGGTCCAGGCCGCCGTGGTGAAATCCGGCGTGGTCGAGACGGCAATGGGGGTGTGGGCAAAGAGGGCGGCGGCGTCCCGGCCGGCCGCGTCATCGGGCGTCAGGATCGAACCATCGCGGCGCTGCAGGATCCGGCCCGGGGCGCGGCGCTCGGCGGGAATATCAACCACCGCCGGGACGATGCGGGCCGCCGGCAGGCGCGCCAGGAACGGCGCGACATGCTCGACCCCGTTGCGCAGCACCATCAGCCGGGTCTCCGGACCGACCAGGGCGTCCAGCCAGGCCTCGGCCGAGGCGGTGTCATAGGTCTTGGTGGCGATGAGCACCCAGTCGACCGGGCGGGCCTGGGCAGGATCGGTCAGCACGACGGGACTGGCCGAAATCAGGCCGCCGGGCGTCTCGATCTCCAGCCCCTCGAACGGCGTCCGCGCGCAGATCGTCACTGACAGGGCCGGGTTCTGGGCCAGCCAGGCGGCCACCGTACCGCCGACCGCACCGGGGCCGATCAGGGCAAGGCTGGTCATGGAGACCTCCCGTCAAAACAAAGCCCTCTCCCGTTGCGGGAGAGGGTCGCCCCGACCTTCGCCGGGGCAGGCTCTTCTCCCGCAGGGGGAGAAGGCTCATCAGATCATTCCGCCGGGAGCGAATGCTCCGCGCGCTTGGCCATCAGCTGGTCGAAGCTGGACCAGACGCCCTCGCCGCCGTGCCACTGGCCACGGGTCGCGGCCTTGGAATATTCGGTGGCGCGGGCTTCGAAGAAGTTGGCGTGCTCGACACCGCTGAGCAGGCTCTGCAGCCAGGGCAGCGGGTTTTCCTTGATGCCGTAGACTTCCGGCAGCTGCAGCTGGCGCAGGCGCCAGTCGGCGATGAAGCGGATATATTGCTTGATGTCTTCCGGGGTCATGCCCTGGACCTCGCCGGCCTCGAAGGCCAGGTCGATGAACTTGTCCTCCAGAGCCACCACGGTCTTGCAGCAATCGACGATGTCGTCGGCCACGGCCTTGGTCACCGCGCCGGTCTCGGCGTTGAAGGCGTGGTAGAGCTTGATGATGCCTTCGCAGTGCAGGCTCTCGTCGCGGATCGACCACGAGACGATCTGGCCCATGCCCTTCATCTTGTTGAAGCGCGGGAAGTTCATCAGCATCGCAAAGCTGGCGAACAGCTGCAGGCCCTCGGTGAAGCCGCCGAACATGGCCAGGGTGCGGGCGATGTCGGCATTGGTCTCGACGCCGAACTTCTGCATGAAGTCGTGCTTGTCGCGCATGGCCTCATATTCGAGGAAGGCCCCGAACTCGCTTTCCGGCATGCCGATGGTCTCGAGCAGCAGGGCGTAGGCCGCAATATGGATGGTCTCCATATTGGCGAACGACGACAGCATCATCTTCACTTCGGTGGGTTTGAAGACCCGGCCGTAGCGTTCCATATAGTTGTCGGCGACCTCGATATCGGCCTGGGTGAAGAAGCGGAAGATCTGCGTCAGCAGGTTCCGTTCCTTGTCATTGAGCTTGACGGCCCAGTCCTTGAGGTCCTCGCCCAGCGGCACCTCTTCGGGCATCCAGTGGACCTGCTGCTGCTTCTTCCAGAACTCGTGAGCCCACGGATAACGGAAGGGCTTGTAGGCTGCCGAGGGCGTCAGGAGGCCAGGAAGGGTGATAAGCTTGGCGGACATCGGCAGCGGCTCCAGAGCGGGCGGACACGAATCGGACGGACGAGTTAGGCTCTCTTCGTACCGCAGCCAACCGGTTCATCTAGTGGTCAGTTGGTCGCAGCACACAACATGTTGTGGGTAGATTACTAATCGATGGTTAACGCAGCATACACCATCTACGGCGCGCTTGGCTCGGGTTCCGTGCCGGTCGAAGCTACTTTGACCCTGCTGGGGCAGCCCTATGCGGTCATAGAGGCACCGACCTGGGAAGGCGAGGCCGAGCAGGCCAAGGTGGCCGTGATCAATCCGCTGAAACAGATCCCGGCCCTGCTCACCCCGGCCGGCGAGACGATCACAGAGAGCGCCGCCATCCTGATCTGGCTAGCCGACCGCCACCCGGAGGCGGGCCTGTCCCCGGCCCTCGACGCGCCGGAGCGCGCGCAGTTCCTGCGCTGGATGACCTTCATCCCGGCCTCGATCTACAGCCTGTTCTGGGTGCGCGATGATCCCTCGCGCCTGGTCGGCGACGACCCCGAGATGCAGGCCCGGGTCAAGGCCGCCACCGCCGAGCGCATCCTCGACTGCTGGGCGATGATGGAGCGCCAGCTTGAGCCGGGCCGCTACCTGCTGGGCGACCAGATGACCGTGCTGGACCTCTATGTCGCCGTCGTCAGCCGCTGGGGGCCTCGGCGCGTGCGGTTCTACGAAGCGGCACCGAGGATGGCGGAGGTGGTCCAGCGCGTGGACGCCGATCCGAGGCTCGCGGCGTTCTGGGCGGAGCGGTTTCCGTTTTTTGACGGGTGGGAGCGGTTGGGGCAGCAGGCGGGTTAGGGGGCAAAATCAAGATGGGCGAGGCTAGCAGGCGACTCAAAGGCCCATGCATATGCGGCAGCAGACGGCCCTCTCGTGATTGCTGCTACATCGACGGCAGGTGGCACAAACTACCTGCATCGCTTGGCCTAAGTGCGCTTCCGGCAGGCCTAGCGTTGAATCGCTGCTACATGAACGCGCTGGGTAACTGCGGTGGTGTGATTTCGGGTGAGCATCTGATCTCGGAAGGCGTGATCCGCGTCCTCACATCCAGCGGAGGGTTCTCCGTGTCAGGTCTGCCGTGGCTTGGGCCTGACGAAGAACGCCTTCTAGCGCCGAGCAACCTGACAGCCAATTGCTTGTGCCGAGTTCACAACAGCGCACTCTCGCCGCTTGACGAAACAGCGCAGCGCTTCTTTACAAACATTAAGATCGGTCTTGAACGAGAAGCTCAGAACAATATTTGGCTCATGTCGGGCCACGACATTGAACGATGGCTGCTAAAGACAGCGAAAGCTATGGCTTCATCGAAAAACCTTGCCCATGATGGACTGCGGCTGTCGGGTGCCTTCGCCAGCGATGTCGATGTACTAAATATGCTCGACGACATTACTGCCTGGCCGAAGGGGACCGGCCTGTACTGCCTGATGCAGACGGGCCACACTTTCGAGAACCATCTGCGATTCCAGCTTTATCCGCTGACCAACGAAAGCCGAGAGATCAGCGGGATTGGCGTCAACATTCTAGGTTTACAGTTCCTGTTACTTCTTGAGCCTCCAGACCTCGCGAAAAGCCCAGATTTGGTAGGGGCCAAATTCAGGCCTAGTGAAATCTTGATTCAGTATCCCTCCGTGACGAACCGCATCATGCTGAGCTGGTCGGATGGTCGACTCCATCAAGACAAGCTCACAGCAAAGTTCGTTAAGGTGCTGGATGCCGGCTGATAGCCTAACGCCACTCAATCAACGTTCTGATCTTTCGCCACACCGACCAAGGGTCGGGTGCGATCCTTAAATCTCTTGGAGGCTGCAGCGTGCAGGGCTGTTCGGGTTGGTCAAGGACCGCCCTCCGGGCGGCCGCCACGCGGCGGCGCTACGCGCCGTCCTTGAGCAACCCGAACAGCCCTGCGATCGTCTCGCCGTGAGATTTAGGGAGGGCTCCTTCTCTGGAGAGAAGGACGTCAGCAAGCAAACTCAAATCCCCCGCTCTCCCCGGCGAAAGCCGGGGCCCAGATTCATCCGGGGCGGCTGGGGGTGTTCTCGCCCTGTCGCCCTGCAAGCGCTTCGAGGTCAGCGGGTTCGATCTGGGCCCCGGCTTTCGCCGGGGAGAGCGGAGTGAAGGGCGCCGCCGCACACCCACACTTTACGCCACCAACCTTCGCCGCTAGAAACCCCGCCGATGGTTATCGCCGCGACCACTATTATGACCCCAAAAACGACCCGCTTCGGTGGGGCGTCTTCGGGTCTGTGCGCGGTCTAGCCGGCATCCCGAATTCAGCCCCGCCGATGCGCGGGGCGGCTCTCACTTTCCAAGAGACCTCAAGCTCCCCGCGCCTCCGCACTTTCCAGGAGACGTACCCCCGTGAGCTTCAAGTTTTCCCGTTCCAATCCGCCGCATGTCGGCGTCGTCGGTGCCACCGGTCTGGTCGGCGGCATGATGCGCGAGCTGCTGGCCGAGCGGAACTTCCCGCTGGCCTCCCTGCGCCTGTTCGCCTCGCCCCGTTCGGCCGGGACCAGGATCGCGTTCCAGGGCGGCGAGATCACCGTCGAGAACGCCGAAACGGCCGACTTCACGGGTCTGGACCTGGTGTTCTTCTCGGCGGGCGGCGACACCTCGCGTCAGCTGGCCCCCAAGGCCGCCGCAGCCGGGGCGATCGTGATCGACAATTCCTCGGCCTGGCGCAGCGATCCCGAGGTGCCGCTGGTGGTGTCGGAGGTCAATCCGCACGCCCTGAATCATATCCCGAAGGGCATTGTCGCCAATCCCAACTGCACCACCATGGCCGCCATGCCGGCCCTGCGCCCGCTGCATGACGCCGCCGGCCTCAAGCGCCTGACAGTCAGCACCTATCAGGCCGCCTCGGGCGGCGGCGTGGCCGGCATCGAGGTCCTGGCCAGGCAACTGGCCGCCGGGTCGCGCGGCGATCTTGCGGGCCTGGCCCTGAGCCCCGAGGCCGCGCCCCTGCCCGCCCCCGAGAAGTGGGTCGTGCCCCTGGCCTTCAATGTCGTGCCGCTGAACTATGTGCTGGCCGAGGACGGTTATACCGAGGAAGAGCTGAAGCTGCGCGACGAGACCCGCAAGATCCTCGAGATCCCGGGCCTGCCGGTCTCGGCCACCTGCGTGCGGGTGCCGGTCTTCACCGGCCACTCGCTGTCGATCAATGCCGAGTTCGAGCGGCCGCTGTCGGTCGAGCAGGCCACGGCCCTGCTGGCCACCGCCCCGGGGGTGGTGCTGGACGATGTGCCCAACCCGCTGGCCGCCACGGGCCAGGACCCGGTCTTTGTCGGTCGCATCCGCCCCGATCCGACCGTGGCCCACGGCCTCGCCCTGTTCGTCAGCGGCGACAACCTGCGCAAGGGGGCGGCCCTGAACGCGGTGCAGATCGCCGAGGTCATGCTGGATCAGTAGGAACCCGGACCCGTCATCCCGGCCGGCCGCGCCGGGCCGGGATGACGTCAGGCCGAGAGGGCGTGCAGCGTGGCGGCATGGGCCCGCAGCCAGGCGCGGTGCGGCGCGGGATCCCCGACCAGCCGCTCGCACAGGGCCCAGAATTTCGGACCGTGATTGGCCTCGATCAGGTGAGCGCATTCATGGGCCACGACATAGTCGGCCACCGCCGCCGGGGCCAGGATCAGCCGCCAGCTGTAGCGGATGGCCGCCGGCGTTCCGGGCCGGGCCGGGCGGCAGGAGCCCCAGCGCGCCTTCGGATCGGCCACGGCCACGGTCGGCATCGGCCGGCCGAGGGCCTCGGCATGGAGGGCCGTGCGCTCGGTCAGGACCGTGAGGGCCTCGCGCTTGGCCAGACGCAGGATCTTCAGCCCCCAGTTGGCGTCATCGGGCGCGACAAGACGGTCGCCGTCGATGCGGGCCCGGCCGGGTCCGACCTCGAGACGATAGGCCTCACCGTGGAGTCGCAGGGTCCCGCCCGGCGCGATCCGGGTCCGTCCCGGCAGGGCGGCCAGCTGACCGGCGATCCATGCGGATTTTTCGTGGGCGAAGGCCACGGCCTCGTTCAGACGTCGCGGGCTGGGGGCCAGGGCCACCACTTCGGATTTGGTGCGATCGACCCGCAGCGACACCCGCCGCGCCCGGCCGTCGACCTTCAGCCGCACGGGGCAACCGGCCACGTCCAGCCGGTCTCCGTCGGAAAAGCGCTGCGCCGCCGTGAACAAAGCCATGAGCCCTACATCGCGGTTGCGTGGGAGGGATGCAAGGTCAGTGCGTGATGCTCGCCCTTGCCCCATTCATCCGTCTTTCCCGCCACGAGGGCGGGAATGACGGAGCTTAAAATTGAGCGCTGTCGAAAAGCCTCAGATCTCGTCGCCGAAGTTGGGATCACTCTTGCGGATGAACGAGCGGACCCGCGGATAGATCTCCTCGCGGAACCGCCGACCGTTGAAGACGCCATAGTGGCCGACGCCCGGCTGGACATAGTCGGTCTTCATCTCGGCGGGCAGGTTGGGGGTCAGGCCATGGGCGGCCTGGGTCTGGCCGATGCCCGAGATGTCATCGTTCTCGCCCTCGACCGTCATCAGGCCGATATCGGTGATCAGGTCGGGCCGCACCCGCCGTCCGTGATGCATCAGTTCGCCCTTGGGCAGCAGGTGCTGCTGGAAGACGATGTCGATGGTCTGGAGGTAGAATTCCTCGGTCAGGTCGAGGACCGACAGGTACTCGTCATAGAATTCAAGGTGCTTGTCGGCACCGTCGCCGTCGCCCTTGACCAGGTCCTGGAAGTAGCGGCGATGGGCGTCCTGGTGCTTCTGGGCATTCATGCTCATGAAGCTGGCCAGTTGCACGAAGCCCGGATAGACGCGCCGGCCGGCCCCGACATAGGGCGGCGGCACGGTGTAGATCATGTTCGACTGGAACCAGGTGAAGGGCTTTTCCTCCGCCAGGTTGTTGGTCACGGTCGGCGACAGGCGCGCATCGATCGGCGAGCCCATGAAGGTCATGCTGGCCGGGCGTGAGGGGTGATTGTCCTCGGCCATCAGGGCGGCGGCGGCCAGGACCGGCGGGCCGGGCTGGCAGACGGCCACGACATTGGGACGCGGACCCAGCACGGCCAGCATCTGGATGATGTGATCGATATAGTCGTGGAAGTCGAAACGCCCCTCGAGCATCGAAACTTCGCGGGCATTGGTCCAGTCGACGATGAACACCGCATGGTCGGGCAGGAAGGCCTCGACCGTGCCGCGCAGCAGGGTGGCATAGTGGCCCGACAGGGGCGCGACGATCAGCACGGCGGGGTCGAGGCTGAACTTCCCGGCCCGGCGCATGTCAGCCATGTCGCGGTCGAACTGCACGACACGGGCCCAGGGGCTTTCCCAGACCACGGTGGGGCGCACCCGCACGTCGACCTGGCCGACCTTGACGGTGTTGATGTTCCAGGCCGGCTTGCCGTAGCGGCGGGTGATGTTGGTGAACAGGTCGGCACCGGCGTGCATCCGGCGACCAAGATCCGTGGCGGAGACGGGGTTTAGCGGCGAGCCCCAGAAGTCACGCGCGACGCGGGCCGCTTCGCGCAGGGGAGACGAGGCATAATAGGCCGCTTCATGAAGGGCGTAGAGCATGGCGCATCCGATATATTGCGCCGCAGCATAGCACGCCGAAACCTAACAAAGTCCACCGAAGAAACAGGCCGCCGCCCCGCTGTCCCGCGCGGAGCGCCGACCGGGCCCCGATCAGCCCTCGCGCATGGCGTCATTGATCCGGCGGGCAATGTCTTCCGGTGGCAGGCTGTAGGGGATCACCGTCCTGAAGCGGCCCTTGGGGTCCATCAGATAGATCGCGGTCGAATGGTCGATCGTATAGCCGGGGCCGTCACCGACCTTGGCATAATAGACCCGATAGGCCCGGGCGGCCGCCGCCACCTGCTGGGGCGTGCCCGTCAGGCCCAGGGTCGATTTGGGCACATAGTCGGCCGACAGATAGGCTTTCATCTGCTTCACGTCGTCGCGGCCCGGATCGACCGAAATAAAGACGATCTGCAGATTCTCGGCCTTCTTCGGGCCGAGCAGGTCGGTGGCCGCCGCCAGGCCCTGCAGCGTGCCGGGGCAGACATCCGGGCAATAGGTGAAGCCGAAGAACACCGCGCTCCACTGGCCTTTCAGCACCTTTTCCGTCGCCGGGGCCCCGTTCTGGTCCACCAGCGCGAACGGACCGCCGACCGCCGCAGGTCCCTCGGCTGACTTGAACATGCCCGCCCGGAAGGCCAGGCCGGTGGCGAAGATCGCCCCGACAACACAGGCCAGGATCAGGACAATACGGTGACGAGGCATGGGCATCTTTCCTTTGGCTCTCGCCAGACGCGAAAATCTGGACAATCCTGCAGTATGGCTGACGTGTCGTTCGCGAGAACGCCCAGCGACCAGCGGTCGAACGGGCTCGATAAGCCGGGTGAAGATCCGGCGCAAGACGACGACTGGTCCTGGGCCGCACCCGGGCTGCGTCGCGGCCGCCTTCGTGTACGCTCCCTGCTGACCCAGCGCTGGCTGGCCATCGCCGGTCAGACCGCCGCCCTGCTGTTCGGCGCGCTGGTGCTGAAGCTGCAGGCCCCCTGGGCCCTGTGTTTCTCGCTGGTCGCCCTGTCGGCCTGGCTCAATGTCCTGCTGGGCCTGGCCTCGACCGGCCAGAGAATGGCCCGCGAAGGCGAGGCCACGGCCCAGATCGCCTTCGACATTCTGCAGATGACCGGCCTGCTCTATCTGACCGGGGGCGCGCAGAACGTCTTCTGTCTGCTGCTGATTGCGCCGGTGACCCTGGCGGCGGCCACCCTGCCGGCCCGTTTCGCCCTCGGCCTGGCCCTGCTGGCCATAGGCTGCCAAATCGCCCTCGCCTTTTTTCACATGCCCATGCCGACCCTGGCGGGGACCCCGGCCATGCCGCCCCCCCCGCCATCGGTGCTGTTCGCCATGGTAGCGGCCCGGATACTCGGGATTATCATCACCGGGGCCTATGCCTGGCAGGCGGCCAGCGAGTCCGCCCGGATGGAACTGGCCCTCAATGTCACCGAGACGGTGCTGGCCCGCGAACAGCGGCTGTCGGCCCTCGGGGCCCTGGCTGCGGCCGCCGCCCATGAGCTCGGCACGCCCCTGGCCACCATCTCGGTCGTGGCCCGCGAAATGGCCCGCAATGCGCCGGATGACCAGACGCGCGAAGATGCCGAACTGATGATCGGCCAGGCGGCCCGCTGTCGCGAGATCCTGCAGCGCCTGACCGAAATGCCCGAAGCCCAGGACGCCGTGCACGAACGGATGAGCCTGGTGCAGCTGGTCCAGGACGTGATCGAGCCGCACCTGGTGCACGGGGTCCGCGTCGAGGCCGTGGTCAATGGGCCGTCAGGGGAAACCGCCCCCGACATCTGGCGGCGGCCGGAGGTGATCCACGCCATGACCTCGATCGTCGAAAACGCCGTCGACTTCGCCCGGGCGGAGGTGCTGGTCATCGCCCGCTTCGACCAGCGCTCGGTTGTCATCGAGGTTCGCGACGACGGGCCGGGCTTTACCGCCGAGGTGCTGGCCAAGCTGGGCGAACCCTATGTCACCACAAGGCCGGGGGCCGAGGGCTCGCGTACGGGCCATATCGGCATGGGACTGGGCTTTTTCATCGCCAAGACCCTGCTCGAACGGACCGGGGCGACGGTGGATTTTCGCAATGGTCGGCGCGGCGGGGCGGTGGTCTCGGCGCGTTGGCCGAGGTCAGCACTTGAAGCCCCTGGTTACACGGGGGCTTGAAGCCTGGCCCGGAAGGACGACATGATAACTTGTGAGTGTACACGGCTGGGTCTAGGCGCGGGGAGGCGCTGAATTCATGGCGGATATCAGTGAGCTGGTCGCGGCCCTGCCCGACAAGACGCTACTGCTGCTCGACGACGACGCGCCCCTGCGCACGCGCCTGGGCCGCGCCCTGGAGCAGCGCGGGTTTGTGGTGACCCTCGCCGCCTCGGTGGCCGAGGCCCTGGCGGTGCTGCGGGTCGAGGCCCCGGCCCATGCGGTGCTCGACATGCGGCTGGAGGACGGCACCGGTCTGAAGGTGGTCGAGGCGGTGCGCGAAGCCCGACCCGATGCCAAGATCATCATGCTGACCGGCTATGGCAATATCGCCACCGCCGTCGCGGCCGTGAAGGCCGGGGTGGTCGACTACCTCTCCAAGCCGGCCGACGCCGATGATGTGGCCCGCGCCCTGCTGGCCGCCAAGGACGCCGCCCCTGCCCCGCCGGAAAACCCGATGAGCGCCGACCGGGTTCGCTGGGAGCATATCCAGCGGGTCTATGAGATGTGCGGACACAATGTCTCGGAGACGGCGCGCCGTCTGAACATGCACCGCCGGACCCTGCAGCGCATCCTGGCCAAGCGCGCACCGCGGTAGTCGAAGGGTGGATGCGCCCCAACTGGGGGAGCTGTCGGCAAAGCCGACTGAGGGGGCCATCTCGGCCTAGGCTCAGCTAGCCCCCTCCGGCCCTGCGGGCGACCTCCCCCAAAGGGGGAGGACCTGGCCCTTCTAAATCACATCGCCGAGATGCCGCCGTCGACCTTGATCTCGGCCCCGGTCATGAACTTGCTCTCGTCGCTGGCCAGATAGAGCACGGCATTGGCGATGTCGTTGGGCTCGCCGATCCGGCCGAGGGGCACCTGCCGCGCCAGCTTGGCGTGGGCCTCTTCCTTGCCGAACCGCGCCGTGAAGCCATCGAGGATCGGGGTGTCGATGAAGGTCGGATGGATCGAGTTGGAGCGAATATCCAGCTTCATCTTGGCGCAGTAGAGCGCGATGTTCTTGGACAGCAGCCAGACCGCCGCCTTGGAGGCGTTGTAGGCCGGGGAATTGCCGTTGGCGATCAGACCGGCGATCGACGAGAGATTGATGATCGAGCCGGGCTGATGGGCCCGCATATGGGTCAGGGCGTGCTTGGCACCGAGGAAGACCGAGTCGACATTGACCGACATCACCTTCTTCCAGAGGGCGAAATCCAGACTCTCGATCGGGCCGTCGCCGCCGATACCGGCATTGTTGACCAGCACCGACAGGCCGCCCATGACCTCGGTGGCTTTCTCAAGCACGGCGATCCATTCGTCTTCCTGGGTGACGTCCAGCTCGAAGGCGAAAGCCGTGCCGGCTCCGTGGGCGGCATTGATCTCGTCAGCGACCGCTTGAGCGCCCGCCAGGTTGATGTCGGCCAGGCTGACCTTGGCACCCTGGCTGGCCAGCATCCGCCCCGCCGCCGCGCCCAGACCCTGGGCTCCACCGGTGATGAAAGCCTTCTTGCCGGCGACCCGGCCCGTGTTCTGCGCCATTTGGCGTCCTCCCGAATGTTTCAAACATTAGTTTGAATGGTTCAGGCCGCCGCGTCCATGAACTTCGCAAGGGTGAGGTCCAGCTCCGTCACCCCGTCGGCGTCATGGGTGGTCAGCAGCACCTCGACGCGGTTGTAGACATTGAACCATTCGGGGTGGTGATCGAGCTTGTCGGCCATCAGGGCCACCCGGGTCATGAAGCCGAAGGCCGCGTTGAAATCGGCGAACTTGAAGGTCTTGGTGATGGCGTCCTTGTCCGGCGCGGCGCTCCAGCCCGAAAGCTGTGCAACAGCGGCGGCGGCACCGATCTTGGGGCGTGACATGGCAGGTCCTGACGCGAAGGGGATGATCCCTCTTCAGAACGCCAATCCGGTCACCTTCGCAAGGTCGGCGAGCAGCTGATCTTCGCTGGAGACCTTGATCGCGGTCATGCCGAGGGCGGCCGCCGGCTTGCAGTTGACCCCCAGGTCGTCGAGATAGACGCAGTGTTCCGGCGCGACGTTCAGGGCCTCGCACATCATCAGATAGATGCGCGGATCGGGCTTTCTGACCCCGGCCTTGGAACTTTCGATCACCACCTCGAAGTCACTCATGATCGCGCTGACCGCGGCGGCCTTGTCTTCGGAGGAGGCCATGCCCGCCCCGTGTCCGGCCGAGACATTGTTGGTGATACAGCCGACCTTGAACCGGGCCTTGCAGGCCCGCATCGCCGCCAGCACCCGGGGGCGCAGATCACCGTACAGCAGGGGCAGGACGTCGGCACCGCGCACCGCGTGGCCCAGGCGCGTGGCCTCGTCCAGGAACAGGGTGTCGAACTGGGCTGCATCGATCTCGGACCGCTCGAACCGGGCCCAGGCATTGGTGTCGGGATCGGTGGCATTGACCGTGCGGATGAAATCGCCGGGCAGACCGCGTTCGGCTTCATAGCGCCGGAAGGCCTCGAAGGGCGAGGTCGTGAACACCCCGCCAAAGTCCCAGATCACCGCCTCGATCGCCATACCGCCCTCAAACAACCGTTTGATCGACGGTAGGGCGCAGCTTGGCGGGAGGCAAGGGTCCCCGCCCGCGACTCCCTGCTCGCCCAGCAGGTGAACCCGCAGGCCGTTCATGTTCCTTAATGCTTTCCTAACGGCTCAGGAGCCGTTTCATGATCTTGCCCTGCCTGTCGCTCTGTCTCGCCGCAGCGAGTCTTCTGTCCGCCGGCACCGCCATGGCGGGAGGGCCAGGTCACGGGCTGAGCGGCGGACCGCCCCTGGTGCGGCCGGGCCTGCCGCCGGAGGCCGAACAGCTGCCGCCCAACATTCAGCCGGGCCAGTGCGTGATCCGCCGCATGACGGGACCGGGCGGGGCCTCTCGCTGGGAGCGCGTCGAATGCGAGCCCGGCAGCCAGGCCTCCGGCCTTGGTGGCTATGGCGCTGGTTATGGCTCTGACTATGGCGCTAGTTATGGCGCTGGCTACGGCTATGGCTATGGCTATGGCTATGGCGGGCAGCCGCTCGAGGTCGAAACCGCCTCATCCCAGTACACAGAGGCCTATGAGGCCAGCCGCTACAGCTACAGCAGCGGCTACGCTAGCGACTACGGCTCTGGCTACGGGGCGATCGAGCGGCAGGAGACCCGCTACGGTCCCGGCCCCTCGCATCGCGTCGAGTACCGGGTGGCCGGTCGCGACGCCCAGGGCTTTCTGGTCTGGCCGGGAAAACAGCCGTGAATCCCGCCCCGTCCATGGCCTGGACCTTGCGGGCCTCTTGTCGCAACGAGCCAAATTGGGACGGGGGATCCTGACACATGCGTACGCCGACCAAGCCCTTCTTCAAGCGCTATGAACTGTTTGCCATTGCAGCCTTCGTGGTGGCGGCCATCGGCCTCAGCAGTCTCGGGATCGTCTACTAGGACCTGAGGCCAAGGCGCAGGACCTGGCGCAGTTTGGGACAGGTCCGTCGCCCCCCCGGGCCGGGAAGGGCAGAGCCGTCTTCAGCTCAGCCGCAGGAACAGGACGCGGGCGGCACCATAGTCCCGGCTGTCCAGAACCGTGTAGCCGGGAAGGCTGGGCTCGGGCTCGTCACGACCGCGCTCGAACATCACGATCGCGCCCGGCTTGAGCCAGCCATGGGCCAGCAACTGCGCCAGGGCCTTCTCACCCAGGCCCTTGGCATAGGGCGGGTCGAGGAAGGCGATATCGAACGGCGCGCCGGCGCTGGACGGCGGCAGGCCAAGGTCTGTGGCGTCGCGGCGATGCACCCGGCTGACGCCAAACAGCCCCATGGCGTCGATATTCTCACGGATCGCGCCCCGGGCCGGGTCGGCCGTCTCGACAAACAGGCAGAAGGCCGCGCCGCGCGACAGGGCCTCCAGCCCCAGGGCCCCCGAACCGGCGAAGAGGTCGAGGACCCGGGCCCCATGCAGCTCCGGGGCCCAGGCGGCATGTTCGAGGATGTTGAACACCGCCTGACGCGCGCGGTCGGAGGTGGGGCGGGTGGCGTCGCCGGGCGGGGCGATGATGGCCTTGCCGCGATACTGGCCGGAAACGATACGCATCAGGTCGTGGTGTCCGGTGCCGGCGATGCCGAAAGGCGCGAGATCCAGCGCCCCAGCAGGGAGAACCCGCCCACCAGGGCCGCCATCAGCGCCCAGCCCCAGGGATAGATGATGCTGAAGAACGACAGTCCGCACATCAGGCCGGGTAGAACAGCAACCCGCGCCAGAATGAAGACAGCCTCGGGCCAGGGCACCGGTTTGGCCAGCTTGCCGATAAAGGCCGCGTAGCCCCAGGTCGCGGCCAAGGCCAGGCCGATGGCCCCAACCAGCGCTACATAAACGGGATAGGCCTGGCCGCCGACCTGTTCCCACAGCAGTTCAGTGGCCAGCGGCAGCAACGCCACCAGGCCCAGCACCACGAAGTTCAGGGTGTCAAGGATGCCATTGGCGCTGGCCAGGCGGGAAAAGATCCGGCGATGGCTGACCCAGTAGATCCCGATCACCGCGAAGCTGACAGCGTAGGCGGCCAGTTTCGGCGCCATCAGAGACAGCAGATGGGGAATGCCGTTCCAGTGCTCAGGGGGATGGATCTCAATGGCCAGCAGGGTGATGGCGATGGCGAAGACCGCGTCCGAAAACAGGACCAGTCGATGGAGGTGCGCCTCGCCCGGATCAGTGCCGCTCATGATCATCCCCTGAACTTCCGACCGATGTGTGCCGTTGTCCGCGCTGGAGGGCAAGGTCGGCGCCTTTACAACCCTGCCCGGGCGCTTTCTTAGTCGCTTCAGGAGCAGGGATGTCGACGACGCAATGGCCATGGGCGTGATCTTCGAGGCAATGCGGGAATCGCGGTTCTTCGCGGACCTGACCCCGCGTGATCGTGACGGGCGGCTGGTGGCCCTGACCCTGCCGGTCGGATTGCTGGCCGGCTTCGTCGCGGCCCTGCTGGGCGCGGCTCTGGCCTGCCTGATCGTCATGGTCGTGGTCAGCGGACTGGACGGCGCGCCGACGGCCGCGGCCCTGTTTGCGGTGTTCGATGATCCGGAGAGGGCGACCACCGAGGGGATGTCCTCGCTCTTCCTGCTGTCGGTGCTGGCGGGTGCCAATGGTGCCGCCGCCCTGGCCTTCATCGGCGTCGCCGGCGGTCTGATGCACCGCCCCATCCGTCTCTATGCCGCCGGAGCGCCGCTGCTCCGTACCCGCCTGATCCTGGCGGGGCTGGTCATGGTCGGAACCGTGATGATCGTCCTTGTCCTGGCCGCCGGGCTGCTGGGTGCAGAGCCCCCGAGGCCGCCCGTGCTGGATCTGGCCTCCACCAGCCTTGGCCGCGCGACCTATGTCGCCTTCGCCATCGCGCTTCTGGTCATTGCCGCCGCCGCCGAGGAGGTCGTGTTCCGGGGCTGGCTGCTGAAACAGTGCGGGGCCTTCACCCGCAATCCGCTGATCCTGATGACGGTCAACGGCCTGGTGTTCGCGGCCATCCATTTCGACCCCAGTCCCGGGGCCTTCCTGATCCGGGCGGCCATGGGCGCGGGCCTGACCTGGATGACCCTGCGCACCGGCGGCATCGAACTGGCAATCGGGGCCCATGCGGCCAACAACATCATTATCCTGCTGCTGATCCGGCCCCTGTCCCTGACGCCCGAGACCGCGCAGCCCCTGCAGGCCGCCGCCCTGATCGGGGCCCTGGGCCTTGGGGTCGGCTATGCCCTGCTGGCGGAGGCCGTGGTGCGCTGGCCGGCCATCACCCGCGCCTTCGGCGGCAGCAGCCCGGCAACCTCCTGAACGGCCTCACCGCCGGAACGTGCTGACCGCTAGCGTGGCGTTTTGGGACCCTTGGCCGGTCCCTTCGGCCCGGGCTTGCCGGAAAAGCCGCCAGGACCCGAGCGTGTCGGCTTGCCACCGGGCCTGCCCCCGGCCGGCTTGCCGGCAGACCGGGGCCCGTCTGGCTTGCCGGCGAAGGGCTTGGCCGTCGTGGGCTTGGCCGAGGAAGGCTTGGGCGCGGCGCGGTCGAAAGGCTTGGCGGTCGCTACACCCCCTGCGGCCCTTGCGCCGAACGACTTGGCGGCCGACGCCCCCTTGGCCCCGCGCGGTGCCAAATGATCGGGCTTGGGGCCGATCATCTTGGTCTCGATCGATTTGGGCGCGCGCTTGACCGGCTTGGCCCCCGCGATAACGACCTTCTTCTTCGGCTTGGCCCAGCCCGGCTTGTAGACGGGCTTTTCGACCGTGCGCTCACCCGGCTCGGCGACCTTGGGCAGGGGGGCCGACTTGATGGCCCGCCGCTGCAGCTCACCGCCCTTGGGCGTGCCCGGCGCGTGCAGCGGATCGGCCACGCCGATGAACTGCGGCTTGTCGCCCGTGGGCATGTCTTCCTCGGCCACCAATCCGGCCAGCAGTTCGCGGATCACCCGGGGACCGACCTCCTCGACCTGGCCCGGCATCAAGGTTGCCAGGGCGAAGGGGCCGTAGGAGAGGCGGATCAGGCGATTGACCTTCAGGTCAAGGTGCTCGAGCACCCGGCGGATTTCGCGGTTCTTGCCCTCGGTCAGGGCAATGGTGATCCAGACGTTCTTGCCGCCGGCCTTGTCCTGGGCCTTGTCGAGCCTGGCCTCGATCGAGCCGTAGCGGATGCCCTCGATGGTGACGCCGTCCTTCAGGCGATCCAGGCGGGCCTGGTCGGTATTGCCGAAGGCGCGGACCCGGTAGCGGCGCACCCAGCCATTGTTCGGGGCCTCCAGCTTGCGCGACAGCTCACCGTCATTGGTCAGCAGCAGCAGGCCTTCGGAATTGAGGTCAAGACGGCCCACCGAGATCAGGCGCGGAAGCTCGCGCGGCAGGGCCTGGAACACCGTCGGGCGTTCCTTGGGATCATTATGGGTGGTCATCAGGCCGGTCGGCTTGTTGTAGCGGAACAGCCGGGTCGGCTCGCGCTCGGCCACCAGCTTGCCGTCCACGGTCAGGAAGTCCCCGGGGCCGATCTTCACGGCCGGCGTGGTCAGGACCTTGCCATTGATGGCGACACGACCGGCCTCGATCAGCCGCTCGACCTCGCGGCGCGAGGCCACACCGGCGCGGGCCAGGGCCTTGGCCACGCGTTCGCCCGTCGACGGATCGTCGAGGTCGCCGTCCTGGCCGGGATCGTATAGGGGGTCATGGGGCGTGCTGGTCATTCGCGTTCCTTCGGGGGGCTGGGCGCATCTCACGATGGGCTTTTGGGCAAATGCGCACCGATCCTCAGGACGATCAAGACCAGGCCATGATGCGGCTGGCCCTGGAGGCCGCCCGAGCGGCCGCCGCAGCGGGCGAGACTCCGGTCGGGGCCGTGATCCTGGATCCGGCGACCGGCGAGGTTCTGGGCACGGCCGGCAATGGCCCGATCGCCGCTCACGACCCGACGGCCCATGCCGAGATCGCCGTGATGCGGCAGGTGGCCGCGAAGCGGGGCAACTATCGCCTGACCGACCTCACCCTGGTCGTGACCCTGGAGCCCTGCGCCATGTGCGCCGGGGCGATCAGCCATGCCCGGATCGGCCGGGTGGTGTTCGGGGCCGAGGATGCCAAGGGTGGTGCCGTCGTCCATGGACCGCAGTTCTTTGCCCAGCCGACCTGCCACTGGCGGCCGGCGGTGACCGGCGGGGTGCTGGCGCAGGAGAGCGCCGACCTGCTGCGGGGCTTCTTCCGCGCCCGGCGCGGGAAGTCGGCCTAGTTCATCAGCGCCGAGCCGATCAGGACGCGGGCCCCCGGCTTGCCCAGCACCCTGTCGGCGGTCTTCTGCATTTCGCGCGACAGATAGTCGACATCCGGCGGGTCGCCACGGCGCATGCCGGCGGCATAGGTCATCAGTACCTGGGCAAAGGCGGCGCGCAGACGCGGCTGCGACTGCTGGGCCCGCTCCATCACCTTGGGATCCTTGGCCTCGATGCCGGCCTCCAGGGTCAGGACGCCGCGCCGGCCGTCGCGCCGCAGGGCGACCGCCGTCAGGGGCTGCAGGGCAAAGTAGGTGACGGCGGGGCCCTTCTCCTCCTTCTTGCCGGAATTGGCCAGGGCCGGAGCCGGCAACACCATCAGGGCGCTGGCAAGGATGAGCGGAAGAAGGGTCAGGGCGCGGCGCATGGTCCACGCTTAGCGCAACGTGGTTGACGTCCTCTTTACGCCTCCGCGCGACATTGGGGCGTTAACCACGAATCGCACGCCTCGCGGATCTTCGCGGCGGGGGCGACAGGAGGCTGATCATGAGCCGTTTCTCTCCGAAATCCCTGGATCTCGACGGCAAGGTGATCCTGGTCACCGGCGGCACCGGGTCTTTCGGCCGACGATTCATCGAGACGGTCCTGAAGCTGTCGAGCCCGCGAAAGGTCATCGTCTACTCCCGCGACGAATTGAAGCAGAGCGACATGCAGCTGGAACTGCGCGAGCAGTTCGACGACGCGACCTATGCCAAGATGCGCTTCTTCCTCGGGGATGTGCGCGACCGCGAACGGCTGACCCTGGCCCTGCGCGGGGTCGATATCGTCATCCACGCCGCCGCCCTGAAACAGGTGCCGGCGGCGGAGTACAATCCCTCCGAGTGCATCCATACCAATGTGCTGGGGGCCGAGAATGTGGTCTGGGCCAGCCTGGCCAATGGCGTCAAACAGGTCGTCGCCTTGTCGACCGACAAGGCCTGCAACCCGATCAACCTCTATGGGGCCACCAAGCTGGCCTCGGACAAGACCTTCGTGGCCGCCAACAACCTGTCGGGCGACATCGGCACCCGCTTCGCGGTGGTCCGTTACGGCAATGTGGTCGGCTCGCGCGGCAGCGTCGTGCCGCTGTTCCGGCGCCTGCTGTCCCAGGGCGCGACCGAACTGCCGATTACCGACGAACGCATGACCCGCTTCTGGATCACCCTGAACGAGGGCGTCAATTTCGTGCTCTCGTCGCTGGACCTGATGCGCGGCGGCGAGATCTTCGTGCCCAAGATCCCGTCCATGACCATGCCAGACCTGGTGAAGGCCATGTCGCCGACCGCCGGGGTCAAGGTCATCGGCATCCGGCCCGGCGAGAAGCTGCACGAGATGATGATCAGCGCCGACGACGCCCGGGCCACGGTCGAACTGGCCGACCGCTATGTGATCGAGCCGACCTTCGTCGAATATCCGCGCAAGCGCTTCGGGCCCGAGGACGGTGCCCGGCCGGCGGCTGAGGGCTTCTGCTACAGCAGCGACAACAATGATGACTGGCTGTCGGCCGAGGGCCTGCTGGCCATGCTGGAGGAAAAGGCCGGGTCATGACCGGGACGTCGTTCCTTCCCTACGGCCGCCAGACCATCGAGGATGACGATGTGGCCGCCGTGGCCGCAGCCCTGCGCGCCGACTTCCTGACCACCGGCCCGACGGTCGAGGCCTTCGAAACCGCCTTTCGCGACAAGGTCGGTGCCGCCCATGCCATCGCCGTCAGCAACGGCACCGCCACCCTGCACCTGGCCATGCTGGCCCTGGGCGTCGGCGAGGGCGATGTCTGTATCGCGCCGTCGATCACCTTCCTGGCGACCGCCAACTGTGCCCGCTATGTCGGAGCCGAGGTGGTGTTTGCCGATGTCGACCCGCAGTCGGGCCTGATGACGCCGGACACCCTGGCCCAGGCCTTGGCGCGCTGCGGCGACCGCCGGGTCAGGGCCATCCTGCCGGTCCACCTGCGCGGCGATGTCTGTGATCTGCCGGCGATGCGGGCCATGGCCAGCGCGGCCGGGGCGGTGCTGGTCGAGGACGCGCCCCATGCCCTGGGCTCTATCGCCACCTTCGACGGCGTCGCCCACCCGGTCGGCGACGGGGCCTATTCGGCCTTTGCCAGCTTCTCGTTCCATCCGGTCAAGACCCTGGCCACCGGCGAGGGCGGCATGCTCACCACCAACGACGCCGACCTGGCCGCGCGAGCGAGGTCTTTGCGTGGGCACGGCATGCTACGTCCGGCGGGCAGCGATCCCTGGTGGTACGAGATGCCGGAGCTCGGCTTCAACTATCGCCTGCCCGACATTCTTTGCGCCCTGGGCCTGTCGCAGTTGGCCAAGCTGGACCGCTTCGTCGCGCGTCGCCGCGCCCTGACCGCACTCTATGCCGAGCGGCTGCAGACCCTGTCGCCTCACGTGCGGCTGGCCTCCCGCCCCGACCATTCCGACCCGGCCCTGCACCTGCTGACCGTCCTGATCGACTTCGACGCCCTGGACACCAGCCGCCGGGCGGTGGTCGACGGGCTCAAGGCGCACGGGATCGGCAGCCAGGTCCACTATATCCCGGTCCACCAGCAGCCCTATTATGTGCAGCGCTACGGGACGCTCGACCTGCCCGGCGCCCAGACCTGGTACGACCGCTGTCTGACCCTGCCGCTCTATCCGGCCATGGCCGACGGGGATGTCGACCGGGTGGTCGCGGCCCTGGCCAGGGTTCTGGCGCTCTAGATCAGGGCGCTGACCTGGGTGGTCGGCTGAACATTGGTGAACCGGGCCACATCGGCCAGCACCTCGGCGGCGCGCGATCCGCCCATCGAGGCCTGCAGGGCCGAAGCATCCCGAAACGCCAGATGGGCCATGAGAATGAAGGGCGCGGGACTACCATCGCCGGCCGACAGGCCCCTGAACACCTGGACACCCGTCAGGCCCGTGGCAGCGAAGGCCTCGTGAACCAGCGGAATATGGGTGGCGTTGTAATAGTCGTGGTCGAAATGCGCGCCATCGGCTGCCGCATAGAGCACGCTCAGGATCACCATGGTTCCGCCCCCGATCGGACACCGTAGCGGTGCCGTTTGGCGGGCAGCTTAGGCATTACGGGCCTGGTCGCAAGGACCTCAGGCGGCCTGGGCACCCTGCATCAGGCCCTTGAGCAGTTCCATGGTCGCCGGTGAGGCCGCCAGTTCCTCGCGGGCCGCCGGGTCACGGGCCAGTTTGAAGGCCTCGACCTTGGCGCGGTCGGCGACCGGGCCGGTCGGACCCGCCTCGCCCGTCGCCAGCTTGACCAGCAGGGCCAGGCGGTGGGCCAGGGGGGCGGGAGCCCGGACCAGCATGGCCAGCAGCCGGCTGTCGGCCTCGACCAGGGAGCCCAGCTCGCCCAGCTTCTTACACAGGGGCTCGTAGTCTTCGCGGACCAGGCCCGAGCGAACGATGGCTTTTTGCAGGGCGGCCAGGCTGGACAGCTTGGCGGCCGGCGAGTCGGGGCCCTGGCGCAGTTCCTTCTCGAACCTCAGGGCCGTGATATTGGCGCTCAGCCAGCGGGCGGCCTGACGCTTGTTGACCGCGCCCATGACGTTCTCGGCCAGACGGATCAGCAGGCCGATCTCGTCGCGCGCCGACCGGTCACGGCCCAGCAGGGCTTCGATGAACTCGCCGTTCAGCAGGGTCTTGGAACGGACGGTGAAGGCGGCCTGAATGTCTTCCGGCGGCAGGATCCGGCCGGCAGCGGCGGTCAGGCTCATGGCCAGGGCGCGCAGATACTCGATCTCGGCCTCGGCATCCGTGGGCTTGAGCCGGCGCACGCCGTTCAGTTCGGCCAGGACCCGCCTCGCGATCGAGGCGCGGACCGGCGCGAAATGGTCGCCATTGAGCCACTCGCTGAGCCGCTTGGCGGTGCCCGACAGCTCGGGCATGCAGGCCCGTACCTGGGACTGCATGCGGATCAGGGCCTCGACCTGCCCCCCGCCGGTCAGGCGGGTCATGGCCGCCAGGGTCGAGCCGAGGTCGTCGGCGGTACCCAGGAGGTCAGCCATGCCGGCCCTTGAGCCGATGATCTCGGCCAGGGGCTGTTCGATGGCGTGCAGGGCCAGGGCGCGGGGACCGGGCTCGGTCGGGGCGGCGTCGGCCAGATCGAGCAGGCGGGAAATCTTGTCGGACCAGCTGACGCCCGGCGCGATCGAGGCGGCCACACCGGCACCCAGCAGGAAGGCGCGGTCGGGATCGCCGGCCAGGCGATGGGCGGCCTTGGCGAAACCTTCCTTGTCGAGGTCCGGTAGCTGGCCCTTCTTGAAGGCCTTCATCAGGTTGGCGACCGAGCGGTCGACCAGGGCCTGGAAGTTGCGGATCAGTTCATGGACCGACATGCCCCGGGCCTCGGCCTCGGGAATGGCGATCTTCTGCAGGGCATGCTGCAGGTCGGTGCCGGAGGCTTCCAGCTTCTCGACCAGGTCGGGCCGGTGCAGAAGTTCAAAGGGGGTGGCATTGTTGCGGGCCAGCCAGCCTTCGAGCAGGCGGCCGATCCGGTCACGGGCATGGGCAGTATAGAGATCGGCGGGCTGGACGCAGAGCGGGTCCAGGTCCTGGACCTCTTTCTTCGGCTTGCCGCCGTCGACCATGCCCTTGGTGAAGATGGCGATGGACTTGTATTCACCGGTCTCGCGATCGAGGGTTTCCTTGCTGACCCGAACGGCGACCGCGCGGTTCGAAATCAGGCATTCCTCGGCGCTCTGAAGCGCAGCCGTGCGAACTTCCGTGGCCATTTCCAGGGTCCACTGGGCACCGACCCTGCGGCGCACGAAAAGTTCGTAATGGACATCGCTCATGGGCTAGGGGCTCCCCGAGCCCCGGTTATGGGATAGAAGACCTTAAAGCGAGGTTGAGGCCGGCAACGGTCCTGCCCCGTGCGGCCTGGGGCGCGATAGCCGCAATCGCGCCATTCTGGGGCCTCAAAGGTTCTGGAAAGCTTTGCCGCGCAACGCGTTGTAGCCAGGACGGGCGGTCGATAGGATCGCATCGCAGACGGACTCTAAGGACAAGACAGGCTCCATGGCCGCTATCACCCTCATTGACGACGACGAGAACATCGTCGCTTCGGTCTCCCTGGCCCTCGAAAGCCATGGCCATACGGTCAAGGCCTATTATGACGGCGCTTCGGGCCTCGAGGCGGTGGAGAGCCAGGCCCCGGACCTGGTCATCCTCGACGTCAAGATGCCGCGCATGGACGGCATGGAAGTGCTGCGCCGCCTGCGCCAGACCTCCGAGATCCCGGTGATCATGCTGACCTCGAAGGACGACGAGATCGACGAGATCCTCGGCTTCAACCTCGGGGCCGACGACTATATGCACAAGCCCTTCAGCCAGCGTCTGCTGCTGGAGCGGGTCAAGGCCGTACTGCGCCGGGCCCGTCCCGAGGACGAGGAGCCCTCGATCCCCGCCGGCCTGGCCGGCTCGAAGATGATGAAGCGCGGCAAGCTGACCCTCGACCCGGCCCGCCATGACAGCCTGTGGGACGGCAAGCCCGTCCGCCTGACCGTCACCGAGTTCCTGCTGCTGCAATCCCTGGCCCAGCGTCCCGGCTTCGTGAAGAGCCGCGACAACCTGATGGACGCCGCCTACGACGATCAGGTCTATGTCGACGACCGCACGATCGACAGCCACATCAAGCGGATGCGCAAGAAGTTCCGCCAGGTCGATCCCGAATTTGACTCCATCGAGACCCTGTACGGCGTTGGCTACCGTTATCGCGAAGCCTGATCCCGCCGCGCCGCCGCGCCGTCGCTGGGCCTGGCCTGGCGGCTCGCGCCTGGGTCGGCTGATCATCGGCCTGAACATCATGGCCCTGGCGATCCTGGTGATCGGGGCCCTGGTGCTCAACGAGCTGCGCAGTGGCCTGGTCAATGCGCGGATCGACAGCCTGACCACCCAGGGCGAGCTGATCGCCAATGTCATCGACCAGTCGGCGACGGTGGGCGAGCCGGAGCCGGGCCTCGACCCCTATGCGGCCAGCGCCATCTTCCAGCTGCTGTTCATCCCGCGCTCGCAGCGGGCGCGGCTGTTCGACGCCGAGGGGCATGTTCTGGCTGACAGCTTCGTGGTCGCCGACCGCGTTGAATGGAAGGTCCTGCCCCCGGCCCGCAAGCCCGGACAGAGCGACCCGTCCGCCCACAAGGATCCGGCCGCCGAGGCCAAGGCCGAAAAGGCCCGCAAGGCCCTGGTCGACGAGGTCGCCCAGGCCCGTCGCGGAGCCATGGTGGCCGGCACCCGCATCTCGGAGAACGGCGACCGGGTCGTCTCGGTCTCGATCCCGATCCAGCATGTACGCGCCGTCCTGGGGGTCCTGACCCTCGAGGCGGGCGATGTCGATGCGATCATCGCCGCCGAACGGCGGGCTCTGCTGCCCTTCATCCTGGTGGCCATCACCGCAACCCTGATTTCGTCGATCCTGCTGCACCGCCTGATCGCCCAGCCGGTGCTGCGTCTGGCCCGCGCCGCCGACCGCGTCAGGCTGCAGGGCGCGCGCGCCATCTCCCTGCCCGACATCGCCCGTCGCCAGGACGAGATCGGCGACCTGTCCCGCGCCCTTGAGGAGATGACCCGGTCCCTGTCGGAGCGGATGGATGGCATCGAGCGTTTCGCCGCCGATGTCGCCCACGAGATCAAGAATCCCCTGACCTCGATCCGCTCGGCGATCGAGACCCTCGACCTGGTCTCCGACCCCGTGGCCCGGGCCCGTCTGCTGGCCATCCTGCAGAATGACGTCAACCGCCTGGACCGGCTGGTCACCGACATCTCCAACGCCTCGCGGCTCGATGCCGAACTGTCGCGCGAGGCCCCCAAGGCCCTCGACCTGGCCAGGCTGCTGGCCGAGGTCGCCAGCCTCTATGAGGCCCAGCTTCGACCGGGCGAGGCACCGGACAGCGTGAGGGTCAGCGTCTCGACCGGTGACCTAGGGGCTCCGGCCCGGCTGATGGCCCGCGAGACCCCGATCGGACAGGTGTTCCGCAACCTGATCGACAATGCCCGCTCATTCAGCCCTGCCGACGGCGAGGTCCGCGTCAACCTGACCCGGACGCGCGGCCGGCTGATCACCACGATCGAGGACGACGGTCCGGGAATCCCGAGCGAGAACCTCGAGACCATCTTCGAGCGCTTCTACACCTCGCGGCCCAAGGGTCGGGCGTTCGGCGGCAATTCCGGTCTGGGCCTCTCCATCGCCCGCCAGATCGTCGAGGCTCATGGCGGCGAGCTGAAGGCCGAGAACCGCCTGGGCCCCGACGGTAGCCGGCAGGGCGCGCGGTTCACGGTCGATCTTCCGGAATCGCGCGAGTGATCCGTCATGCCGGCCTGATCGCCCGACGCCTGGCCGGCCGCTGGCGCGGGGTGCTGATCGAGGGCCCCTCGGGGATCGGCAAGAGCGACCTGGCCTTGCGCGCCCTCGCCGAAGGCTTCCATCTGGTGGCCGATGATCGCACCCTGGTCTTCGCTTCGGGGGGGCGGCCCTATGGCCGGGCCCCTGATTCGCTGGCCGGTCTGATCGAGGTCCGGGGCCTGGGCGTGATCCAGACCCCGGACCTCGCCTTCGCCGAAATCGCCCTTGTGGTGCGCTGCCTTGCGGCCCCTGAGGCCGTCGAACGCCTGCCGCCACAACAGGTCACGACGATTTGCGGTCTGGATGTTCCCGTTTTCGACCTGTGGCCTCTGGAACCCGCTGCGCCCGCGAAAATCAGACGCATGCTGGAGCATCTTGGAGTCGGACTCTAACGAGCGTATCAAGTCCGCCCGCGCGGCTCCTCCCGGCCGCTACGGGTAATGGGGATCCCGTTGAGAAATCAGGCATGATCGGGCTCGTGATCGTTACGCACGGGCGTCTGGCGGAGGAGTTCGTCTCCGCCATGGAACATGTTGTCGGCCCGCAGACCGCGGTGAAGGCGATCTGCATCGGTCCGGAAGATGACATGGAGCGGCGCCGCTCCGACATCCTGAAGGCCTGCGCCGCCGTGGACAGCGGCAGCGGCGTCATCCTGCTGACCGACATGTTCGGCGGCACACCCAGCAACCTGGCCATCTCGGTGATGGAACAGACGCGGGCCGAGGTGATCGCCGGGCTGAACCTGCCGATGCTGATCAAGCTGGCCAGCGTCCGCCAGCGCGAGACCCTGCAGGCCTGCGTCGCCCATGCCCAGGAGGCTGGACGGAAATACATCTCCGTGGCCTCCTATGTGCTGGCTGGAGAAAAATGAGTCGCATGGCGGAGCGGACGGTCGAAATCGTCAATGAACGGGGCCTGCACGCCCGGGCCTCGGCCAAGTTCGTGAAGATGGCGGCCGGGTTCGACGCCGAGGTCAAGGTCAGCCGCGAGGGCTCCTGCGTTGATGCCCGCTCGATCATGGGCCTGATGATGCTGGCCGCCGGCATCGGTTCAACCATCGATATCGCCGCCGAAGGCCCCGAGGCCGAGGCCGCCCTGGAAGCGCTCTGCGAGCTGGTCGCAAACCGGTTCGACGAAGAGCGCTAATCTCCCGCCGGCGACGGTCCCGCCGGTTCTTTCTCTCGCGCCCTCCCGCGACTGTAGCCCGTTCTGCCAGAACCTGAGCACCATCATTGCCAGTGCGACTGGTGCGTTGCGGGAAGCTCTCTTGGCGAAGTCTCTCTATTTGATCAATCCGAGCGAAGGCCGGCCCGGTTTCCACGGTTTCGAGGTGTTCGAGGCCATGGGCTTTTACAGAACGGTTGGAGTTCGCGGTTCGCAGGTCGGGACTGCCGGGATGCAGGCCTGAGTCAAGTCAGCGTTTTAGGTTGTAATCGGCCAAAATGGGTGACATAGGAGCCCATCTATGTTCAAGGTAAAACAGCTTCTGCCAGCCCAGTGTCGCGGTGCCCGCGGACTGCTCAACTGGTCGCAGGGTGAGCTCGCCGAGCAGGCGGGCGTCTCGCGCAGCACGGTCAAGGACTTCGAAACCGGGCGTCATGCGTTGCATCCCAGCACCGAACGCCTCCTGATCACGGCCCTGGAGGCCGGTGGCGTCGAATTGATTGTGGCCGAAACAGCGGGTCCAGGCGTTCGTTTGCAAAGGCCAGCCTAGAGCGATCGGAAGGAGCAAGCGTGCCGCACGAGGTTTCACCAGCGGACTACAAGGACCTGGTCCTGTTCCTGGCCACCGCAGGCGTCGTCGCGCCGCTCTTCAAGCGCCTGAAGCTCAACCCGATCCTCGGCTTCCTGCTGGCCGGCGTCATCCTGGGGCCCTACGGCCTCGGCCGGTTCATAGGCGTGGCACCGTGGCTGGACTATGTCACGGTCGACAATCCGGACGAGATCGCCCAGCTGGCCGAGTTCGGGGTGGTCTTCCTGCTGTTCATGATCGGGCTGGAACTGTCCTGGGAACGCCTGCGCCTGATGCGCAAGCTGGTCTTCGGCCTGGGCGCGGCCCAGGTGATCGGCTGCTCCCTCGCCCTGGGCCTGGGGGCCATGGCCCTGGGTCAGCCGCCGGTCTCGGCCCTGGCCATTGGCGCGGCCCTGGCCCTGTCCTCGACCGCCATTGCCGTGCCGGTGCTGGCCGAGCGTCGCCGCCTGCATTCCGAAGGCGGACGGGCGACCTTCTCGGTGCTGCTGTTCCAGGATCTCGCGGTCGCCCCGATCCTGATCACCCTGACCATTCTGGGCCAGGGCGACGGGACCTTTGCCATGAAGGACCTGCTGGCCCTGGTGCCGGCCGCCCTCGGCCTCGGCGGCATCGTCCTGGTCGGGCGCCTGGCCCTGCGGCCGATGCTGAAATCGGTGGCCAAGGCCAAGAGCGAAGAAATGTTCATGGCCGCCTGCCTGCTGGTGATCATTGGTGCCGGCATGGTCAGCGCCCTGTCAGGCCTGTCCATGGCGCTCGGGGCCTTCGTCGCCGGGGTGCTGCTGGCCGAAACCGAGTATCGCCACGAGGTCGAGGTGAAGATCGAACCCTTCAAGGGCCTGCTGCTCAGCCTGTTCTTCGTATCGCTCGGCATTCGCCTGGACCTGTCGCTGCTGGTCGCCGAGCCGGTGGTCATCCTCGGCATCGCCCTGGGCCTGCTGGCGATCAAGGCCGGCCTGGTCTTCAGCCTGGGATGGACCATGAAGCTGGGGGTCAAGGCCTCGGCCGAGGCGGCGCTGATCCTGGCGGCCGGGGGCGAGTTCGCCTTCGTGATCCTCGACAATGCCATGGGGGCCCAGGTCGTGCCCCGCGATGTCGGCCAGGCCGTGCTGGTGTCGGCCACCCTGACCATGTTCCTGATCCCGGCACTGGCCGCGCTCGGGGCCCGGCTCGGCCGCAAGGGCGGTGCGGCCAGGATCAGCGAAACCCCGCCGGACGGCGGTCAGCCGGCCGCGCCGGATCGCGTGGGCCCCGAGCCTTCGGGCCAGGTCCTGGTCATCGGCTATGGCCGGGTCGGCAAGCTGGTCGGCGACATGCTCGGCCGCCACGACCTGGCCTGGATCGCCGTCGAACGCGACGCCCGCCTGGTCGAACAGGGTCGCCGCAACGGCCATCGCATCTATTATGGCGACGCCTCCCGGCTGGAGCTGCTCGAGCGCTGCGGCCTGGCCACGGCCAGAGCCGTGGTGGTGACCATGGATGCCCCGGAGGCCGCCGAGGCCGTGGTCGCCGCCGCCCGCGGGGCGCGCCCGGACCTCGCCATCGTCGCCCGGGCCCGCGACGCGCGCCATGCGGCCCGCCTCTATGAGCTGGGGGCCACGGACGCCGTACCCGAGACCATCGAGGCCAGCCTGCAGCTGTCCGAGGCGGTTCTGGTCGATATCGGCGTGCCGATGGGTCTGGTCATCGCTTCGATTCATGAGCGGCGGGATGAATACCGCAAGGTCCTCAACCGACCTGACGCCCTCGGCGGCCGTCGCCGGCGCCTGCGCGACGCCACACTGCGCTAGACACCCTGACGGCACCCCAGGGGTCCTTTCGACCCCGCTCCACCCGGCTACGGGGGTGCGAACTGAACGCGACCGGGACCAGGGGCGCGCCTTGAGGCAAAATCTCGCCTGATGCGCGAAGAACAGCATAGCTGTGGCCGCACTGCGACAATGGGCCGCCTTTTCATGTTGCAAGCCCTTGCGCGACCGGGTTTCACGTGCGAACGAAAAGACTGGCGCTCTCAGCGGAAGATTTCAGCCGATACGCTCGGAAGTTGATTTTGTGGGGCGGTCTTGTTTGGCTTCCTGGAGCGTATATCCAGGTCAGCGAAACCTGACGAGTGTGGCTTTGCTGACACTTTCCCGGGACGTTCGCCTTGGTATAACGATGCTCGGTCGTTTTCGGCCGGAGCAGGGCAATAGAGGGCTCTTGATATGAAATTCAAACTCCTGGCGGGAGTCGCTCTGGCTGCGGTTTGCGCCGCGTCGGGCGTCTCCGCTCAAGAGACCGGCTGGTATGGCGCGGTCGATCTTGGCTACCACTTCCCGACCGGTCTGAAGACCGAGTCCGATGCGTTCGCTCCGGACGGCTCGACCTACCACTACGAGTGGGCGTCGGACAGCGACTGGACCGGTTTCGTTCGTCTCGGCTACCAGTTCACCCCGAACTGGCGCGCTGAACTCGAAGGCGGCTATCGCCCCGGCGACCTGACCTCGGTTCGCGGCAACGCTGCCCGTCAGCAGCCCCGCGGTCTCTGCACCCCCGGCGTGATCCGCACCGCGGCCGCTGCCAAGTGCGGCTCGCCGGACGGCTCGATCGACTCCTGGACCCTGTTCGCGAACGTCCTGTACGACTTCGCCCCGGGTTCGTGGATCAACCCCTTCGTCGGCGCAGGCCTCGGCCTGAACCGTCTGGACGTCAAGGCCCTCGGCCAGTTCAGCGGCGTCGGCACCGTTGGTCCTGGCAATGCTGCCATCCAGAACCTGTCCGTTGATGACGATGATCTGTCGATCTCGTGGCAAGCCATTGCCGGTGCCTCGATCAAGGCGACCGACAAGCTGAACATCGACGTCACCTACCGCTACCTCGGCGCCGCCAACGACCACGGCTGGCAGTCGCAGGGTTCGGGCGCTCTGCAGCCCGGCGCGTTCTCTGGCGAGTACAAGGACCAGTCGGTGACCGTGGGTCTCCGCTATTCCTTCGCGGCTCCGCCGCCCCCGCCGCCGCCCCCGCCGCCGCCGCCGCCTCCCCCGCCGCCCCCGCCGCCTCCGCCCCCGCCGCCTCCCCCGCCGCCTCCGCCGGCGTTTGAGGCTCGCGAGTTCATCGTCTACTTCCCGTTCGATCAGTCCGTTCTGACGCCGGAAGCCCAGTCGGTGGTTTCGGAAGCTGCGAACTACGCCAACGCCGGCAAGGCGACCAACCTGATCATCGTCGGTCACACCGACACGTCGGGCTCGCCGAAGTACAACGCCCGCCTGTCGGAGCGTCGTGCGAAGGCTGTTGCTGACGCGCTCGTCGGTCTCGGCGTTGCTTCGTCGGCCGTGGCCGTCGACTGGAAGGGTGAAAGCGCCCCGGCCGTCGCCACTGGCGATGGTGTGAAGGAACCGCTGAACCGCCGTTCCACGATCTCGATCAAGTTCTAGGATCTGGATCAATACGATCTGGGAAGGGCCCGGCGGCAACGCCGGGCCCTTTTCTTTTGCCGCTTTGACCTTGGGTGTCGGTGCAGGCCCGACCGAAGTCCTCGTCCTTCGACAAGCTCAGGAGAAGGATTCTGAGTGCGCCTGGGCCAGCGGCCGTCCTCGCCCTGAGCTTGTCGAAGGGCCAGGGCGGCTCCCTCACCTCAATCAGCACCCAAGTGCCGACAGCCTTTCCTTCTGGGCGCCGGCCTGCTGTGGCCCGGCCCATCGGACCTCGCCCGGGCCTCCGCCGCCCGAGGCTACATAGGGACCACCCCTGTCCGCAAAAGCCTGACCTGTGGACGGATCACGATGTCAGGGGGCGGAGGGCCTGGAGGGCCTTGTGACGGTCTGTCGCAGCCGAAAAAAGTTCGCCCGGGCAACCCCTTGATCCTGCCCGCTAAGTTGGAGGCGTTCACAGCTTGTTAACGAAAAACTCGCTTCCGGGGCGTTGACGAGTCATTAGCCACTGTGGCCCCATATGTGGGCTGAGGGGGCACCTCAGCCACAAGATGTAGCGGCTGGGCGGGGCGTTTCCTTCTCCGGAACTCGCTGATTGATTATGGATTTTGGTCATGAACGGCAGTGAAGCGGCGAAGACGACGGTGCTCCCCCAGGGCCGCACCGGGGGCATGAAGGTCTCTGAACGGCCGAAACTGGCCCTGGTGCGCAAGGTCCAGGTGGACCGCTCGCGCGACGCCCTGCTGACCGACTTCGGCAAGACCACCCTGGAAGACCGCTATCTGCTGCCCGGCGAATCCTACCAGGACATGTTCGCCCGCGTTTCGACGGCCTTCGCCGACGATGCCGACCACGCCCAGCGCGTCTATGACTATATGAGCCAGCTTTGGTTCATGCCCTCGACCCCCGTGCTGAGCAACGGCGGTGCCGAGCGCGGCCTGCCGATCAGCTGCTTCCTGAACTCGGTTTCCGACAGCCTCGACGGCATTCTCAGCGTCTGGAACGAGAACGTCTGGCTGGCGGCCAATGGCGGCGGCATCGGTACCTATTGGGGCGGCGTCCGGTCGATCGGCGAGAAGGTCAAGGGCCAGGGCCAGACCAGCGGCATCATCCCCTTCATCCGCGTCATGGACAGCCTGACCCTGGCGATCAGCCAGGGCTCGCTGCGCCGCGGCTCGGCCGCCGTCTATCTGGACATCCACCACCCGGAAATCGAAGAGTTCCTGGAAATCCGCAAGGCGTCGGGCGACTTCAACCGCAAGTCCCTGAACCTGCACCACGGCATCTCGATCACCGACGAATTCATGCACGCGGTCCGCGACGGCCTGAAGTTCGGCCTGCGCTCGCCCAAGACCAATGAAGTGCTGCGCGAGGTCGATGCCCGCGCCCTCTGGCAGAAGGTGCTGGAGCTGCGCCTGCAGACCGGCGAGCCCTATCTGATCTTCTCCGACACCGTGAACCGCGCCATGCCCCAGCACCAGCGCGAGCTGGGCCTGTCGGTGCGCCAGTCCAACCTGTGCAGCGAGATCATGCTGCACACCGGGGTCGACCATCTGGGCAATGACCGCACCGCGGTCTGCTGCCTGTCTTCGGTCAATGCCGAGACCTTCCTCGAGTGGCGCGACCATCCGATGTTCATCGAGGACATCATGCGCTTCCTCGACAACGTCCTGCAGGACTTCATCGACCGCGCACCCGATGCCGCCTCGACCGCCGCCTATGCCGCCATGCGCGAGCGTTCGGTGGGTCTGGGCCTGATGGGCTTCCACAGCTTCCTGCAGAGCCAGAACGTGCCGTTCGAGAGCGCCCTGGCCAAGAGCTGGAACATGCGGATGTTCAAGCACCTGCGCCGCGAGGCCGACAAGGCGTCGATCACCATCGGCGAGGAAAAGGGCCCCTGCCCCGACGCCGCCGACCGGGGCTCGATGGAGCGCTTCTCGCACAAGCTGGCCATCGCCCCGACCGCCTCGATCTCGATCATCTGCGGCGGCACCTCGGCCGGCATCGAGCCGATCCCGGCCAATATCTATACCCACAAGACCCTGTCGGGCTCCTTCGCCGTCAAGAATCCCTATCTGGAGAAGCTGCTCGAGGAGAAGGGCCAGAACACCGATGCGGTGTGGGGTTCGATCCTGGAGAACGAAGGCTCGGTCCAGCATCTGGACTTCCTCAGCCAGGACGACAAGGACGTCTACAAGACGGCTTTCGAGCTGGATCAGCGCTGGGTGGTCGAACTGGCCGCCGACCGCACGCCGGAAATCTGCCAGAGCCAGTCGGTGAACATCTTCCTGCCCGGCGACGTCGACAAGTGGGACCTGCACATGCTGCACTGGCAGGCTTGGGAGCGGGGCGTCAAATCCCTCTACTATCTGCGCTCCAAGTCGGTGCAACGGGCCTCCTATGCCGGTGCCGAGTTCGCGGCAGAGACCTCCGGCGGCTTCGATGTCGCCGAAAAGACCGATTACGAGGAATGCCTCGCCTGCCAATAGGCAGAGAGGATTCCGGACAGAGTTCAGCGGCGGCAGGAGGCAATCTCCTGCCGCCGTTTACTTTTCGGGAACAGTTTCGGGACGAGGCTGTTAATCCTGTGAGCTTTCGTCGCGGTAGACAGCCGGAAATAACGCGATAGGCTCCTGTCAATTGGGATTGGGGAATCCAGGTGCGGATCAGGGAAACGTCTCTTTCCTCGCTCTGTCTGACGATCGTGACCGCCGTCACGGCGACCGCGTCCCTGTCCGTTGCCGAGGCCGCGCCCAAGGCCACCAAGTCTGCAAAGCCGGCCAAGCCCGCGGCCGCCAAGCCCGTTCAGACCGAGTCTGACCGGTTCAAGGTCTCCCCCGTCGCCGCTGAGCCCATGAAGCTGAGCCTGCGCGAGGTCCGTCCGACCGACGCCGCCGGCTTCGCCCCGCGTGAAATCGCCTCACCTGAGGCCAAGGTCGAAGGCCAGTTCGCCCTCTCGCCCGCCGCCACCTATGGCGATGTGCGCCTGCTGGATGCCGATCGCTACTATGACGGCCGCGGCCCGGTGAGCTGGCGGTCAAATGCCTTCGTGGTCGGCGAATCCGATGGCGGTGCCGTGGACTCGGTCCGGGTCTCGGTCGCTGCAGTGGCCCGCAATGCCGCCGTCGCTCCGCTCAGCCTGGTGCGCCCCGACGCTCACGCCTTCGACGCCGAAAACATCGACGTCACCCTGACCCGGGGCTGGCCCTCGGCGGTCAAGCTGGCCGCCGGCAAGTTCGCCCTGGATGTCTCGCCCCATGCCGGCTTTGGCTTTGGCGACGCCGGCGGTTCGGCCGAAGCCGGGGCAACGGTACGTCTGGGCAAGAATATCGAAGATCGCGTGACCGACTCCCTGGGTCTGCGCGACGGCGACGAGGCCTTTGGTCCGCGCGGACGCTGGTACGTCTTCGCCGCCGCCAGCGGCCGGGCCGTGGGTCTGAACATGTTGCGCGGCCAGAACGGCGACTGGAGCCGGGCCGGCATGAGCGCCGACGTCAACAGCAAGCTTATCGGTGATGCCCAGGCCGGCGTGGCCTGGCGCAAGGGGCCGATGCAGGCGTCCGTCGGCTATATCCATCGCGAGATGAAGGCCAAGGACGTGATCATGGGCATGGCCACCCAAAAGGACTCGATGGTCGCCCTGTCCTTCAGCCTGAAGCCGAACTGGTAGGCGCGGCCTGCGCCAAGGCTTGAGTTTCCGGCCGCGATCATGCAGCTAGCCTCGACCCCGTCCACGAGCCGTCCGAAGACATGAGCGACAGCGAGCCCCCGCGCCGCAAGATTTTGAGCCTCAAGAGCGGCATCGCCGCTCCCGGAGGCCCCAAGCCGCTGGAGCGCATCGCCCGGCCGACGCGCCCGGTCATGCCTGAACCGCCACCCCCGCCGCCGCCGGCTGTCGGCGACTGGAAGTGCAAGCCCTGCGGGACACGTTTTGACCCTTCGCCCGACCTGGCCGACGACGATTCCGTGCGCTGCCCGTCGTGCAATGCCCGCCTGGGTCTGGCCTCCGATTTCCGCGCCGAACCGCCGAATGTCGACAAGCTGCGGGCCCGCTGGCTGAAGAAGGCCTGAAGCGAGAGGCCCGCCCTCGTCCATCCATCCTAGTCCAGAACGTCGGTCGGTCCCGGATCGCTGTCGGCCCGGGCCGGCTGGCGGCGAAACAGGCCGCGCCAGCCGCTGGGCTCGGCCGAGGGGCTGGCCCAGATGGCATTGGCCGCCGCCAGGCGCTCACCCTCGTCGAAGATGCTGCGCATGGCGGCCGTATCGAACTTCAGCAGGTTCAGGCCGTCGAAGCTCGACGGGATCGAGGTCACGCTGAGCGGCAGGTTGTGGCGCGCACAGAAGCCCGAGGCCAGGCTCAGGGCCTGACGATAGGAAAAGCGCAGCATGGTCTCGAAGCTGCGCCCCATGATCGAGGCCACACCCGGCGGCGTCGAGCGCGGCAAGGGCTCCAGCACCGTATTGACGATCACATAGACCCGCCCGCGCCGCAGGCGCTGGCCGAGATTGCGCCAGTGCAACAGGGCGTCTGGCATCAGGAACAGGGGCGCGGCCACCCCGCCGTCCACATGCATCTCCTGATAGCGCTCGCCACCGGCCTCGACCTCGAACATCTTGGGCGGAAACAGGCCCGGTACCGTCGCCGAGGCGACCAGGACGTCCCGGAACAGCCGTACGGCAGCCTCGCCGCCCTTGGCCGCGATCGCGCCCATGTCCCAGATGGTAGCCTTCTGGTTGTCGAGATTGGTCGTGGCGATCAGCAGGCGACGGCCGCGGGCGTGCTCGCGGGCCACGGCATTGATCACCACCTCGTCGATGAAGGGCGCGACCAGGGCCTCCAGGCCCTCGCCCTTGAACAGGCTGGGCCCGAGTCCGCCGGCAAAGCCCTTCAGGCTCAGCAGTTCGGCCGCATGGCCGCCGACATAGGCGTCGGTCAGGCGTTCGTCCCAGGCCGAGCCGAGGAAGGCCAGGGGCGCAATCAGGGCCCCGGTGCTGACCCCGGTGACGATGGCAAATTCGGGTCGCGTCCCGGCCTTGGACAGTCCGGTCAGCACGCCGGCCCCGAAGGCCCCGCCGGACGCACCACCTGACAGGGCCAGGATGTTGAAGTCGTCGCGGCCCAGCAGGGAGCGGGTCGGAGCCAGGCGGTCGGCGACCGCGTTCAGGGCCTTGTCGGCCTGGTCGGCGGTCAGGCGCACCCCTGGAAAGCCGACAATGCTTGCGAGGCTTTCGGCCGGGGGGGCATTGAGCCGCTTGCCCTTGAGGGGGTCGGGCATCTTGAGGTCGCGGAACAGCTCCTGAATCGCGTTCCGGGCAGGCTCGGGCGGTTGGCTCAAGCGGGCCTCACGCGTGCGAACCGGCCAGCACCACCCCGACCAGCACGGCGGCATAGTGCAGGCCCGCTCCGCCGATTACATGGCCATGCCAGATGGCGCGGCGGAACTTCAGCTGGCGCATCAGATAGAACACCGTACCGGTGGAATAGACCACGCCGCCAATGGCCAGCAGCAGCAGAGCCACCCAGGACAGGCCGTCGATCATCGGCTTGATTGCAACCAGCACCAGCCAGCCGAGGGCCAGGTACAGGCCGACCCAGAAGCGCTTGTCGAGACCCGGCAGAAACAGCTTGGCCAGCACGCCGATCCCGGCCACGGTCCAGACGGCCGAGGTCATGCCGATCGCCCACCAGCCGTGCAGGTTCTGGGTGGTGAAGGGGGTGTAGGAGGCGGCGATCATCACGAAGATGCCGGCATGGTCGAAGCGGCGCAGCAGCGGCCGCCAGCGGGCCTTGGCAAAATTGTAGGCCGTCGACAGCGACAGCATCAGGATCAGGCCGACCGTATAGACCGATACCGCCGCCACGCGCTGCAGGTCGCCCATGCCGAAGGCCAGGCCCAGCAGTATGCCACCGCCGAGCAGGGCACAGGCCAGGCCGGCCAGATGAACGATCAGGTCGGCGCACTTGGCACCGGCGGTCGGGTAGTGGGTGGTAATGTCGGTCATGGGCCCAGTCTAACCGCAGCAAGTGACGTAAGAACGACGATGATCATGGCGCCGAAAGGGCGGACGGTCGTCAGGAAAGCAGTCCGTGGACCCCGTCAAAGGCCAGCTTTCCGCCGACCGCGACCAAAAGGACATAGATCACCCGGTAGAAACCCTCCGCCGGGACCCTGCGCACCAGCCAGACCCCGGCCCAGGTCGAGGCTATGGCCAGGGGCAGCAGCACGCCGGCCGTGGCCAGGACGCCGGGCGTCAACTGGCCGAGAGCGAGATAGGCCGGAACCTTCATCCAGTTGACCACCGCGAAGAAGACGGCACTGGTGCCGATGAAGCGGTCGCGCGGCAGGCGCAGCGGCAGGACATAGATCTGGAACGGCGGTCCCCCGGCATGGGCGATCTGGCTGGTAAAGCCCGTCGCCAGACCGCACAGCACGCCCAGCCAGGGCCGGCCCGCTGTGGTCCCGACCTGCTCGGCGACCTTGACCGCCCGCTCGGCCCACAGGCGCTGCAGGGCAAAGACGATGGCGATCAGGCCGACGGCCAGTTCGACGGCGGCCGTCGACACGAAGGCCGCCAGGGCCACGCCAAGGCCGATCCCCACGGCGGCGGCCGGCAACATCAGCTTCAGCAGGCCCTTGTCCCAGGTCTTGCGAAAGGCCCAGACACTGACGACGTCCTGCACGATCAGGATCGGCAGCAGGATGGCGGCGGCCAGAACCGGCGAGACGGCCAGGGCCAGCAACGGGGTCGCCACCACCCCGATCCCGGAGAAGCCGCCCTTGGCCAGGCCCAGCAGGATCACGGCCGGGATGGCAACAGCATAGAAGAAAGGGTCGGACAGCATGGCGGCGAGCCTTAACAGCTTGGGCCCGGCGAGACCAACCGCCCGCAATCGATGGGCGGCCGGCGCCCTTAAGTATTCGCGCCACGTCTGCCCCGGATCACCCCCGATTGACGGTATCGCCGCCAGGTCCTAGGGACCCTTCATCATGCTCGCCCGTCGTGGACAATCCGGACCCGGTCTGCTCGTCGCCCTGCTGGCGGCGTTTGCAGTGCTGGTTCAGACCCTGGCCCCGAGCGCCGCCATGGCCCGTTCGACCCAGGGCGGCGAAGCGATAATCATCTGTACCGCCGAGGGGGCCAAGCTGGTCAGGCTCGGCGGCGAAGAGCCTCCGACACCGGCCAAGATCTTCGGCGGCTTCAAGTGCGGCCAGTGCGTGGCCGCCACCCCGGCCGCCATCGTCACGGACCCGGCCGTCACTGTTGCGCCCGTCCGCTATGCCGTCCGCCTTGAGATCGCGGTTGTGCGCGTCCTCGGCGTTCGCGGTCATGCCCGTGCCCCGCCCCGACCACCCGGCCAGGGCCCGCCTGCCTTCCTGAACGCCTGACCCCAAAAGCCCGCGCCACGGCTGGAGCCGTCGCGCGCCTCGTCACGTCTTCAGGACTCTTTTCACCATGACCCGTTCCTTCCGCCGCGCCCTCATGCTGGGTGCCGCCGCCCTTTGTCTGGCCACCACCGTCCAGGCCGCCGAAACCGACCAGACCCGGGTCGATTCCGTCCTGGTCACCGCCCGCCCTGATCCGGAGGATCCGCCCGCCGTCGCCCTGGCCCGCAAGCGCCTGTCGGAAACCCCCGGCGCCGTGGCGGTGATCGCCTCGGAAGCCTATGCCAACCGCTTCGCCCTCGGCCTCAACGACACCGTCCGCGACGTGCCCGGCGTCTTCGCCCAGAAGAAGTTCGGCGAGGATACCCGCCTGTCGATCCGGGGTTCGGGCATCGGCAATGCCAACCATAATCGCGGCACCCTGCTGGCCCAGGACGGCGTGCCGCTGAACGAGGCCGACGGCTATGGCGACTATCAGCTGATCGACCCGCTGCTGGCCCGCTATACCGAGGTCTACAAGGGCGGCAACGCCCTGCGCTTCGGCGGCGCCCTGCTGGGCGGGGCGATCAATTTCGTGACGCCGACGGGCAAAACGGCCGGCGCCGATAATCTGGTGCGCGTCGAGGCCGGATCCTTCGGCACCGCCCGCCTGCATGGCGAGCTCGCCCGCCAGTTCGGCGACAGTGACCTCTTCGTCGGGGCCACCCTCATGAACGGCGACGGCTGGCGTCAGCAGAGCAACAGCTCCGCCGCCCGGCTGTCGGCCAATATCGGTCACAGCTTCGGCGAGGACCGTGAGGTGCGCCTGTATGTCAGCGGCGCGGACCTGCGCCAGCAGATCGGCGGCTCACTGACCCTGGCCCAGGCGCTGAACAGCCCGGAAAAGGCCGCCGCCGCCAATCTGGCCAATAATTACGGCCGCAACATGCGCAATGCCCGGGCCAGCCTGCAGGCTACCTGGCGGCTCTCCGACACCACCGTCCTCGAAGGCGGGGTCTATGGGGCCTGGCGCGACCTCGACCACCCGATCTTCCAGGTCATCGATCAGGAAAGCCGCAACTTCGGGGCCTTCGGCCGGCTGGACTGGACCGGTCAGATCGCCGGCCACGCCGCCGACCTGTTCGCCGGCCTGTCCTACCGGGCGGGCGATCTGGACGCCCGGCAGTGGCTGAACCTGCGCGGCTCCCGGGGCCCGTCCCAGGCCTTTTCCCGCCAGAACGCGCAGGCGCTGGACGTCTTTGCCGAGGGCCGGTTCTTTGTCACGCCCCGCGTCGCCCTGGTGGCCGGTGCCACCTTTGGCACCGCCGAGCGGGACTATCGCGCCGACAGGCAGGCCGGGGTCGCCTCGAGCTTCGACCTGACCGCCCGCCGCGACTATGACTGGCTGGCCCCGCGCTTCGGCCTGCTGTTCCAGGTGGATCAGGACAGCCAGATGTTTGCCAACCTGACCCGCTCGGTCGAGCCGCCCAATTTTGGGGCCTATTCGCCCAGCGCAGCGGCGGGCTTTGCGCCGGTCGTGCCCCAGACAGCCTGGACCGGTGAGATCGGTGCGCGCGGCCGCAAGGGAGCCCTAGCCTGGGACATCGCACTCTATCGCGCCCAGCTGAAGGACGAACTGCTGACCTTTGTGGTCGATCCCGCCCACCCGGCCGCCACCTTCAACGCCGACGAGACGGTGCACCAGGGCTTGGAAGCCGGCCTCGACTGGCGCTTCAACAAGCGCATCCGCCTCCGCCAGACCTGGGCCTGGTCGGACTTCCATTTCGAGGGCGACCCCCAGTACGGCGACAACAGCCTGCCGATCGTGCCGGAGCACCTGTACCGCGCCGAGCTGAAATATGAGCACCCGGCCGGCTGGTTCGTGGCCCCGGCCCTCGAATGGTCCCCCCGCGGCCCGTTCGTCGACTACCGCAACAAGGTCCGCGCCCCGGACCATGCCATCGCCTCACTCGGGGCCGGCTATGTGCGGGACGGGGTGACGGTGTTCCTCGATGCGCGCAATCTGCTCGACAAGCGCTATGTCGCCACCGTCAATCCCCTGGCCAATCCGGCGGCCGTCACGGCGGCGACTGTCCAGAACACGGCCGCCTTCTGGCCGGGCGAGGGACGCAGCGTCTTCGTCGGCGTCTCGGGCAAGTTCTAGGAGTTCCCATGCACAGGTTCGCCCTCGCCCTGCTGGCGCTCGCCGCCCCCCTGCCTGCCCTGGCCCATGTGGTCGCTGCGCCGGATACGGCGCGGGCGGGCTCCTATGCCGCCGTCGCCTTCCGGGTGGGTCATGCCTGCTCGGCGGGCGACGTCACCCTGAAGGTCCGGATCGAGATCCCGCCGGGCGTTGTCTCGGCCCGCCCGCAGCCCAAGCCCGGCTGGACCTATGAGATCGAGCGCGAGGCCGGTGCCGATCCCAAGGCCGCGCCCTCGGCCGTGACCTTCAGCGGCCGCCTGCCCGACGAGGCCTTTGACGAGTTCGCGCTACTGATGAAACTCCCCGCCACCGGCGATACCCTGGTGTTTCCGGTGATCCAGACCTGCGAGAAAGGGGAAAGCCAGTGGACCGAGGTGACCTCCCCTGACGCCCCGGGCGAGAAACTGTCCCGTCCCGCCGCTATCCTTCGACTGACGCCGGTCGAGCTCCAGCCCGCCACCCACCAGCACTGATCCCAAGGAGATCTTCCATGCCGAGCGCACGCTTCCTGGGCCTCGCGGCCGCCCTCACCCTCGCCCTGGCGACACCGGCCCTGGCCGGCGACTACAAGGTCGGGGCCCTGACCATCAAGTCGCCCTGGACCCGACCGGCCCTGATCAACATGAACGGGGTCGGGTTCATGACCTTCGCCAATGCCGGTCCGCGACCGGTGCGGCTGCTCAGCGCCGAAAGCCCGGTGGCCGGCAAGGTCGAGATCCATCAGTCGGCCATGGCCAATGGCGTCATGAGCATGCGCCGCCAGGACGACGGCGTGGTCATCCCGGCCGGGGGCTCCGTCGCCTTTGCGCCCGGCGGCTATCACCTGATGCTGCTGGGGCTGAAGCAGCCCCTGGTCCAGGGGCAAAAGGTGCCCCTGACCCTGGTGTTCGACAATGGCCGGCGCGCTGCGGTCGAACTGACCGCCCAGAGCGCGGCACCCCAGGCCGGACAAGGATCTGCCGCCGAGCCGCACCATCACTGATCGGGTCCCTTCGGGCTACATGACAAATTTGTAAGGGAGCAAAAAGGCCCACAGCGAGTCAGATTGCCGCCAACTCACACCAACGGATACGAGATCCATGAAACGAGTCTGGTTCGCTGCTGCCGCTGTGGCCGCCCTGTCGCTGTCGGCCTTTGGTGCCCAAGCCCAGGTCCAAGCCCACGATGACCATCAGTGCCTTGATGACGCCTGCACCACCCAGGCCCTGTTTGCCTCGGCCTCGGCCGGCGCGGCCGGCGACCTGACCTCGCTGGAGTCGCCGCGCTATGGTGCCTGGGGCTTCGACACCTCCGGCATGGACACCAGCGTCAAGCCCGGCGAAGACTTCTACAAGTTCGCCAACGGCGCCTGGGACGCCAGGACGGAGATCCCGTCGGACCGCACCCGCTATGGCAATTTCGACAAGCTGTCGGAACTGTCTGAAGCCCGCACCAAGGCGATCATCGAGGCTGCGGCCGCCAATACTGCCGCCACCGGCGACACCGCCAAGGTCGGCGCAGCCTATCGCGCCTTCATGAACGAGGCCCAGATCGAGGCGCTGGACGCCAAGCCGCTCGCGCCCTGGCTGGCCCAGATCAAGGCGGTCAAGACCAAGGCCGACTTCACCGCCCTGATGGGCAAGAGCAGCACCACGCCCTTTACCAGCCTGATCGGGGCGGGCATCCAGACCGACGCCAAGAACCCCAAGGCCTATGCGGTCTATGTCGGAACGGGCGGAACCTCGCTGCCGGATCGCGACTATTATCTGGACCCCAAGTTCGCCGACAAGAAGGCCGCCTATCTGGCCTATGTCGAAAAGATGCTGACCATGGTGGGCTGGCAAAAGCCCGCTGAGAGCGCCAAGGCCGTCGTCGATTTCGAGACCTTGCTGGCCGAGGCGACCTGGACCCGTGCCGAGCGCCGCGACCGGGACAAGACCTATAATCCGGCCACCCTGGCCGAACTTCAGGCCCTGACCCCGGGCTATGACTGGAACCGCTATCTGGCGACCTCGGAACTGCCCAAGGTCGACCGGTTCATCGTCACGACCAACACCTCGTTCCCGAAGTACGCCAAGATCTATTCGGAAACCCCGCTTGAGACCCTCAAGGCCTGGCAAGCCTTCAAGGTCACCGATGGCTCGGCCTCGCTGCTGTCGAAGCGTTTCGTGGACGCCAATTTCGAGTTCAGGGCCAAGACCCTGTCGGGTCAGCCCGAGCAGCGCCCCCGCTGGAAGCGCGGCGTCTCGGCCGTCAACGGCATGCTGGGCGAAGCGGTCGGCAAGGACTATGTCGCGGCCTACTTCCCGCCCGAGTCCAAGGCCAAGATGCTCGACCTGGTGGCCAATATCCGCGCGTCGATGAAGGTGCGGATCGACAACCTCGACTGGATGAGCGCTCCGACCAAGGTCATGGCCCAGGACAAGCTGGCCAAGTTCACGGTCAAGATCGGCTATCCTGACGTCTGGGAAGACTATTCCAAGCTCGAGATCAAGGACGACGACGCCTTCGGTAACGCCCAGCGCGTCGGCGTCTGGGCCTGGCGCAAGGACGTCGAGCGGCTGTTCAAGCCCGTCGACAAGACCGAATGGGGCATGACCCCGCAGACGGTCAACGCCTACTACAACTCGGTCAATAACGAGATCGTCTTCCCGGCCGCCATCCTGCAGGCCCCGTTCTTCCACCCCGACGCCGACCCGGCCATCAACTATGGCGGCATCGGCGGGGTGATCGGCCACGAAATCGGCCACGGCTTTGACGACCAGGGCCGCAAGTCCGACGGCGACGGCGTGCTGCGCGACTGGTGGACGGCGGAAGACGCCGCCAAGTTCAAGGCCCAGGCCGACCGTCTGGGTGCGCAGTACGGTGCCTTCGAGCCCCTGCCCGGCATGAAGCTGAACGGTGCCCTGACCATGGGCGAGAACATCGGCGACATGGGCGGCCTGGCCTTCGGCCTCGACGCCTACCATGCCTCGCTGAAGGGCCAGCCGGCCCCGATCCTCGACGGCTTCACCGGTGACCAGCGCGTCTATCTCGGCTGGGCCCAGGTGTGGCGGGGCAAGCAGCGGGACGAGGCCCTCAAGCAGCAGATCATCGCCGGTCCCCACTCGCCGGGCTACTACCGCGTCAACGGCACCATTCGTAACATGGTCGGCTGGTACAAGGCCTACGACATCAAGCCGGGCGACAAGCTCTATGTCGCGCCGGAAGAGCGCGTGAAGATCTGGTAGTCTCCACGAACCGTCAGACGATCGAGGGCCGGTGCGCAAGCACCGGCCCGTTTTCGTGGCTGCCCCCTAGGACCAGCATCGCAACCGGCCCTTCATGGAGCCAAGCCTTGCCCGGTCCGGCAGCCGCCACACACCTTCCGAATACCGCTCTAGAACAGCCGATCCTGCAGCCACAGGATGGCCGGATAGACCGCCAGCCAGGTCCAGAAGAAGCGGTTGAGGCCAAACAGCCAGGCATTGGCTAGGTGGAAGGTCGCGGCCACGACCAGTCCGACGATCAGGCTTTCCCGCGACAGCAACGTCAGGGGAAAGGTCAGCTCGAACAGCATCACACCCCAGGCCATGACCTGCAGCAGCTGTGGTCGGCCGGCCCAGCGGCGCAGGTCCTCGCTGACCGGATAGGCCGAGAACCGGAACACATCGGCCAGGGCCCGGCCGTTGCGCCAGTCCGGATTGACCACCTTGACCCAGCCCGAGATGAAATAGGACAGCATCAGCTGCAGGCCCAGATAGGCAAAGACCAGTTCCTGCAGGGCCTGACCCGGCATGACCCGCGAGAGGACCAGGCACCACAGGGCCAGCAGCCCCATCCGGTCACTGCCGCCATTATAGGGGCCCTGGAAGCGGTCGAGAATCGGCAGGGAGACGATGGCCAGACCCAGCAGTCCGATCAGGCCGACCACCGGCCAGGCCGCCCCGGCCCCGATGATCACCAGGCCGCATAAAGTGATCCGGCCCCAGAACAGCGGGCGGTCGCGGCGGGGCCCGGCCAGATGTTCCAGGCTCTGCTGGATCAGGGCGAGGGCGAGAAGGGCCTCGGTCAGGCGGGCGGCGCTGTCCAGGCTCATGGGACCAAGCCCCCAGCCAGGCGGCGCGGCGCGGACTGAAACAGAACCTCGCGCTGCAACTCCTGGCCCTCGCGGCTGACAAAGACCAGGCGGAAGCTCAGCCAGGGCTCATTGCCGGTAAGGCCTGCCTCGGCGCTCAGGTCGGCGGCCAGGCGGGCGAAGATCTCATCCTGGCTGTGGTCGGTCGGAGCCTGGATCAGCCGCTCAGCGCAGCTGACCAGGAACAGGGTCTCGTTCCAGCGCGGATTCCAGACCAGCCGCCGCAGCCGTTCGGCGACGGTCAGGCGCTCTGGCCGGGGCCGGAACTCGCGCCAGCCGTCTTCCGGCACGGCGGACGAAGGCCTCAGGGCATATTCGATGCGCGGCGAGGGCGCGATCACGTCAAAGAAGTTCCAGGACGGGATCAGGGCCGGCATCAGCAGGGCCAAGGGGTTCAACAGGCTCCCTCCGGATCGGATGCGGGCGAATCGACGGGCGGCCGGTTCGGCTGCGCATCGATCATCTCCGCCCGGGGGCCAGGACCGCAAGGCACTGAAGAGTCGCGGCCAGATCCGTGGCCAGGAGCCGACGACATTTTGACTTGCGCGTCAAATTTTTGAAGCAGGGCCCAGATACACCAAACCCGCCGCGGGGGATAATCGCGACGGGCTGGCTATTTCTCGATCATTCGATCTAGGCGGGCGTTTCCTCCCCGAAACGCCGAAGGAAGGGAGCTCTCTGATGGGCTCTGTTCTTCCTTGCAGGCTGTAGAAACGTCATAAATGGGGTGGTGTCAACGCAACCAAACCCATTTCTGTAACGGGCTGGACGTTTTTTTGACGGCCAAGCTGTAGTTTGGACGCGGCAGTCAAACTTATCACTGTTCTCTCAGAATATTTTTGACATTAGAGTCAAATATTACCGGCCAGGCGAGCCGCGAGCTGGTCCAGCACCAGCGACCGCGACTCGAACACATAGTCGGGACGCGAGACGGTGACCGGCTCGACTCCGGCCTGGGCCAGGGCCGCGGCGGCGTCGAACAGGTCGGCCGTGGCCAGCAGGGCGCCATTGGCGCGGCGAGAGCCGCCCCGGGCGACGAAGCCGGCGACGGCGGTCTGGGCGACCCCGTCCTGCTCGGCGGGCCAGACCAGGGTAGCCAGGGTGCGGGCCCGGCCCTTGGCCTCGACCACCGCCAGCAGCCTCTGCAGCGAGGCCAGCTGGACAGGCGACCAGTCGGCGATCAGCGAGGCGGTCAGCTGGGCCTGGCTTTTCAGGATCACCCCGTCGGCCAGGATCTTCAGGCCATTGGCCGCCAGGGTCGCCCCGGTGGTGGTGATGTCGACGACCAGCTCTGCCGCCCCGGCGGCCGGGGCCCCCTCGGTGGCGCCGCTGCTCTCGACGATGCGATAGTCGGCCACCCCGTGGCGGGCGAAGAAGGCCCGGGTCTGGGTGACATATTTGGTCGCCACCCGCAGGCGGCGGCCTGTGCGGGCCAAATGGGCGTGTCCGACCGCATCGATATCGGCCATGGTGTCGACATCGAGCCAGCTCTTGGGAGCCGTAACCACAAGGTCGGCGCGGCCAAAGCCCAGGGCCCGCAGCAACATCACCCGGCTGTCCATGTCGTCGCCGCGCTCGCGCAGCAGGTCCTCGCCGGTGACCCCAAGGTGCAGCTCGCCCGCATCGAGGCCGGCGGCGATGTCACCGGCCGACAGCAGGCGCACCGAGACGCCCGGCAGGCCCGAAAGCTCGGCCGAATAGCCGCGCGAACCGCCGGTCATTTCCAGCTTGAAGCCGCATTCGGAAAGCCAGGCCTCGACCTGTTCTTTCAGGCGCCCCTTGGAGGGGATGGCGAAGATCATCTGAGCCGTCATTCGCCGCCTCCCGCATAGGCTCGGGCCGGACGGACCATGCAGCCCACCGCGCCTGTGGTTCTGGCCGCGCCCAGCCGGGCCGGCAGGCCGTCATAGCGACCACCGGCCGCCACCGGACGCTCGTCGCCGAGGGCGGCGCTGCGCACCTCGAACAGATAGCCGTCATAATAGCCGAAGGCCCGGCCGAAGGCGGCGGTCAGGACCAGGCGATCCTCGGGCACACCCCGGGCGATCAGGCCGGCCAGACGTGCCCGCCAGCCCGCCAGGGCGAGCTCGAGCGCGCCGCGCCGGGGCCCCGCCAGGGCGGCAATGGCCTCCAGGGCCACATCCGGACGATCACTGACCGCCAGGAAGGCCCGCACGACCTCAATCTGCTCAGTAGACAGACGACCGGCCCGCGCCGCCTCGGCCCGCTCGACCAGACGGTGGGCGATCTCGGCCGGCTTGCGGCCGCCGACCGGCTCGATCCCAGCCAGGGACCACAGTTCCTGCAGCACGGCGGCGGCCTCGCCCTCGGGCAGGCCGGCCAGCAGGGCGGCGATCCGGCCCTGGTCGTCGCTTCCCGCCGGTCCGGCGGCCGCGCCGCCCTCCAGTTCCAGCTTCAGCTGGCGCGGCCGGGTAAAGGCCCGCTTCAGGCGAGCCGCCAGGGGCGCGGCCAGATCGAGTGTGTCCACAAAGGCCGCGAACAGGCCGACATCGCCCAGCACCAGGGTCAGGTCCGCCCGGCCACCGGCAGCGGCGGCGGCCCAGGCCAGGGCGGCAATCTCGGCATCGGCGGCCACCGGATCTCCGGCCTCGAAGGCCTCGACCCCGATCTGCAGGAACTCCTCGGCCCGGTCGCTGCCGCGCGGGGCCACCCGGAAGGCCTTGCCCTCATAGAGATAGCGGCCCGAGGCCCGATCGGAGGCCAGGTGCTCGCGGGCAATGGCCACGGTGAAGTCGGGCCGCAGACAGGCCTCCTCGCCGCCGTCGCCGGACACCACAAACAGCCGCGCGCGCATGGCCTCGCCGGCCAGGTCGAGCAGCAGGCCCAGGGGCTGCAGCACCGGGGCGTCGGTCAGGACCGCGCCGGCCCCGGCAAAGGGCGCACGGATGGCGGCCAGGACTTCGGCCGGAAGGGAGGGTTCAAGCCTCATGGCCTAGCCCTCCAGGATCTTGCGGACGGCGGCGACCAGCTCGCCGCGCGGCAGGGTCTGCTGGCCCGGACGCTCGGCCTTCCAGGCGGCATTGTCGGCCACGCCCGAGGCCAGTTCCCGGCCCAGGTCCAGGTCCTTGATCGTCACCGTGCCGGCCGCGATCTCGTCGCCGCCCAGCATGATGGCGGCCGGCGACATCCGGCGGTCGGCATATTTCATCTGCGGCCGCATGCCGGAGGTGCCCAGATAGACCTCGGCCGGTATGCCGGCATTGCGCAGGTCGGCGGCGACCGCGAAGTACTCGCCCATATGGGCCTGGTCAAAATTGATGATCACCACCGGCCCGCGCGCCGTGCCGCCGGGCTCGCGACCCGCCGCCCGCAGGGCTGAGGCCAGACGCGAGACGCCGAACGAAAAGCCCGTGGCCGGCACGGGCTGGCCGGTGAAGCGGGCGATCAGGTCGTCATAGCGTCCGCCGCCGCCGATCGAGCCGAACGAGACCTTGTTGCCCTTCTCGTCGGTGGTCGACAGCAGCAGCTCGGCCTCGAACACCGCGCCGGTATAGTATTCCAGCCCCCGGACGATCGACGGCTCGAACATCGCCTGGTCGTCCGCGACGCCCAGGCTCTTCAGGGCCGCATCGATCAGGGCCAGCTCGTTCAGGCCCTCGTCGCCCTCGGCCGAGCCGCCGATGACATTGGCGATCTTGCTCAGGGTCTCGCTGCGTCCGCCGGAGCCGGCCTGGACGAAGTCGAGCACCGCATCGATGGCCTTGCCGACCAGGCCCGCGCCCTTGGTGAAGGCGCCGCTCTCATCCAGTCGGCCCTCGCCCAGCAGCAGGCGCACGCCCTCGACGCCCAGCCGGTCCAGCTTGTCGACAGCGCGCAGCACGGCCAGCTTCTGGCCGCCGGTCTCGACCCCGGCCGAGGTCAGAAGGCCGTTGAGCAGCTTGCGATTGTTGATCCGCAGCACGGCCGAGCCGCGCGGCAGGCCGGCGGCTTCCAGTCCGGCCACGGCCATGGCGATGATCTCGGCATCGGCCTCCGGCCGGGCCGAGCCCACGGTATCGGCGTCGCACTGGATGAATTCGCGGAAGCGGCCGGGGCCGGGCTTCTCGTTGCGCCACACCGGCCCATAGGCATAGCGGCGGAACGGCTTGGGCAGGGTCTCCCAGGTCTGGGCCGCGAACCGGGCCAGGGGCGCGGTCAGGTCGTAGCGCAGGGCCATCCACTGGTCGTCATCGTCCTGCAGGGCAAAGACGCCCTCATTGGGACGGTCACTGTCGGGCAGGAACTTGCCCAGCGCGTCGGCATATTCAAAGGCCCCGGTGTCCAGGGCCTCGAAGCCGTGCCGCTCATAGACCTTGGACACCGCCTCCAGAATGGCCCGCTCGGCCCGCAGGTCGCGGGCCCGCTTGTCGGCAAAGCCGCGCGGGGCGCGGGCTTCGGGGCGGAAGGTCTGGGCTTCGTCGGTCTTTACGGGATCAGTCATCGTCGGTCCTTGGATACTCAAAGGCTTCGACGGATGGCGCTTGCAGCAAAGCCCCATCCGCTAGGCGGGGCTCAGGCAGGGGGCTTGCTTCTAGAGCGAGCGGACCCGGCCGATCCCGCGAGGCGAGGTCGGATGGTGGTGGCGGCCGTGATGGTGCGGCGTGCGGGTCATTGCGGGCGGGCTATAGCGGATAGGGCGGCGGGGGGGAAGGGGTGGCGGATGGCAAGCCTGCCGAAGCTTGGCCAGCACAGCCTGAAAGAGCTGTAAGGCAGGCTCCGACCTGGGGCGATCGGGGGCGGTCACATCCCCTCTCCCCTTGCGGGAGAGGGTGGCCCCGGCGAGGTCCGGGGTCGGGTGAGGGGTCGCGCGGGTCTTTCCGGTCGGACTTTCAACCCCTCATCCGTCGGCTTCGCCGCCACCTTCTCCCGCAAGGGGAGAAGGGTTTATTCCGGTGCTTCCCCCCGCCCCGCCCGGCTGCCCAGCATGTCCGGGCTGGCGCTGAGGAAGAAGTCGCGGCGGTGGGTGAAGAACTCGGCGGCGACGTCGAGGGCGGCGATGATCACCCGCATCATCGCATAGTGCGGCCCGGTGGGCGGCAGGTTGCGCAACTGGTCGATACAGGCCTGGCGGGCCGGGCGCAGGCCGTCGAAGAAGCGTTCCGGGTCGGCGATCCCGGCGCGGCTGTTGCGCGGGCTCATAACGGGCACACGCGGGTTCGCACGCGCCGGCGGGGGCGTTGGGTGGGCATGGAGGGCTCCTTGGTTCTTGCTTTGTTCTCCCTCCGCGGCGCGCCGGAGTCAATCGGTCTTGGGTGGTGGGTGCGGGAGCACTGACCCCGCGAACTTGCCCCCTACGGATCGCTGCGCGATCGTCTTCCCCCGGAGGGGGAAGATGGTGGGCCCGAACTCATCTTCCCCCTCCGGGGGAAGACGGCTGCGAAGCAGCCCGTAGGGGGCCAGTGACTAGACCTTCAGCCGCTCGATCAGCGCCTCCGTCGACGGGTCGTGGCGACCCACGGCGCCGCTTTCCAGCTCTGGCAGGATGCGGCCAGCCATGACCTTGCCCAGCTCGACGCCCCACTGGTCGAAGCTGTTGATGCCCCAGATCACGCCCTCAACGAAGGTCTTGTGCTCATAGAGGGCGATCAGGGCGCCGAAGGTCCGGGGCGTCAGGCGCTCGAGCAGCAGCAGGGTGGACGGACGATTGCCGGCGAAGGTGCGCTGCGGGGCCAGGGTGGCGATTTCCGCCTCCGGAACACCCTTGGCGACCAGCTCGGCGCGGACGTCGTCTGTGCTGCGGCCGACCATGAAGGCCTCGGCCTGGGCCAGCAGGTTGGACAGCAGCTTTTCGTGCTGGCCGGCCGGGCCTTCATCGGACCTGGCCAGGCCGATCAGCTCCATCGGCGTGATGTCGGTGCCCTGGTGCATGCACTGGAAATAGGCGTGCTGGACATTGGTGCCCTCGTCACCGAACACGACGGTGGCCGTGCCGCGCCGGGCCGGCTGGCCGTCGGGGCCGACCGACTTGCCGTTGCTCTCCATCTCCAGCTGCTGGAGGAAGGCGGCCAGGCGGCGCAGGCGGTGCGAATACGGAACAACCGAGCGGGCCCGGCGGTCGAGGCCGTTGCGGTTGAAGATCTGGGCCAGGGCCAGCAGGACCGGGGCATTGCGCTCCAGGGGGGCGCCGGCGAAGTGGGCGTCCATCTCGGCGGCACCGGCCAGGAAGCCTTCAAAGACCTCCCAGCCACAGGCCACGGCCACCGACAGGCTGACCGAGGACCACAGGGAATAGCGGCCGCCGACCCAGTCCCAGAAGCCGAACACCCGCTCGTCGCTGATGCCGAAGGCGGCGGTCTTGTCGAGGGCGGTGGAGATGGAGGCCAGGTGCTGGCCGGCCGCCTCCTCGCCGAGGGCCTCAGCCAGCCAGGCCCGCGCGGCCCCGGCATTGGCCAGGGTCTCCTGGGTGGTGAAGGTCTTGGAGACGATGATGACCAGGGTCTCGGTCGGGTCGAGATCGGCCGTGGTCAGCAGGAACTCGGCCCCGTCGACATTGGCCACGAAACGCAGGTCGATTTGCGGCTTCACCGGGCGCAGGGCGTCCCACAGCAGGCGGGGGCCCAGGTCGCTGCCGCCAATGCCGATATGCAGGATGGCCTTGAACGGTTTGCCGGTGGCGCCCCGGATCGCGCCGGAGCGAACGGCTTCGGCAAAGGTCTTCATCCGTTGACGGACGGTCTCGACCTCGGCCATGACCGCCACACCCTGGGCCTTGATGTCGGCATCAGCGGCGGCGCGCAGGGCGGTGTGCAGGACGGCCCGGCTTTCGGAGCTGTTGATCGCCTCCCCGGCCAACATCCGGGCCCGGGCCCCCTCGACATCGGCGGCATGGGCCAGGTCGAGGGCCGCTTCCAGACCGGCCTCGTCCCAGGCCTGTTTCGACAGGTCTATATGCAGACCGGCGACGTCGAGCGTCAGATTGGCCAGGCGGTCGGGCTCGGCGTCGAACATCTCGACAATGCGCTTGTCACCGGCGGCCCGGGCGGCGGCTTCCAGGCGGGTCCAGGCGGCGTCGAGATCGGCCATGGGTCAGTTCCTTGCGGGTTTGGTAAATCGGCGTTTACCGGGGCGGACTTATCAAACCCCTGCCGCGGCGTCATGCAGACCAATGACGTTTTTCGCGGGGAGAGTCCCATGTCCTGCGACGCCATCGCCTTTTCCGCCCTGTTGTGGCTGGCCTCGACCGGCCCGACCGCCGCGCCGAACGCCGTACCGGCCCTCAGCGCCCCCGCCTCGGTGGCCGGCGAGCCGCTGTTTGCCGACATCGTGCGCCGGGCCAGCGGGCTGAGAGCCCAGGCCGAGGCCTATCGCAAGTCGCTTGCCGCCGACCCCGCCGCCCCGGCCGTGGCCCTGCCCGGCGCCGAGGCCTTCGGCACCGGGATCGCCGAACTGTCGGCCCTCGACATGAAGGGCCACCTCACCCTGAAGGCGCGCGGGGCGGTCGACGACCTCAAATGCATCCTGCGCGGCATCAGCCAGGACCTGCCGGAAAAGCTGGCGGCCATGAGCGCCGCCAGAACCGTCAAGGAGCAGGACCTGGCCCTGCGCGACATGGTCTATCTGCTCAATGACAATGTCGAGGTGATCACCGCCCCGCCGCAACCGGCGGCTTAAGCGGCCTCTAAGCGTCTCCCTAGGCGTCCTTGTACTTCACCGCGCAGCCATAGGGCTGGACATAGGGCGTGGCCACCTTGCGGCCGGCCTTCACGTCGGCGAGGGCCGCCGCCACCAGGTTCTTCGCCCGGGGCAGGTCCTCGACCTTGTTGCTGGGGATATCGTCAATGGCCCCCTCGTAGACCACCGTCCCGGCCTTATCGATGACGAACATGTGCGGCGTGGTCTTGGCCTTATAGGCCGTTGCCACCACGCCGTCCGGATCCAGCAGCAGGGTGGTCGGCTTCGCGCCCCTGGCGGTCATCCAGGTGCGGGCGGCCTTGCCGTCCGCGAAGTGGCCCTGCTTGCCGGGCGCGGACGAGACGATGCTCAGCCAGACCACACCGTCGGCCGTGGCGGCCTGCTGCAGGCCCTGCATGTTGCCGGAATAGTGCTTCTTCACATAGGGGCAGCCCTCATTGACCCATTCGAGGACCACGGTCTTGCCCCGGAACTCGGCCAGGGAGCGGGTCTTGCCGTCGAGATCGACAGCGGTGAAGGCCGGCGCGGGCCGGGCGTGGGCCAGACCGGGCAGGCTCAGGGCCGCCAGCGGCAGACCGGCAGCCACGAGACGGCGGGTAATCTTGGACATAGCGAGCTCCAGAAAAGACAGAGTTCCCCCTCGCCCGGCCAGACTGCCATGGTTCAGCGGTCTCTGGAACTAGCCGGCGGCCTTTTCGATCGCCTCGATGACCAGGCCCTCGGTCAGCAGTTGCGGCAGGATCACCGGCGGGCCGCCCTTGGCCGGATAGACCAGATAGAGCGGCACCCCGGCCCGGCCATGCTCGGCCAGGGCGGCGGCGATGGTGGCGTCGCGATTGGTCCAGTCGGCCTTGAGCAGGACGGCATTCCGGTCCCGGAACGCCTGGGCGACGGCGGCCCCGGACAGGGCGACCTTCTCATTGACCTGGCAGGTCACGCACCAGGCGGCGGTGAAGTCGACCAGGATCGGCCGCCCCTCGGCCTGCAGGGCGGCGACCCGCTCCGGGGACCAGGGCTCGGCGGTCAGACCGGGGCCGCTGGGCGCCGGCGAGGCCCCGGTGGCGGCCTGGGTCGTGACCGGCGGCGCGGCCTGAACGGTCAGGGCCGTCAGGGCGATCGCCCCCGCCAGGGCCAGGATCGCCAGAACCAGCGAAACCCGGCTGGGCTTGCCCACGGCGCGCCGGGTCTGGGCATGGCCCCACAGCCAGGCCCCGAACCCGACCAGCACGGCGGCGGCGAAGACCTGGCCGAGGGCGAGCGATCCGGCCTGCTGGCTGAACACCCAGACCAGCCAGGCGGCCGTGCCATACATCGGGAAGGCCAGGCCCTTCTTCAGGGTGTCCATCCAGACGCCGGGACGCGGCAGGCGGGCCAGCAGGGCCGGGGCGAAGGCCAGGATCACGAACGGGGCCGCAAAGCCCAGGGCGAGCGCCAGGAAGACCGACAGCGAGACCAGGGGCGGCTGGGTCAGGGCAAAGCCCAGAGCCCCGGCCATGAACGGTGCCGTGCACGGGGCCGCGACCACGACGGCCAGGGCTCCGGTGAAGAAGGCACCGGTGACGCCGCCGCGCGCCGAGATGCTGCCGCCGACGCCCTGGACGGAGGTGCCGAACTCGAAGACCCCTGACATGTTCAGGGCCACCAGCAGCATGACCAGGGCTAGGCTCGCCACCACGACCGGCGACTGCAGCTGGAAGCCCCAGCCGACGGCCGCGCCGCCCGCCCGCACCGCGATCAGCAGTCCGGCCAGGGCCAGGAAGGTGGCGACCACCCCGACCAGGAAGGCCAGGCCCTGCAGGCGGGTCTTGCCCGGATCATGGGCATGGCCGGCCAGGCTGGCGGCCTTCATCGACAGCACCGGGAAGACGCAAGGCATCAGGTTGAGGATCAGTCCGCCCAGGAAGGCAAAGACCAGGGCCGTGGCCAGGGCCTTGACGTCCAGGGGGCCGGCAGCGGCCGGCGGCGGGCCGAGCCCGGCGGCCGTGGCGGGCGGCTCGCCGGGCGTCGCCGTGATCTCATAGGCCTGACCCTTGAGGGCCAGAACCCCGGCCAGCTCGGTCGGCGGCGTTCCGCTGGTAAAGTCATAGCCCGGGGTCAGGCCCAGGGTCAGGCCCTCGGGTCCGCGCTCGATGGTCTGGGCGGCGGCATGGTCGATGACCTTGCCGGAATAGGGGAAGAAATAGGCCCCGGCCAGGTCGGCCCCCTTCAGGGGCGCGCCTGTCACGGCCAGGGTCAGAGCGGTGCCGTCGCGCTTGAACACGGCCTTTAGCCCGGCGGGCTTGGGCGCATCGGCCAGGGCCTTGGCCACCACCGCGCCCCATGTCGGATCGGGACCGGGCACTCCGGCCACGATCGGCAGGTCAAGGGTCAGGACCGCATCCTCGGGGATGCAGATCTCCTCACAGACCAGAAAGTTGGCCGCGGCCTTCAGGGTGACGGTCGAGCCCGGCCTGGCCGAGGCCGGCACGGTGATCGGCACCGGCAGCAGCACCTCGCCCTTATAGGCATAGTCGAGCAGCGGCCCGACCCGGGTCTGTTCGGGCGTGGCCCAGACGATGTCGCCGGCGCTCCAGCCGGCCGGCAGGGTCCAGACGATCTCGGTGGCGGCACCGGCATCGCCCGGATTGCGCCAATAGGTGTGCCAGCCGGGCTGGATCTTCTGGCGCAGGGCGACATAGATCGTCGCGCCGGGCACGGCCGCGGCGTCTTGGGCCACGAGTTCGGCTTCGATGTGGCCGGTATTGACCGGCCCGGCCAGGGCCGCCCCGCCGCCCGAGCCGGCGATCAGGCCGGCCAGAAGCACGGCCTGCACCGCCACAAGAAGTTTCCGGATCAACATGAAGCCTGCCCGAGCCAAACCGCGTCAGCGACACATGGCCCGCCCACACGCTCTCGACAAGCGCCGAGCGAGCATGGACAGTCGATGACGATTCATCACGAGACCTCAGCCATGCCCGCCGCCTTCGACGATATCGAGATTGGCCAGGTCGTTTCCCTGGGCACGCGGGCCGTGGAGGCCAAGGCGCTGGAGGGCTTCATCGCCGCCTTCGCCCCTGGCTGGCCGGTCGAGAACGGGGCCCCCGATGTGATGGTCTTCGCCATCTGGTCGCGCCTCGACGCCGAGTCCAGCGCCGCCTGGCCCCAGACCAAGCGCCTGGGCGTCGACGCCCTGCGCTGGATGCGCAATCCGCCGGTCGGCGAACTGCTGCGCGGCCGGATGACGGTGATGGGCAAGGACCCGGTCGGCGAAGGCAAGGGCATGATCATCGCCCAGCACGACCTGCTCGACGAGGCGGGCCGGCTGGTCTTCTCGTGCCTGACCCGGAGCATTTTCGCGCGATAGGGGGACTCTGGGCGCGACGGCCCTGCCCGACTTTACAAAACTTAACCCTGCACACATCCGCCAGCAAAGGCGCGCCGCCATACAGGTCATGCCGGAGGACTGTCTTCGGCAGTTCACCACCGAAAGGCTTTGATGATGGACAGGACTTTGGGACGGCGCGTGATGCTGGCGGGTTTGCTGGCTGCGACAGGCGCAACGGCTTGCCTGGCCGGCGCAGGTTTGGCCCAGGAGGGCCATACCCGCCACGGGCTGCACGGGATGGCGGAACACCGTCGGGCGACCGATCCGGCGGCGATGGACCGCCATCTTCAGAAGATGCTGCCCGACGGCGCACCAGACCAAAGGGACCGCCTGAACGCACTCGCAGGAACTGTCCACGCGGATGTCAGCGCTCTCCATGAGCAGTTTCAGGAGACGCACAGGCGAACCCACGCCCTGCTGCTACGGCCGACGATCGACCGGGCCGCGCTGGAAAGCTTGCGTGTCGAGCAGGTGCGTCAGATCGATGGACTGTCCAGGCACCTGTTCGGCGCGCTCGCCGATGCAGCCGAGGTGCTGACGCCGGAGCAGCGCGCGCGGCTGGCCGCAGGTCACAAAGGGCGTTAGGCAAACCCGCAGTCTGCGCTCGAACAACGACGTGGATGGATTGGGCGCAGCTCAAAGCCGCTCGCCCGCCGAGGCTCGGAACGCGAAGCTGTCTTGAACGGCGATCAGTGTCCGCTGTGCCGTTGTCGGAAAGGTCTGCAACCACCCCGTCCTGACGACCTGGAGGTCAACATTCCCGCCCGCCGTGGGCGCTGGCCGCTGGCCGCTGATCGGGGCTGCGCCATGAGCAGACACTGGAATCGCTCCGGGAACCGGAAATTCTACGCAGTGATCAAGTCAGGCGCGCGCCCTGCGAAGGGTCACCCTGACCCATTCGCTCGGATTACTCTTCGTCCTTGCGATGCCTGACCTGGCCACAAATTACGCAGGCGTTTGTATTGATATTGATAATCGGTCGCAGTAGAAGGCCCGCGCTTTCTTTGGTCAGGTATCTACTCGCGATGCGTTTTCTTGTGGCCTCAGCCGCTCTGGCTGCAATCCTGCCGACAGGCGCCATGGCACGGGATATGGCCACGGAGGTGGGAACCATCATCGTGACGGGCAAGACACGGGGCTATGTCGCGGTCAATTCCGTGACGGCCACGAAGACTGACACCGCGCTGATCGATGTGCCGCAAAGCATCAATGTGGTCACGCGAGAACAGCTGGATGATCAGGCCGCCCACAGCCTGTCTGATGTCCTGCGCTACGTCGCCGGCGTGACCATAGGCCAGGGCGAAGGCAACCGTGACCAGATCACGCTCCGCGGCCAGAACACGACCGCCGACTTCTTCCTCGATGGCGTGCGCGACGACGTCCAGTACTACCGAGGCCTCTACAACCTCGAACGTGTCGAGGTGCTGAAGGGACCCTATGCTCTGATCTTCGGCCGGGGCGGCGGGGGCGGCATCGTCAACCGGGTCCAGAAAACGCCCAACGGGGCAGCTCCATTTGCCGGTGGCCGGCTGTCGACCAACAGCTTCGGGGCCTTTGACATCTCGGCTGACGTCAATACGCCCTTGGGCGAGAGGGCTGCCTTCCGACTGAATGCCGTTTACGAGGAAATGGCCAACCACAGGGACGCCTTTGAGGGCCAGAGGTTTGCCGTAAACCCCTATCTGGCTGCGGATCTCGGTGGCAGCTGGCGCGCCGGCCTCTCCTACGAATATGTCAATGACGAGCGGGTCACCGACCGGGGTGTGCCATCGCTGAACGGCCGACCGATCGAGGGGTACCGCGACCAGTTTTTCGGGGTGCCCGGCGTAAATCAGGCAAGCCTGGAAGCCCATATCCTAAAGGGCCGGATCGACGGCGAAATTGCCCCGGGCCTTTCGGTTTCGACCACCGTTCTCTTCGGCGATTTCGACAAGGTCTATACCAACGTCTACCCCAATGGCCCGGCGACGAGCCAGACTGGGGGCGTGCCCTTGGCGGCCTATACCGACCCGACGACCCGCGAGAACCTTCTCGTTCAGAGCAATCTGCTTTGGGATACGAACACCGGGCCTCTGGACCACCGCATCCTGTTTGGACTTGAGTACGGCGATCAGACCTCCGCAAATCAGCGCCGCAACGGGGTCCTGGCAAACGCCACCTTCAGCCTCGCCAATCCGGTGTTTCCGGCCGTCACCTTTGGCGCTCTGACCCGCGACACGGTTTCGACCGTCGAGACCGTATCGGCCTATGTCCAGGACCAGGTCAGTTTTGGAGACCGGTTCGACATCGTCGCCGGCCTGAGGTTCGACCGGTTCGTTATCGACGGCGTCGATCTTCAGCCCGCTGTCGACCGACCGTTTTCGCGCACGGACGAGAAGGTGTCGCCGCGTCTTGGCCTGATCTTCAAGCCGAAGCCTGGCATGTCACTCTATGCCAGCTACAGCCGTTCCTTTTTGCCCCGCGCGGGCGACCAGTTTCTCACCCTCTCGACAATTCAACAGAACCTTGAGCCTGAGCGTTTCAACAACAGGGAGCTCGGTCTGAAATGGCAGGTGCGGTCGAACCTGATCCTGACGGCGGCCGTGTTCGAACTTGACCGGACAAACGCCACGACCCCCGACCCGAACAACCCCGCGCTGAGCATCAATGTGGGCGAGACCCGGACGAAAGGGCTGGAACTCGCCGCGACGGGGAATATCAACAGCCGATGGCAGGTCAGCGCCGGCTATGTGTGGCAGGACGCCGTGCTCGCAGGCAATGCCTTCGTGCGGCTTGCCCAGGTGCCCGAGCAGCAGTTCAGTCTTTGGAACCGGTTCAACCTGACCGACCGGCTTGGTCTCGGTCTGGGCGTCACCCATCAGTCCGACCAGTTTGCAGCGATCCGGACCAGTCATGCGACCACGCGACTGCCCGGCTTCGTCCGCGTCGATGCCGCCGCCTTCTATAATCTTTCAGAGAGCGTGCAGGTCCAGCTGAATGTCGAAAACCTGTTCGATGAGACCTATTTCCCGGATGCTCACAACAATGCCAACATCTCGACCGGCGCGCCGCTGAATGCGCGCCTGACCATCAGCGGGCGGTTCTGAGCATCGCATTCGCCGAAGGTTGAAGGCGCGGTGGCCTCATCTGGCTTAACGTCCAGTTAGGCTCGGAGACTGTGGCGTCGGGGCGGCCGACCCTAAACTCTTCACCTGCGAGGTTCCGAGCATGGCCGACCTGAAGAGACGCGGCTTGATCATCGCCGGAGCCGGACTGGCGACGGGTCTGATCGCCCGTCCCGCCGCAGCCCGGGATCTGGCGGTCTTCGCAGACGGTCAGGCCGGGCGCGCCACGGTGGTCCATGCCGCGTTTGACGCCCTGCTGGCCCGCTGGACCCACGATGCAAACGACGGGGTGGTGCGGGTCGACTATGCCAGCTGGCGTCGATCAAACCCCGACCGCGACGGTTTGGGCCGCTATATCGAGAGCCTGTCGGCCGTGGATCCCCGAGCCCTGAACCGGCCGGAACAGTTCGCCTTCTGGGCCAATCTCTACAACGCCCTGACCCTTCGCGAGGTCATCGACGCCTGGCCGGTCAGGTCGATCCGGGACATTCGTTCATCTTTGCTGGTCGCCGGCCCGTGGAAGAAGACCGTCGCCCGGGTTCGCGGTGTCGACCTCTCGCTGGATGACATCGAGCACGGAATTCTGCGCAAGGGATGGTCGGATCCGCGCGTCCATTATGCGGTCAACTGCGCCTCGTTCAGTTGCCCCAATCTGCCACGGAAAGCCTGGCGGGGTACGGGACTGGGTCCGACGCTGGACACCGCCGCGCGCGCCTATGTCAATCATCCCCGCGGCGTGACCTTCAAGGGCGCGGCGCTCACCGTGTCCTCAATCTACAAATGGTATTCGCGTGATTTCGGCGGGTCTGACCCACGGATCATCGGCCACCTCGCCGCCTATGCGGCAGCGCCCCTCAAGGCCCGCCTTCTCCAGGTCGACCGGATCGCTGGCGACACCTATAACTGGTCGATCAATGACATGGAAAACCGCTGATGAGCCTGCTGAGACGCTTTCTTCCGTTACTGCTTCTCGCGGTCCTGGTGGTCGCCGTGTTTGCCAGCGGCGTGACCCGCTACCTCAATTTCGAGGCCCTGCGGACCCATGAAGCGGCCTTGCGGGCCTTTGTCGGCGAACACCTGATCCTGGCCCTGCTCAGCTTCATGGCCGTCTATGCCGTGGCCACGGCGATCAGCCTGCCCGGGGGCCTGGTCCTGACCCTGACGGGCGGCTATCTGTTTGGCCCCTGGATCGGCGGCGGGGCGACCGTGGTCGGTGCCACGATCGGGGCTATTCTGGTGTTCTATGCGGTCCGCACCTCGCTGGGCGAGGTCTTGCGCCGGCGCGCCGAGGCCTCGGGTGGGACACTCAAAGCGGTCATCGATGGCGTTCAGGCCGGGGCCTTCGGCTATATCCTGACCCTCAGGCTGGTGCCCCTGGCACCCTTCTGGATGGTCAATATCGCCGCCGCCCTAGCCCATGCGCCACTGCGTGCCTATGCCCTGGCCACCTTCCTGGGCATCATGCCCGCCACCTTCATCTATAGCGGCATCGGTGCCGGGATCGGCGATCTGATCGCCCGCGGCGAAACGCCGAACGCTGGTGCGATCTTCGAGCCCCGAGTCCTCCTGCCCCTGATCGGGCTCGGCCTGCTCTCGCTGGGCACCACCCTCTATCAACGCCGCCGCGCCAGAACCGGAAACGCCCTGTGACTTCCAAAACCCTCAAGGTCGACATGGTCGTGATCGGCGCGGGCGCGGGTGGCCTGTCCGTCGCTGCCGGGGCCGCTCAGCTGGGCCTCAAGGTGGTGCTGTTCGAAAAGGGGGAAATGGGCGGCGACTGCCTCAACTATGGCTGCGTTCCCTCAAAGGCGCTGATCGCAGCCGCCGAAGCCGCTCATCAGGCTCACGCCGCCTCGGCGCTCGGCGTCCGGGTCGGCGAGGTGTCGATCGACTTCTCCAAGGTCATGGCCCACGTCCACGCCGCCATCGCGGCCATCGCGCCCAATGACAGTCAGGCGCGCTTCGAAGGCCTGGGCGTGCATGTGGTGCGCGAGGCCGCCCGCTTCATCAGTGATCGGATCGTCGCCAGCGACAGCCTGCGCGTCAGGGCGCGAAAGATCATCGTGGCCACCGGCTCCCATGCCGCCGTGCCACCGATTCCCGGCCTCGACACCGTCCCCTACCTGACCAATGAAACCCTGTTTGGCCTGACGACCCTGCCAGAACGCCTGATCGTCCTGGGCGGCGGCCCGATCGGCGTCGAGCTCGGCCAGGCTTTCCGCCGACTGGGCTCGGAGGTGGTGATCATCGAGGCCAATGCCCTGCTGGGACGCGAAGACCCGGCGGCCGCCGCCGTGGTTCTGGCCCAGCTCCGCGCAGACGGCATCGAGGTCATGACCGGCAGCAAGGCCACGCGGATCACGTCCGGTCCCGTGGTTGAGGTGGAGGCCGATGGCCAGACCCGCACGGTCACAGGCTCGCACCTTCTGGTCGCGGTCGGGCGCAGCCCGGCCCTGAGCGGACTGGACCTCGACAAGGCGGGCGTCGAGACCGACCGCAACGGCATCATCACCGACAAGTCCCTGCGCAGCAGCAACCGGCGTGTCTATGCGGTCGGCGACGCCGCCGGTCGCGGTCAGTTCACGCATCTGGCCGGCGCGCATGCCTCGCTGGTCGTGCGCCGGACGATTTTCGCCCTGCCGGTCAATGCCGACGCCCTGCAGACGCCGAGGATCACCTATTGCGATCCGCAACTGGCCTCGATCGGGCTGGGCGAATCCGAGGCCCGTGCGATCCATGGCGATGACCTGCGCGTCGAGCACTTCGACTTTGCTGAAAATGACCGGGCCATCGCCGAGGGCGACACGCGGGGCTTCGGCAAGCTGGTCACGACGAAAAAGGGCAAGATACTCGGCGTCACCCTCGTGGGCCGTCAGGCCGGCGACCATATCCATCTGTGGTCCCTGGTGATGTCGGCGGGGCTCAAGCTCAGTCAGATCACCAGCATGATCGCGCCCTATCCTACCCGGGGCGAAATCGGCAAGCGTCTGGCCGGCCAATGGTACACCCCGGCCCTGTTCTCTGACCGCACACGCAGACTGGTGGCGATCCTGAAGCATTTCGCCTGAGGAAAGGGCCGCGACCGCGCGGCCGTGGCTAGAGCCCTTTCCGACCTGATGGCTTCATCAGGGCCGGGCGAAAAGGGCTCTAAATCAAAAGTTTAGAGCATTTTTCGATCCGATAACCGTTTCACACTTATCGGAAAATGCTCTGAGGTCTTGAAGCCGGCGGTGCCCGCATGCGCCGGATAAAGCCGAGATCGAGATAACGCTTCAACCCCAGCGCGGCCCGGCCCAGCAGCCAGAGCCGGCCGCGCACCGCCAGGCCCCGGCCATCGCCCAGATCCATGATCGCCAGCCAGCGGGCCTGCGGATGGTAGGGCCGGGGGGGCCGGTCATGACCCTGGGCCGCCAGGTTGTTGAGCAGGACCGGTGCCGCGCGAACGCCGAAGACGCCTGCCCCCGGCCGCGCGTAGCCCTCGATCACGGCGCAGTCCCCGACGGCGAAAATGGCGGGGTCGCCGATGGCCTGCAGGGTCGGCGAGACTCGCAGCCGGCCCTGTCCGTCCAGCGGTAGTCCGAGCTGGCCGATCAGAGGCGGGGCAGAGAGCCCGGCCGCCAACACCAGGATGTCACAGGGCTCGAGCGCGCCATCGGCCAGTCGAACGCTGTCGACCGTTCGCGCCACGACAAGGCCGGACCGAAAAACGGTCCCCCGCTCAGCCAGGGCCGCCGACAGCCGGGACCAGGCGGCGGGCGGAAGCCCAGCTCCGTGGCTAGGCGCAAACACCGTGACCCGGGGCCGGCCGTCACACCGCTCGACAAGGCCGCAGAGGCTGGCGGCGAGTTCCAGCGCGCTATGGCCGCCCCCCGCGACCACGATCCGCGGCGCTGCAGCGCCCGCCGCCGCCTGCGCCTCGATCCGGGCGCGCAGGGTCAACAGCTGCGACAGAGGCTTGACCGGCCAGACCCCGGGGCCGCCGATCAGGCCGTGCGGATCAGCGGTTACGCTGCCGATATTCAGCGACAGGCGGTCATAGGTTTCGGTCGCACCATCGGCCAGGGTCAGGAAGCGGGCAGCCCGATCAACCGCCACGACGGACTGGGCCAGATGGCGGACGCCAAATGCCGCCGCCAGGGCCCCCACATCGATCTGGGCCTCATCCAGAGCCAACGCGCCTGAGAGCACGCCGCTGGCCAGCCCCGAATAGTGAAACAACTCGGGCGCGATCAGGGTCACCGTCAGCCCTGCGGCACGCAGCCGGGCGGCTTGCCGCACGACGTGCAGATGCGCGTGGCCCGCCCCGACCAGGGTCACCGACCGTGCCGTCACGCGAGCAGCGCCCTGGGACAGCGGAAGAAGACGCCCTGACGTGGCGCGCGCCTCAGGTTTTCAGTCCTGCCGAAACCCGCGCCAGATAGGTTTCAATACGTTTGGCGTTGGCACCCAGATCGCTCAACCCGACGCGTGAGATGGAGCGCACATCGACCCTGGAGCCCCGCCCTTCGGCACCCGAACGCACGCGCACGACGACATCATCCTTGAACCCGAACCAGAAGGTCCCCGCCGTTGCCTCGATCACGCCAGCCTGCGGGTCCTGGGTCACCACGGTCCAACCCATGTCCTTGGCAGCTTTTAAAGCGGCAGCGAAGGCTGTCGTCGGTGCGACATCCAACGCGGCCGTCCGCAGCCAGGGATAGGCCTCATGGCCGACCTGCCCCAGACTCTTGCTGCCATATTTGGCGAACCGGGGATCGCGGTAGGGGTCCGCGGCGACCAGGGGTGCCTTCAGGTCCGCCACGGGATTGGCCTCAGCCGCCGTCCGGATGGACAGCAGGGCCGGGCTCGGGGCCGGCGGATCGGCAATGTCGGTGGCGACGTCGTGGATCGGCGGGATGTTTGCCGCCTGGGCCCGCACCCAGCCCAGATAGCCCAGGCCGGCCGCGGGGATGATCAAAGCGACCAGCGCCGCCGCCCATGCGGTCCGGGGACGGCGGATCAGGACCAGGATCAGGGCGACGAGGGCGATTACGGCCGCGGCCAGCAGCAGGCGCGGTCCCCACTGAATGATCAGCACGCCAAGCCCGATGCGCCAGGACCAGAGGCCAAACTTCACCCCCAGGGCGGAGACCAGGAACCAGACGGGGACCAGCAGGGACAAGGTCAGGGCTATCCCGGCGAATTTCGATCTCGACAGCATGATGGTTCTCCTCTGTCCGGCGACCGTTCCACGAACCTCGCCGCGACGCCAGAGCCCGATTTCCAGACGCCCCGGTGAAACCCTTGCACCGCCCAGGCTGAATCTGGTCGCTCGACCCGCTCGGCTCTGGGACGAAAGGCTCGAAACTGGCACAATGGACGCCATGACGACGATCGCCTCGCCCTTCGCAACCCATCGTGCCGCTGCCGGGCCCGGCCGCTTCGTCGACCCTTTTGTCACGGCGGACGGATCGCCCCGTGCCTCGGTCGCCCAGACCGCGCTGGAAACCCTGTGGTTCAACACCGGGACCCTGTGCAACATCGCCTGCGTCAATTGCTATATCGAGAGTTCCCCGACCAATGACGCCCTGGCCTATCTGAGCCTGGAAGACGTCACCCGCTATCTCGCCGAGATTGCCGAGACCGGCCTGCCGACCCGCGAGATCGGCTTTACCGGCGGCGAGCCGTTCATGAACCCGGACATCCTGGCCATGCTCGACGCCGCCCTCGTTGCGGGCCATCAGGTTCTGGTCCTGACCAATGCCATGCGCCCGATGCTGCGGTGGGGCGAGCGTCTGAGCGATCTGGCGCGACCGCGTCGCGACCGCCTGACCTTCCGGGTCAGCCTCGACCATCACACCCAGGCGGTCCACGACGCCGAGCGCGGGACGGGATCCTGGGACAAGGCCTGGGAGGGTCTGGACTGGCTGGGCGAGCAAGGCCTTCGCGTCGCGATCGCCGGTCGTCGACTGGCCGAGGAGAACGAGGCCGCAGCACGGCAGGCCTATGGCGACCTGTTTCACGCACGCGGCCTGGCCGTCAACGCCGAGGACCCCTCGACCCTGGTGCTGTTTCCCGAGATGGAAGCGGACCGCGCCGTGCCGGAGATCACCGAGGCCTGCTGGCAAATCCTCGACCGGGCGCCCGAACAGATGATGTGCGCCACAAGCCGCATGGTCGTGCGCCGCAAGGACGCGGCCGAGGCTGCCGTCGTCGCCTGCACCCTGACGCCCTACGATCCCCAGTTCGAACTGGGCCGGACCCTGGCCCAGGCCTCCGGCTCAGTTCAGCTGAACCATCCTTTCTGCGCCCAGTTTTGCGTCCTGGGCGGTGCCAGCTGCAGCGCGCCATGACGTCACCTGGCCCTGGGCTGGAGGACCTTGCCGTGATCCTGCCCGTGCTCAATGCCGGCGAACGCCTGGCCCAGACCCTGATCACCCTGCCTGCGGTGGGTGAGGTGATTGTCGTGGACGGCGGCTCCGTCGATGACACCGTCGCCCGCGCCGCCGCCCATGGCGCGCGGGTCCTGCACTCTGTCCCGGGGCGCGGCCAGCAACTCGCCCTCGGTGCCGATGCCTCAACCAGCGCATGGCTGCTGTTCCTGCACGCCGACACTCGGCTCGACGCGTCGGCCTGGGCGGCCTTGGCCAACCATATCGCCGCCCCCCAGCGGCAGGCATGTGCTGGAGCCTTCCGTTTCAGGCTCGACGACGCCGCCTGGCAGGCTCGACTGCTGGAATGGGGCGTCGGCCTCAGGGTCGCCCTCCTGGCCCTGCCCTATGGCGACCAGGGCCTGCTGATCCATCGCGACCTCTATGCCGAGGTCGGGGGATTTGCCGCCCTGCCCCTGATGGAGGATGTCGACCTGGCGCGCCGCCTGGGCCGCCACCGACTTCGCCGGCTGGACGGCGCCGCCGTGACCTCGGCCGAGCGCTGGCGTCGCCGCGGTTGGGTCCGCCAGAGCGCCCTGAACCTGCGCTGCCTGGCGCTCTATTTTCTGGGCGTCGCCCCGGCCCGGATCGCGACGCTCTATGGGCGCTGAACCAACCCAGCAGCATCTTGTGCTGTTCAGTCGGCAGCCGCGCTACGGCGTGGGCAAGCGCCGGCTCGCCGCGGATGTCGGGAACCTGGAGGCTGTACGGTTCGCTCGTGCGGCTCTGGCGCGTCTGCGTCGCACCCTCGGCCGCGACCCGCGCTGGACCCTGTGGATGGCCGTTTCGCCGGACCGGCCGACGGACTGGGCCGCGCCGGCCCGGGTCATCCCCCAGGGACCGGGCCATCTGGGCGAGAAGCTGGAACGGGTCGTCCGGGCCCTGCCGCGCGGACCGGTGGTCATCCTCGGTGCCGACACCCCGACCGTGACACGTCAGGACGTCGCCAGGGCCTTCGCTGCGCTCGGCAACCACGACGCCGTGTTCGGCCCGGCCCGCGATGGCGGCTACTGGCTGATCGGTCTCCGTCGTCGGCCACGGATGCATCTGCCGTTTGAAGGCGTCCGCTGGTCGACCCAGCACGCCCTCGCCGACACTGTGGCCAACATGCAGACCCTCCCCGTCGCCCTGCTAAGGCTTCAGGAGGACGTCGATGACGGGGCGTCGCTTCGGCGCTATCTCAGCCAAGCGCGCCGGGGCTGAACCGCCTGGGGCAGATCCCCGCCAGCTTGCCTGCCAGGACCGGATCCCAGGTCGAAGGATCGGTGACGATCGCCTGGTCGAGGCCCGTGTCGATCGGTGAGGCCGGCCGGGCCTGCGGCAGGCCGCGCGCCAGCTCGGTCAGCATCCGCCGCGCCGTCTCGGCATTGGCCTTCATGGTGGCCAGGACCCCCGCGACCTCGACATGGGCCGTATCGGCTCGCCAGCAGTCATAGTCGGTGACCATGCAAACACTGGCATAGGGCAACTCCGCCTCACGGGCCAGGCGGGCCTCCGGCATCGCCGTCATGCCGATCACTGAACAGCCCCAGGCGCGGTAGAGCTCACTTTCAGCGCGGGTCGAGAACTGCGGGCCCTCGATGGCGACATAGACGCCGCCCTCGACCGTCACGGCGCCCGCCGCGCGCGCCGCCGTCGCCGCTGCGGACGACAGGCTCGGACAGACCGGATCGGCCATCGAGACGTGGGCGACCAGCCCCGGGCCGAAGAAGGACGCAGGCCGCGCGACGGTCCGGTCGATGAACTGATCGACCACGACGAAGGTCCCGGGCGGCAGGTCTTCCCGCAACGAGCCGACCGCCGAAACCGAGACCAGGTCAGTACAGCCCGCCCGCTTCAGAACATCGATATTGGCCCGGGCATTGATTGCGCTTGGTGGAATGCGATGGCCCTGGCCGTGGCGCGGCAGGAAGACCAGGCGGACCCCTTCAAGAGTTCCGGTGACCAGATCGTCGGATGGCGCGCCCCACGGCGACTCCAGGCGGAGGGTCTCCCGATCCGAAAGTCCGTCCAGGTCGTACAGGCCCGAACCGCCCATGACGCCGATCACCCAGTCCTTCATGCCGTTCCTCTCTGAACCCAGTCATCCTTGATACGTCATCCGGCGGCGATGGGACAGACTGGCCTTGCAAGCCCAGGGGGCGTTGGCAGCCCAGGTTTCGGGGACCCCAATTTGATCCGTTGGCGGCCGGGGATGAAGAGCCCGTTCCGATATCTTGACCGCTCACCCGAGGCAGCCCGCCCTGTCCGCACGCGCTACCATACCGGCGATATCGCCTATCCCCAGGCGCTCGGCGCCCAGCGGGGACGGCTGGGGAGCGAGCTAGCCCTGCCCAAGAAAAAGGGCGGCGAAGCCGAAGCCTCGCCGCCCTTGGTCTCGACCTTCCCGAAGGAAGGAAGTCTTAGTTCACGACCACACCGGCTGCGGCCGCCTGGCGGACCATGGCGACGGCGATCAGGCGGTCCCAGCCGACCAGCGACACGAGGTGCGCATAGATCTGGGCCAGGGCGCCATTGGCCTGCAGTTCCTTCAGCTTCTCGACCGGCAGGGCGTTCAGCTTCTCTTCCGAGACGCCGTAATACTCGGCGACGGTCTGGGGCTGGCCCGGCTGGCCGGCTTCGTCGGTCGGGGTGAAGATGGCCGACTTCAGCTCGAACAGGTCGTTGTCCTTCAGCAGCTGCACGAAGGAGTCGGTGCGGCGGCGTTCGGCTTCGAAGTCGTCGCAGAACTTGATGCAGTTCTGGGTGTATTCGGTGGGCTCGCCCTTGTCGTCGAACAGGGCGGTGTCGCCGGTGTCCGACAGCAGGCTGGAGCCCTTGTCGATGCAGACGATCAGACGGTCCTGGGACTCGTCATTGGCCAGAACGAACGGATAGCGGCGGATATAGGCCGGGATATAGACGCCCGGATCGATCGAGCCGTCGGCATTGACGAACAGGTTCTCGCCGTTGTTCAGGCCCATCACGGCCAGGGGAACGCGGTCCTCGCCGGCGAAGATCACCGGGAACGACAGGGCGGCCGGGGCGAACTCGGTGACGGTCAGCGGCACGGCCGTTCCGGTCTTGGCGAAGCCATAGGGCTTGTCGTTGTGGACGAGGGCCAGCTTGGCATGTTGCTCGCGGTTCAGCGGCTCAGGCGAGACGTAGAACAGAACGTTGCCGGTGATGCCGCCGGCGGACTGAGTCGATTCCATTGATAGCTCTACAAAAAAGCTGAAAGGACGGTCGCGCGAGCGGCCGTAGAGGGCTGGGCGCTTCTAGCCGATCCCGGCCAGCCCGGCAATCGACCCGTCCAGAACGGGGATAAGCGCCCCCGTCCATTCCACTGCCGGGCGAGCCTAGAACCGCCAGGCCAGGCCCGCGCGGACCGTGCGCCCAGCCGACGGGGCCAGATCCTTGAGGAACGAGGCGTGCTCGCGGATCTCCTCATCGGTCAGGTTGTGGCCGTCGAGGAAGAGGCGCAGCTGGCCGTCGCCGCGTGGCTTCCAGGCCACGGAGGCGTTCAGGGTCGTATAGCCGTCGGTTGCCAGTTCGCCCTGGGCGACCCGGTCCTGCTCGCCGACCCGGCGGGCCTCGAAGCGGGCGGACCAGTAGCGGGCCTCATAGACCGCACGGCCGCTCAGAGCATAGGACGGGATGCGGGCCGGCGGGCCCAGATCGGTGGCCCCGCGCACGAAATCGCCGGAGGCCTCCAGGGTCAGGCTCTGGTCGTCCTTGTGCCAGGCCTTGTAGCTGGTCTCGACCTCGAAGCCCCGGAAGTCGGCCTTGGTCTGGACATTGCGATAGACCGCCAGGCCGTCTTCCTCGGCGCCGGTCGGGCGCAGGTCGATGAAGCCGTCATAGCGGGCGGTGAACAGGTGCAGGTCGGCGCTCAGGCGCTCGCCGCTATAGTGGGCCGTGGCCTCGACCGACCAGGCGATCTCCTCGCTCAGCTTGGGATCGCCGATCTCGAAGCCGCGCGTGGCCGCATGCGGGCCCTCGGCGAAGAGCTCGGCCTCGGTCGGGGCCCGGCTGTTGCGCGACAGGGCGATGCCGAAGAACACCGCGTCGGACGGACGGGCGAAGACGCCGACCGAGCCGGAGAGGTTGGTGAAATCAGCCTGGCCCTTCAGGCTGTCGAGCTCGCGATAGTCGATCCGCAGCCCGCCCTCATAGCCCCAGCCGGCCTTCTCGACCCGTTGCTGGGTGAAGGCGCCAAATTCGGTGATCTTCGTCTTGGGGACATAGGCCTCGTCGCCCTGGGCGTCGAAGTTGCGGCGCAGGGCCTGGACGCCGACCGCGCCCTTCCAGCCGCCGCGCTCGGCCTGGACCAGCTCCAGCCGGCCTTCATAGCCGTCGGAGGTGAACCTGGTGCCGACCGCCTTGCCCTCGAACTCGGTGTGCTCATAGTCGGCATGGCCGGCCGAGACGCGCAGCTTGGCGAACGGGCCGAAGCCCTTGTCGTACTCGCCGCGCAGGTCGATGCGGGTCTGGGTCAGGCCGATGGTGACGGGATCCTCGCCGCCGTCCTCGTGGGCGTGGCCGGGGACGCCATAGGTCGTGTCGGTGGTCTTGACCGAAACCCCGATGAAGCCGTCAGCGCCGATATAGGAGACACCGGCCCCGATCGCTTCCAGCTCGACGGCCGTATTGGCCAGCTTGCCGCCACCGCCGTCGGCGGTTTCGCCTTCGGCAGCCAGCAGGCGGCGCGATTCCGCATAGACCGGGATCTTATAGTCGTCAGCCTGGCGCTTCAGGCCGTCCAGGGTCAGGACCAGGGGCCCGACCGCCGCGTGGATGGCGCCGGAGACGGCATAGCTGTCGTCACCGGTCGCGCCCGAGGCCAGCAGCCGGCCGCTATAGCCGCCTTCCGGGGCACGGCTGGCGATGCGGTTGTCGATGATGTTGATCACCCCGCCGATGGCAGAGCCGCCATAGGCCAGGGCCGCCGGGCCGCGCAGCACCTCGATGCGCTCGGCCTCGCCCGGATCGGTGGCCACCTGGTGGTCGGGCGACAGGGCGCTGGCATCGATCTGGCCGACGCCATTGGTCAGGACCTGGACGCGGGGCCCGGCCAGGCCGCGCACGACCGGACGGCTGGCACCGGCCCCGAAGGCAGTCGAGCGGACGCCCGGCATGCCGCTGAGCAGGTCTCCCAGGCCGGTGGGCGGGGCCAGGTCGAGTTCGGTACGGTCAACAATGGCCACGCTGGCCGTCAGGTTGTCGGCCGATACCGCATAGGGGGCGGCGGTGACCACGACCTTGGAAACCTCAGTGTCACCGTCAACCGCTGCGGGGGGCGCAGCCGGCGCGGCCGGGGCAGCCCAGGCCTGGGCAGTGGTGGCGAGGCTCAGGGCCACAAGGCTGACGGCGGAGAGGCAGGCGCGGCGGGACATCATAAACTCCAGGCTCCCGATCGCGGCGGCGATCAGAATGGCGAAGTGTTATGAAATAACATATCTACTCGTCAAGCGCCCACTGACGCTCCAGCCCTATAGCCTGCCCTTGCCGGAAACCCGGGCAGGCCGCCCGTCAGGCCGGGCGCGGACTGGCCAAGGCCGAATAGAGGTCCGAACGACGGTCGCGGAAGAAGCCCCAGGCCGCGCGGTGGGTCTGCAGGTAGTCGAGGTCGAACGTGGCCGCCACCAGCCCTTCCTCGTCCCGGCCCAGCTCACTGACCAGGTCGCCGCGATGGTCGGCGATGAAGCTGGAGCCGTAGAACAGCTGGCCGCCATTGGGATAGTTGTCCCAGGGCTCGAAGCCGATGCGGTTGGCCCCGATCACGGGGATCACATTGCTGACCGCATGGCCCTGCATGGCCCTCTGCCACGGCAGGGTGGTGTTGAGGGTCGGGTCATGCGGCTCGCTGCCGATCGCGGTCGGATAGAACAGGGCCTCGGCCCCCATCAGGGCCATGGCGCGGGCGGCTTCCGGGTACCACTGGTCCCAGCAGATGCCGACGCCGAGGCGGCCGAAGCGGGTATCCCAGACCTTGAAGCCGGTATCGCCGGGCCGGAAATAGTACTTCTCCTGATAGCCGGGACCGTCGGGGATGTGGCTCTTGCGATAGAGGCCCAGCATCGAACCGTCGGCGTCGGCCATGACCACGCTGTTGAAATAGTGCGGGCCTTCGCGCTCGAAGATCGAGATCGGGATCACCACGCCCAGCTCGCCGGCCAGGGGCGCGATGGCCTTGACCACCGGATGCTCGCGCCACGGATGGGCCTCGGCGAACCACTTTTCTTCCTGGGTGACGCAGAAATAGGGCCCCTGGAACAGCTCGGACGGCAGGATCACCTGGGCCCCGCCGGCCGCCGCCTCACGGATGAAGGCCTCGGTCTTCTTGATATTGGCCTTCAGGTCCATCCCGTACGAGGTCTGGATCGCGGCGACGTTCAGGGTCCGGGTCATGCGGGCTCCTGCTGGCTGATGCAGTGGAAGGATCCGCCCCCGGTCAGGATGGCGGTCGAGGGCAGGCCGATGACCTCGCGCTCGGGGAACAGGCCCTGGATCACCTCGACGGCGAAGGCTCCGGACTCCTCGGCATAGACCGGCACGATCACCGCCTCATTGGCGATCAGGAAGTTCATGTGCGAGGCCGGCACGATCTCGCCGTCGTCATTGAGAATGCGGCCCGGCGACGGAACCCTGACCACCTGCAGGGGCGAGCCGCGGCTGTCGGTCATGCCGGCCAGCAGGCGGGCGGTGTCGGCATAGACCTCGGCATTGGGGTCATCGGTCCCGAAGGCCATCGGACAGGCCACGACGCCCGGGGCGACGAAGCGTGCCAGGTTGTCGATATGGCCGTCCGTGTGGTCGTTCAGCAGACCATCGCCCAGCCACAGCACCTTCTTGACGCCCAGGGCCTTCGACAGGGCTGCAAAGGCCTTGGCCTCGTCGAAATCGCCGTTGCGGTTCTCGTTGAGCAGGCACTGGCGGGTGCTGAGCACGGTGCCCAGACCGTCGTGGTCCAGCGAGCCGCCTTCGAGCACAAAGCCGTTGCGGGTCAGGGGGGTGCCGGAGGCGGCCGCGATCTGCTCGGCGACGATCTCGTCGCCCTCCATTTCATACTTGCCGCCCCAGCCGTTGAATTCGAAGCCGGCAGCGACCGGCCCTTCGGCGGTCTCGATGAAGATCGGGCCCGTATCGCGCAGCCAGATGTCGCCAAACACGCCGCGCACGATTTCGACGGCGGTATCGGACAGCAGGGCGCGAGCGGCGGCCTCGGCCTCGTCGCCCGCCACCATCAGCCGCACGCGCTCTCCGCCGGGGCCGGCCAGGGCACGGGCCAGATCGGCCACTTCCTGCTGGGCGACAGCCAGGTCGTCCTTCCAGACCTCGGCATGGCTGGGAAAGCCCACCCACATCGCGCGGTGCGGTGCCCATTCGGCGGGAACAGTCGGGGTCATGTGTCGAAGGCCTGGGTGACTAGGGGTGGCGCAGATGGCCCCTGACGGGCCGGGGGTCAAGCGGGGGTTCTAGCAAATCCCTGCGACAAAACAAAAAGGGCGGCCCGTTGCGGGGCCGCCCTTCCTGTTCGTCGCGGTGACGGGTTCGTTAGAACTCGTAACGCAGCGAGATCTGCATGGTCCACAGCGAGTTTTTGACATCGCCACGGGTCTTCGTGATCGAGGTCGGAACCAGCGAGTAGACATAGGCCGGGCAGGTGGCGGTCGCGGTGGCGGCCAGGGCGGTGCCCGTCGCGCTCACGCAGGCTGCGCGAGCCAGGGTGGTGGCATCGCCGTATTCCTCGACCTTGCCCCAGTCGCGATCGATCAGGTTCAGCAGGTTGCGGATGTCGAACTGGACCTTCAGCTTGTGGCCGTCGATCAGGGTCGGCAGTTCCTGGCTCAGCTGCAGGTCGACGCGGTTGATGTCCTTGTTGGTGTTCGAATACTTCTCAAGGATGCCCGGCTTGAGGCCGAACTGGTTCACATAACCGATGAACCGGTCGCGGTTGGCGGCGTCGATGAAGAAGACGTTGCCGATCTGCAGGTCAGCGGTGTTGGTGTCGGCCTTGATGTCCGGCACGAACAGCAGCTGGGCGGCGCGGTTCACACCGAACACCTGGCTGCGGCCCGAAGCGGCGTCGGCCATGGTGAAGCCGAAGGGGCGACCCGAGGTACGCTCAGCAAACAGCGAGATGCGGGTCTCGTTGTCGCCGAAGAACTTCTTCCGGTAGCCGGCTTCCAGCTTGTAGCGGTCCTTGATCTCTTCCAGGGCGGTGCCATAGGCGTCGCGGGCCGGATCCAGGCCGGCCGGAACGCTGTTGTACAGCGAGCCGGCGGTGGTGCCGAAGCGCAGGCCGGCATTGGACTCGTCGATATTCTGACGGGCATAGCCGAGGCCCAGGTCCAGACCGAAGTCGAAGGACTTGGACAGGCCGACGCCGAAGGTGAAGGCCTGACCCTTGTCGATATTGTTGGTGATCAGGTCGCGGTTGTCGCCCGGGTTGATCGACGACACGCCCTGGGCGGCGCGCGCGGCGGCCGACAGGGTCAGACCGTCATAGCGCGGACGACCGTCCGGGGTCAGGGCGCGCTGGCCGTTGATCACCAGCGGCTGGGCGCGGGTGTCCATGAAGGTCACAGCGTCCTGGGCCTGGGTCGCAACGTACTGAACGTCGAGGTTCCAGCCGTCATACACTTCCCAGTTACCGCCGAAGTACAGCTTCCATTCGGCCGGCAGTTGGAAGGCCGGGTTCAGGGCGATGACTTCGTTGTTCGGGTTGATGCCCGGGGTACCGGCAAGCTTGCCTTCCTGGAACGACTTCACAATCGCCGGGATCTGATAGCCGAAGCCCGAGAAGGCATTCAGGTTGTCCAGGGCGGCGCTGCCGACAGCGGCGTTGAAGCCCGGGGTGACGGCAGCCGAGGTCGAGGCTTCCAGATAGCCGTTGGCCCCGGTGCAGTTCGACGCAGCGGTGATGCAGCGACGGATGGTGGTGCCGGCGATCTCATAGCCGTTGTTGTAGAACGGCGTGGCGAACAGCACTTCCGGCTGGCCGCCCGAGAACAGGCCAAGGCCAGCGTTCAGCTTCAGGGTGTCGGTCACGCGCCAGGTCGCCGAGACGCGCGGCATCAGGATGCTCAGGCCGTCCAGGGTCTTGGTGTTGGTAAAGCCGTTACGCGCCGTGAAGTTGGGGTTCGTGGTCGGAACGTCCTTCATGTCGATCCAGTCGAAGCGGAAGCCCGCCGTGACCTTGATGTCGTCGGTGACGTCGATGGCGTCCTGCGCGTAGAGCGAGTGCTGCCAGTACTTGAAGTCGGCGGCGGCATCGATGGCCTGGCCGGTGACCGAGTTATTGTAGGTCAGCGAGCTGGCGCGGCCGGCGGCGAAATCGGCGATCGAGTCGAAATAGTAGGTGCCGCGCGAGTTCGGCACGAACACGTTGAACACTTCCTTCTTCGAGCCCTGGTAGCCGGCCTTGAAGACATGGTCGCCGAACGAATAGGTCGCGGTGCCCTGGAACACGGCTTCCTGGATGTCCAGCTGGTTGGCATGGCGGTTCAGGTCGGGTCCAAAGCGAACCGACGAGAAGCCGCTGGCGCAGCTGGTGATCGTCGAGTTGGTCGGGGCGGTGTCAGCGTTCGGAGCCGCACAGATGGTCACGTCCGAATAGTTCTGACCGCTCTTGGGCATCTGGCCCTTGACCCAGTCACGATAGGTGGCGCGGACGGTCGTCGACAGACGGTCGGTCCAGTCCGAGTTGATCTCGAGGGTGGTGCCTTCGTCGAGATAGGTCGCATCGTACCAGTGCGAGTCGAGGGCGGCCGTGGTGGTGCCCAGGTCGGTTCGCGTGGTGAACACCGACTCGGCGCGGCGATAGCTGAGGCTGGCGCGGTGCTGGTCGTTGATGTTCCAGTCGATCTTGGCCGAGTACTTTTCGTCCGTGACCGGGGTCGAGCGCAGGATCGAGCCGGGCGCGAACTTGCTGCTGTAGTTGCTGTTGTAGATGCCGACGACCTGATCGATCGTGGCCTGGGTCAGGCCGTTGGCGAACGAGTTCGCGAAGCCCGCGCCGGCCGGACCGGTGCCGGTGACGTCAAGGGTTTGGTACTTTTCGTACGAGCCGGCGAAGAACAGCTTGTCCTTCCAGATCGGGCCCGACAGGAAGCCGCCGTAGTTCTTCTGGCTGATCAGCGGCGTGACGCGCAGGCTGCCGATGTTACGACCGATCAGGCCTTCGTTCAGATAGTTGATGAAGGCGCTGCCGTGGAAGTCGTTGCCACCCGAACGCAGGACGATGTTCAGGGCACCGCCCGTGAACGAGCCGTTCTCGACGTCGGTCGGGACGGCGGCGATGCTGAACTGCTCAACGGCGTCCAGCGAGATCGGGCCGCGGGCGGTGGGGAGACCGCCGGTTTCCAGACCGTAGGGGTCCTGGGCGGCGACGCCGTCAATGGTGATGCGGTTGGTGCGCGGGTTCGAGCCGGCGATCGAGATGCCGCCGTCGCCACGGACGTTCTGCGAGACCAGGATGTCGCGGCGGGCCAGATCGCGGACGTCGCGGTTGATCGAGACAACGGCTTCGATCGAGTCGCGGTTCAGGACGGTCTTGGGACCGGCTTCGCTGTTGCCCGAGGCCGCAGCGGTGACCAGGACGGCTTCAACAGCCGTGGAGCCCAGGTCGATGTCGACGCGCTGGGTGTCGGCCAGGGACAGATAGATGTCCGTGACCTTCTTGCCTTCCAGGCCGGCGGCCTGGACGGTGATTTCGTAGGGACCGCCGACGCGCAGGCCGCGGGCGTCATAGGTGCCGTTGGCGCTGGAAACCGTGGTCGAGCGCGTGCCCGACGGCGTGTGCAGGATCGAGACCGTGGCGCCGGCCACCGGCACGCCGCCATCACCCGTCACCGAACCGCGAACAGCGGCCGTCGTTTCCTGAGCATAGACCGCGCTGGACGCAGCGAGCGCGAGCACGGTAAGGGCTGCCCCACCGGCGAGCCTTTTCATCGAAATCATTGCAATCCCCTGATTCTGGCGCGCTCTCGACACACAAGAGAAACATCACGCCCCATGTTAGCGGCTTCCTTAGACTCGCTTTTCGAAGGTTTGGTGACGGAATCGCAACGGGTGACGAGAAACCGTCCGCCATCGGCGCCATTGCAACACATTTGGTCAGGGTTTTCTTACTTGTGCCGGAGATCGCAGCGTGGTGCCTGACGTCATGACCCCATCGGACAGCGCCCGGGCCTGGCGGCTAACCCTCTGCTTGGTGGGCGTGCTGACGATCCTGCGGCTGGCCGCCCTGTTCGCCACGCCCTTCGAGCTCTATCCGGATGAGGCCCAGTACTGGCTGTGGTCGCGCAGCCTGGATTTCGGCTATTTCTCCAAGCCGCCGATGATCGCCTGGCTGATCTGGGCCACAACCGCCATCGGCGGGGACTCCGAGGCCTGGGTGCGGATCTCGGCCCTGTTCCTGCACGCCGGCACCGCCCTGGTCATCAGCCGCATCGCCGACCGGCTCTATGGCGGCTGGACCGGCCTGGTGGCGGCGGCCCTCTATGCCCTGATGCCTGCGATCCAGCTGTCCTCGGGCGTGATCACCACCGACGCCCCCCTGCTGCTGTTCCTGTCCCTGACGATCTGGGCCTATGTCAGCCTGCCCGCCCTGGAGGGCCGGCGGCGACTGGCGGTCGCGGCAGCGCTCGGCGCGGCCCTCGGCCTGGCCTTCCTGTCGAAATATGCCGCCATCTATGTCCTGGTCGGCCTGGCCCTGCATCTGGCCACCTCGCCCGGGGCCCGCAAGGTCTGGACCTGGCCGATGGCCCTGGCCGCCCTCGCTGCCCTGGCCGTGGTCTTCGCGCCCAATCTCGCCTGGAACCTGTCCCACCGGTTCGCGACGCTCGAGCACACGGCGTCCAATGCCAACTGGAACGCGGCCCAGCTGTTTAACATCCGTGAGCTGATTGAATTCCTGGTCTCGCAGTTTGCCGTCTTCGGTCCGGTGCCGTTCGCGGTCCTGACCGGCGGAGCGATCTGGCTGGGCGTCAAGCGCAGGCTGCAGCCCGCCGACCTGCTGCTCCTGTGCCTGGCCGCGCCGCCCCTGCTGACCGTGACGGCCCAGGCCTTCGTGTCGCGCGCCAATGCCAACTGGGCAGGAGTCGCCTATCTGGCCGGTTCGGTGCTGGCGGCGGCCTGGCTGCTGCGCTGGAACGCCCGCCGCTGGCTGGTCGCCGCCCTGGTCCTGCAGGCCGGCTTCTGCGCCCTCTTCATGGCCTGCATGGTCAATCCGCGGCTCGCCGACAGCCTGGGCGCAGCCAACAGCTTCAAGCGGGTGCGCGGCTGGGAACAGGGCGCCAAGGCCATCATCGCCCGGGCCCGCGAGGAACAGGCCGCCGGCGGCCTGACCAGCATCGCCATGGACGACCGCTTCCTGTTCAATGTCACCGCCTATTATGGCCGTGACTATTTCCGGGTCCCCGGGGCCCCGCCCCTGAAAATGTGGGTGCATGAGGCCCGGCCGCAGAACCAGGCCGAGACCGAGGCCCCGCTGAACCCCGCGTTCGGCCGCCGCGCCCTGATCGCCAGCCTCGAGGGCGACTACCGGCCCGAGATCGAGCAGGATTTCGGCCGCACCTCAGGCCTGGAGATCGTCCGCGTCCGCCTCGATCGCAAGCATGTGCGGCGCATGGACCTGTTCGTGGCCGAGGACTTCCGCCCCCTGCCCCGCGATCCGGTCACTGGCCTGCCGCCGAAGCCGAAGGGTGAGCGGTAAGCGGTATCGACGGCCGCCCCTCTTCTTTCTCCCGTCATTCCCGCCCTTGTGGCGGGAACCCCTCTGTCCGCCGCAGGTGCGGGAGGGGCGAAGTGCGCGCGCACTTCGCTGACGCTTCACGGGTCGGCAGAAACAGGGGTTCCCGCCACAAGGGCGGGAATGACGGTGCTTAATGTTGGACTGGGCTTGAGGCCTGCCCCTCAGGCCAGATAGCCTAGGACCAGGGCCACGACCGCCGGCACCGTCTGGATGAAGAGGATCGACTTCTTCACCGTCAGGGCGCCCCAGACCCCGGCAATGGTCACACAGACCAGACCAAAGGTCTTGAAGGCCGAGGCGGTCACCGGGTCGGGATAGAAGAGGCCGATGGCCAGGGCCGCGACCAGGAAGCCGTTGTAGCAGCCCTGGTTCGACAGGGCCGGCTTGAGCACGGCGGCCGCCTCGTCGGTCAGGCCGAACGCCCGCTTGCCGCGGCTGTCGAACAGCACGGTCTCCAGCAGCACAATATAGACGTGGATCACCAGGACGAGGCCGGCGGCGATGTCAGCGGCGAGTGGCATGGGGTGACCTCGTCTAGAAGGACAGTTCCGGCTGCATGGCACCCGGCTGCTGGGTCTCGGGCAGGTGACAGGTGAAGGTCGAGCCGGTGCCCGGCTCGCTCTCCAGCGCCACCCAGCCGCCGTGCAGCTCGACCAGGGCCTTGACCAGGGCCAGGCCCAGGCCCGGGCCGCCGCGATCGCGCCCGACGAAGCGGTCGAAGATGTGGGCCTGGACATGGAACGGCACGCCGCGGCCGGTATCCTTGACGTCCAGCCGCACCTCGCCCAGGGCCCGGCGGGCCGAGAGGGTGACAATGCCGTCCGGCGGGGTCTGGCGCAGGGCGTTCTCGACCAGATGGTCCAGGGTCTGGGACAGACGCTTCAGGTCACCGCGGATCAGGCCGACATCCTCGTCGCAGGCAATGTTCAGGGTGACCCCGCCGAGGGTGGCGTCCTTGGTGGCGCGCTCGCGGGCCTCGACCAGCAGGTCCATGACCCGGATGTCCTGGATCTCGAGGGCCATTTCCCCGGCATCGATCTGGGCCATGTCCAGCACGTCGTCGATCGAGCGGGCCAGCTGGGTCGCGGCGGCGCGGACGGCGGCCACATGGTTGCGGCCCCGCTCATGCAAGCCATCCGCCCGCTCGAGCAGCTCCGAATAGCCGATGATCGTCGTCAGCGGGGTCCGCAGCTCGTAGGACACATTGCCGACGAAGTCGCGCTTCAGGCGTTCGGCCTCGGCCAAGGCCGCGGAGCGGTCAGCGAGCGCGCTTTGCAGGTCGCGGGTGTCGGTGACGTCAGTAAAGCCGATCAGGGTCGCGCCGTCCGGCAGGGGACGCGACTGATAGAGCACGATGCGGCCGTCCGAGGTCCGCACCTCGCCCGAGGTGGGCGCGCGCATCTGCGGATCGGGATCGGCCACCCGGCCCTTCAGCTCGCGCCAGAAGGACAGGTCGTGCAGGCGGGGCACGCAGAGATCGACCACCCCCTCGAAATCGACCGCCGCCTCCAGGGCCTGGGCGCTGACATTCCAGAAGCTCTCGAAGGCGTCATTGTGCAGGCGCAGCCGGCCGTCCGACCCGAACACGGCCACGGCGTCGTTCAGCTTGTCGAGCGTCGCCTGCTGCACCTGGATCAGGGCATTGTACTGGGCCTTGAGCTTCAGCTCGCCGGTGATGTCGGAATAGAGCAGCAGCATGCCGCCCAGCGGATGGGGCTGGCGCACCAGTTTCAGGGTCCGGCCATCGGGCAGGCCCCAGAGGTCGTCGGCCTGGGGCCCGAGATCCTCGTAGTGGGCCAGTTCGTCGGCCTTCCAGCGGGCATAGTCGATGGTCTCGGGCAGGCGGCGACGCTGACGCAGGCGATCGAGGATCTCGCCATGGGTCGGACGGTCCGCCAGCCAGGCCGGCTCCAGGCCCCAGAGTTCGGCAAAGGCTGTATTGTGGAAGGCCAGTCGCCGGGTCTGGCTGAAGATCGCCACGGCGTCGGCAATGTGGTTCAGGGTTTCGTCATGGGCCTCGACATGCTTGCGCAGGGCGTCGCGGACATCCTCGATCTCGGTCACGTCGCTGCAGAACACCCCCACCCCGCCGCCGTCGAGCGACTTGGCGGCGACGCGGAAGGCCCGGCGTCGACCGTCGACATTGACCCAGCGCAGGGCCTCGCGGCGCTCGCCCGAGCTGGCCGCCTCGGCGGCCAGGGCATCGGCGGCGCGGTCGAAGGTCTTGCCGGCCAGGGCGGCGGTCGCTGCCGACGGGGCCTCGACGGCGCGCAGATAGGCGGCATTGCCCCAGACCGGCGCGCCATCAGCGCTCGAGATCCAGGCCGGCTCGACCAGGCCGTCGACAAAGGCGGCAAAACGGGCCGCCGAGGGCAGGCCGGCCTCGTCCGCCACCCCGGCGGCCAGACGCAGCCAGGCCAGGGCACCCGCCGCCCGGCCCTCGACCAGGACCGAACCGCCGGTACCGCGGGCCTCGAAGGCACAGGGCTCGCCGCGCTCGAACAGGCCGCGCAGCCGCAGGGCATGGTCGGGATCGGCCAGGATCAGGGCCGCCACCACGGCCGGGGCCTCGGGCTCACAGGCCAGGACGGCGGCGCAGGCGGACAGGCTGTCCTCCCCGGCAATCAGGGCGGCGCGGCCGTCCTCGACCGAGATCAGGGCGCTGTCGAAGGCTTCCGCCGAGGCCTGGGCCGCCAGGGCTCCGGTCTCGAGGCTGGACAGTCGGCCCTGCAACAGGGCGAGCCTGGCCTCGAACCGGCGGCGCTGGGCCAGGGCCCAAAGCGTCGCACAAATGGCGAGACAGACCGCGCCGGCCGCCGCCGCGAGGATTAATTCATGCGAAGTCATCAGGCCGGTCGCTAAAGCCCCCGTCAGCCCGCGGAGACGGGACTGCGAATCAGAATCACAGATTAGTCGGGCCGTGACCAGAGCGCGACCGGCACGGCTGTCGCAGGTCCCGATTGACGGGATCCCTTCAGAGGCTGGCGAAACCGGCCAATCACCCTATGTCAGAGCCATGGACTGGACCGCTCGCCTCGCGCCCTCGCTGGATCAATTCGCCGCCCTGGCCGAGGCCGCCCTGGCAGCCCTGCCCGAGCCGTTCGCCGCCCTGTCGGCCGAGGTCGGGATCCGGATCGAGGATTTCGCCACCGAAGAGGTGCTCGACAGTCTCGGCATTCAGGATCCGTTCGAGCTGACCGGCCTCTATCAGGGGGTCGATCTGTCGCGCCGCTCGGTGCTGGACTCCGGTGTCCAGCCCTCGATGGTCTTCCTCTATCGCCGGCCGATCCTCGACGAATGGTGCGAACGCGGCGACGTCGCCCTCGACGACCTGATCCGCCACGTTCTGGTCCACGAGATCGGCCACCATTTCGGCCTGTCCGACGACGACATCCACCGCATCGAGGATGACGCCTGATGAGCCCGCCCCGCTTCGACCTTGAGATCCTGCGCGACCGGATGAGCGAGGGAGCGTTCGCCAACGGCCTTTACCTGGCCCAGGACGGCTCGGTCGCCCTGATCGCCGTCGAGGACGAGATCGTCACCGCCCATGTTCAGGGCGGCGCGCTCTATGTCGTCGAACTCAGGTCGCCCGCCGAGGGTACCTGTACCTGCCCGGCCTTCGAGAAGTTTGGGGCCTGCAAGCACCAGGTCGGGGTCGCGGCCGCCGTCAATGGCCTGGACGCGGCCGGCCTGCAGAAGGCCCAGGCCCGCCTGGCCCGCCTGCGCGATGGCCTGGCCCTGGAAACCCAGGACGCCCTGATCGAGCGGCTGGTCGAGCTGGCCCGATCGCGGCCGGATGTGCTGGCCCGCCTTGAGGGTCACCGAGACGACTGAAACCCCGCGGCTGCGCCGACAGACGGTTGCACAGGGGTTCTGATTTCCGATTGTGTTGCCCCTGACGCGCCAGGCTCCACCAGACAGAGAGCAAGTCCCCATGCCGAAACCGGACCAGGCCCAAGCGCCAGAAGATCCCCCGGAGCCCGAGGAGGAGCGTGACCGCCCTGTCCTCTGGCTGATCTTCATCGCCGCCATCATCGGCATTGTTATCGCCATGACCCGCGCCTTCCCCGAAGCCGTGCGCACGCCCGAGGACTGGAGTTCGGTGATCTACAGCCTGGGCCTGCTAGTGCTGGTCAGCTCCGGCCTGTTCAGCTTTCGCGACCGGCTGCAGCTCGCCCAGCATCTGCGCCACGCGGCGATCTGGGGTGCCATCGTCGCCGTCCTGGCCCTGGGCTTCGCCTATGCCGACGACCTGGAAGGCGTTTCGAACCGCGTGCGGGTCGCCTTCAGCGGCGGGGTCTGAGCTTTCCGGACTGGCGGTGAGGCTGGTGAGCGACCGGCCACCGCCGCTGGCCCCCTCCTGACCGCTACGCGGTCGTCCTCCCCCCTGCGGGGGGAAGATGAGATCGTCGCCCTTCATCTTCCCCCTTCGGGGGAAGACGATCGCGAAGCGATCCGTAGGGGGCAAGTACGGGGATAGAGAACAATCAATCCCCGGGGCTTGCAGGGAAAAGCTCAGCCCATTCAACACCCTGCAAAAACAACCACCGCGCCCGTCCGACGCGCTGAAACCTCCCGTATTCTTGACCCACCTCGTCGCGAGGAAAGGGCGCAGGGCCAGCGACCGTTGCGGCGGCGGGGGGTGATCGAGCGGGGCTGGGCTTCAGGGGGATACTGAAGCGCGTCCGGGGATCTGGTTGCTGGCCAGACCCGCCCGCCGTCGGCGTGGTTGAAGGCAAAAGGGCGTGTCTGGCTGTAAGCCCGTCCTCTTCGACCGCCGGAGCGCGCTGGAAACGGCGGGATCCGGGTCCCGGTAAGGCCTCAACAGGGCCACCTGGCGGGAGGCTGACGGAAAACGGTGACGCGGAGCGCACGGCTTCGTCGAAACGGTAATCTCTATCTCTCATCCGGACGTCGTCCGGACGCTCCGCGACCCTTTCCATCACCCTCGCAGCGCAAGCGCGGGGTCGAGAAGCTGTCTCCGCCAGACTTGCCCCCTACGGGCTGCTGCGCAGCCGTCTTCCCCCGCAGGGGGAAGATGAAAGGCGCGAACCCATCTTCCCCCTCCGGGGGAGGACGACCGCGTAGCGGTCAGGAGGGGGCGAGTGGCACCCCTGAAAACAAGGACCCGCCTCAATCCCCCAGCACCTCACCCACCCACTGGCTGACCTTTTCCGTAGCCGGACCATAGATCCGCCGGTCGAAGGCGTGGGCATTGTCCGAGCGGGCGACATTGATCTCGCAGGTCGGGATGCCCAGGGCCCGGGCCTCGGCCACGAAGCCGGCGGCGGGATAGACCGAGCCGGAGGTGCCGATGGCGACGAACAGGTCGGCCTCTTCCAGGGCCTGGTTGATCTGGGCCATGTGCATCGGCAGTTCGCCAAACCACACGACATGCGGCCGGGTCGCGCCGATCGTCCCGCATTCCGGACAGACCTGGTCAGCGGTCAGCGGTTTCCGGTCGCTCCAGTCGCCCGAGCACTGGGTGCAGCGGGTGCGGGTCAGCTCGCCATGCATGTGGATGACCCGGCGGCTGCCGGCCTTTTCGTGCAGGTCATCGACATTCTGGGTGCAGAGAAAGACCCAGCCGCCCAGGGCGGTCATCTCCCTCTCCAGCCGCGCCAGGGCGATATGGGCAAGGTTGGGGGCGGCGATCTCGAGGATCTTGCGGCGCGCGGAGTAAAAGTCGCGCACCCGGGCCGGGTCGCGGGCAAAGCCCTCCGGCGTCGCCAGCTGGGCCAGATCGTTCTGGGTCCACAGACCGTCGGAATCACGAAAGGTCTTCAGGCCGCTCTCGGCGGATATGCCGGCGCCGGTGAGGATGAAGATGTTCAGCGGCTGGACCATGTCACCTCCCAAGCGAACCTGACGCGCCCGTCACTTTTAATTTGACCCCTGATCGAGATTGAGTTGACAGTGTTTAGATCGTTGGGAGCCGGCGCAAGACCCGCCCCGACCCTGGCCACCGGAGGAGCTCCCATGACCGACAAGAACATCACCAAGGACGCCATGTACGACGCCGTGGCGCCGGACGACTTCGTAGCGATGCTGGAGCTGGACCGTTACAACAACCGCTCCACCGCCTTCGACAAGATCATTTCGGCGACCCATGACCATTTCTGGGATCCGCTCGACAAGGCCTATATCGATTTTGACGAGCCCTTCGACATGGAGAACCAGGCCCTGGTTCCCGAAGAAATGGTCATCGCCCTGTCGACCGACTACGTCTCCAACCACCTCAGCGATCCCAAGACGCGCATCCGCTTCATCAACCAGTCGGTCCTGCGCAGCTTCTCGTCGATCCTGCATGGCGAACAGGGGGCGCTGAACCTCTCGGCCTCGCTTTGCCACGTGCTCAAGGATCAGGGCGCGCAGGAATATGCCGCCAACCAGACCCGCGAAGAGGCCCGCCACGTCACGGCCTTCGCCAAATATATCAAGGCCCGCTGGGGCCGGCCGGTCGAGTGCGGCCCGGCCCTGAAGACCCTGCTGGTCGAGATCATCGGCGCGCCCGAGGTCTACAAGAAGATCATCGGCATGCAGATGCTGGTCGAGGGTCTGGCCATGGGGGCCTTCGCCACCTTCTACATGCACATCAATGACCCGGTGGGTAAGAAGATGCTGCAGCTGGTGATGACCGACGAGGCCTTCCACCACAAGTTCGGCAAGATCTGGGCGGACCGCACCGTGCCCAAGCTGTCGCCTGAAGAGCATGCGATCATCGAGGACTGGGCGGCGCACTGCTTCCAGACCCTGCTGTTCAACCTCGTCTCACCGCACCAGCAGCTGGATCTCTATGCCGAATTTGGCCTGGATCCCAACAAGGTGGTCGAGGAATACGGGAAGATCATGACCGACGATGTCCGTCGTGAGAACATGAAGGAGCAGACCAACATCTTCCGCGTGCTGGTCAAGACCCTGCTCAATGCCGGCATCATCACCGACCGCACCAAGGCCTTCTACGCCATGTATGTCGACATCGACGAACTGAAGGGTGAGGGAGACCGGATGGTCGGCGACGACATCGCCGAGGAAGGCATCCGCCACCTGCAGGCCATCAACTTCAAGGACCGGCCGGTCACCGCCGTCAGTATCGCCGCCGAATAGGCGACGGACACAACCGGATCTGGACGCGCCTCGCCGGCACTGCGGCGGGGCGCGTTGCGTTTCAGGCGGGGCGTCCTCATCTGCGGGGGCGTTCCAGACCGTCGCGGGTCCGCCCTGCCCCAACCGGAGTCGCCATGCGCGCCGCCCTGATCGCCCTTCCGCTTCTCCTGTCTCTCGGCGCCTGCGTCGGAGGGCCCGTCGGCAATCCCCGCCCGCCCCAGCCGGCCAAGGCCGTCGTGCTCGATCGCTATCTGGGCAAGTGGTACGAGGTCGCCCGCTATGACATGCGGTTCCAGAAGGGCTGCGAAGGCGTCACCGCCGAATATTCAAAGCGGCCCGACGGTCTGATCCGGGTTCTGAACACTTGCCGCGACGGCGCGGTCGACGGGCCGGTCAGGACCGCCGAGGGCAAGGCCAGGGTCGTCGATACGGCCAGCAATGCCAAGCTCAAGGTGTCGTTCTTCGGTCCGTTCTGGGGCGACTACTGGGTCATGGACCACGCCGAGGACTACAGCTGGAGCATCGTCGGCGAGGGCTCTGGCCAGTATCTCTGGCTCCTGACCCGCCAGCCGCCGACCGACCTTGAACGTGAGGCCCTCACCGCCCGGGCCAAGGCGCTCGGCTATGACGTGACGATGCTGCGGCCGACGAAGCAGCCCGCTCCCTAGAGCCCTTTCCGACCTGATGGCGTCATCAGGGTCGGACGAAAAGGGCTCTGAATCAGAAGTTTAGAGCGTTTTTCGATCCGATAACCGTTTCACACCTATCGGAAGACGCTCTGGCGCCCGGGCTTGATCTGCGAACAAAGCTGGAACAGGATCACGACATGGACGTCGTGATCGACCTGCGGCCCTCGCGGCCCGAAACCACCGATGCGGTCACCCGCGGGACGGCGCGGTTCCTGGTGTCGCTGGGCTATGCACCCCTGGCCGAGGTGACCCTGCCCAATGGCCGGCGCGCCGACCTGATGGCCCTGGGCCCCAAGGGCGACCTGCTGATCGTCGAGGTGAAGTCCAGCCTCGAGGACTTCCGCATCGATCGTAAATGGCCGGACTATGGGCCCTATTGCGACGCCTTCTATTTCGCGGTCGCGCCGCATTTCCCGGAAGGCGTCCTGCCGGAGGAACCGGGCCTGATCGTCGCCGATGGCTTCGGCGGTGCCGTGGTCCGCGAGGCACCGGTCGCGCCCCTGGCCCCGGCCCGGCGCAAGGCCCTGACCCTGGGCTTTGCGCGGCTGGGCGCCATGCGGGCCAGTGGCGTCAAGGCCGACCAGCTCTAATTGTCGCGAACCACCTTCAGCACGGCCTCGCCATAACGGTCCAGCTTGCCCTGCCCCACCCCGCCGGCCTTGGCCAGGGCGGGAAGACTTGAGGGCCGGGCAGCGGCGATCTCGGCCAGGGTGGCATCGTGGAAGATCACATAGGGCGGCACATGCTGGGCCTGGGCCTGTTCCTTGCGCCAGGACCGGAGGGCCTCGAACAGGGCCTGGTTCTCGAGCGGCACGGTCAGGGCCTTGCCCTCGCGGCGCTTGCGCGGCGCACCGGAGCGCGTGCCCGGATCGGACGCCTCGACCTGCTGGCGCAGGCTGACCTTGCGCTCGCCGCGATAGACCGCCTTGACGCCCTCGACCTCGCCCAGGCCGATCAGGGGCCGGCCATCATTGGGATCCTCGCGCAGCAGGCCCTCGAAGACCAGGGTGTCGAGCAGGTCGCGCCAGGTGGCGGGGCTGAACTCGCGGCCGATGCCGAAGGTCGACATCTGGGCCTCCTGCGGCGTGACGTCCTTGGTCTTGCCCAGCAGGTGATCGATCAGCCGGCCACGCCCGAAACGTCCGCCCAGACGATGGGCCGCCGACAGGGCCTTCTGGGCGGCCTCGCTGGCATCGACGCCCTTCGGCGGCGAGGTACAGATGTCGCAGACCCCGCAGCGGGCCACGCCCTCCTCGCCGAAATAGCGACGGACGGCGGCCGCCCGGCAGGTGAGCCCCTCGAGCATGGCATAGAACTGGCGCAGCTTGCGGCTCTGGACCTGCCGGACCTCATCGGGGGCCTCGCGGGCCTCGATCCGCTTGCTGGCCCAGGCCATGTCGGCTGAGCCATAGAGCGTAATGCCTTCGGCCGGCTGGCCATCGCGCCCGGCCCGGCCGATTTCCTGCCAATAGGCCTCGATGGCGGCCGGGGGATCGGCATGAATCACGAAGCGGACGTCGGGCTTGTCGACCCCCATGCCGAAGGCGATGGTCGCCACCATCACGGCAGCGTCGGCCTCCAGGAACTCTTCCAACCGGCGGGCCCTCACGCCCTTGTCGAGCCCGGCGTGATAGGCGAGCGCCGGAACGCCCTCGGCGATCAGCTTTTCGGCCAGTTTCTCGGTGGAATCCCGGCTACCGGCATAGACCACCCCGGCCCGGCCCGGACGCTCCAGCACAAGCTCAACGACCCGGTCGTGCCCCTTGCCGCGCTTGCGCTCGGCACTGAGGGCCAGCTCGGGACGGGCAAAGCTGTCGACAAATTCGGCCGCGCCCTCCAGGCGCAGTTCGGCACGGATGTCATCGCGGGTCCGGGCATCGGCCGTGGCGGTGACCGCCAGGCGCGGAACCGCGGGGAAGACTTCGGCGATGCGCCCCAGCATCCGGTATTCGGGCCGGAAGTCGTGGCCCCACTGGCTGACGCAGTGGGCCTCGTCGACGGCGACCAGGGCCAGGTTGAGTCTCGACAGTCGGTCCAGCATCGACGGCTGCATCAGACCTTCCGGCGACAGGTAGAGCAGGTCCAGCCGGCCCTCCTCGATCCGTCGCCAGATCGCCTGTCGCTCGTCCGGCAGGGTGTTGGAGTCGAGCCGCTCGGCCGCAACGCCGGCCTGCTGCAGGCCCGCGACCTGGTCGGCCATCAGGGCAATCAGCGGCGAAACGACAAGACCCAGGCCCGGGCGAATCAGGGCCGGGATCTGGTAGCAGAGGCTCTTGCCCCCGCCGGTCGGCAGCACGGCCATGGCGCTGCGCCCAGCCAACAGCTCGCCGATCACGCCCGACTGCAGGCCCCGGAAATCGGCATGGCCGAAGGTGCGGCGCAGCACGTCGCGCGCTGTATCGAGGGGGGAGGAATCAACAATCGAAGGCACGGCGGACTTGTGACAGCGGGGATGGTCAGCGCCAAGCCATTCCTCGCCGGTGCTCGCTTGCGCGGGCCATACCCCACTATGGGCCATGGCCTAGGCAGGATTGGAATGCGGCACCGCACCCGGCGTTCACCTCTCGTCAATCTTGTCGCGCGTTTTGTGGGCTTCGGCTAAACGGGACGCTGGCGCGCGCCCTTCGACGCACCCAGGGATAGAGACGACATGGCCAACGGTACCTTCGGCGGGAACAGGCCGGCGAAGCCGCAACGCACCCCGCTGCAGGCGGCTCTCTACTGGAGTGCTGTGCTCGGCATCTGGGGCCTGATCTTCATCGTTGCCTTCTTTGCCGTGTTCGCCAGCGACCTGCCCGACACGTCCAAGCTTTATGACGTCAAGCGCCAGCCCTCGATCAACTACCTGGATCGCTCGGGGGCCCTGCTGGCCGTTCGCGGCAGCCAGTATGCGCCGCCGGTCGATATCGACGCCCTGCCGAAATATGTGCCCGCCGCCTTCGTCGCGATCGAGGACCGCCAGTTCTACCATCACTTCGGGTTCAACCCCTGGGGCATCATCCGATCGATGGCCTGGAACCTGACCCATGACGGGCCGCAGCGTGGCGGTTCGACCATTACCCAGCAGCTGGCGAAAAACCTGTTTCTGAGCCCGGCCCAGAACTATCGCCGCAAGGGACAGGAGCTGATCCTGGCCATCTGGCTGGAGCTGAAGTTCTCCAAGAAGCAGATCCTCGCCCTCTACATGAACCGGGTCTATTTCGGGGCCGGTGCCTATGGCATCGAGGCGGCATCGCAGCGCTATTTCAACAAGCCGGCCGCGCAGTTGACCATTGGCGAGTCCGCCCTGCTGGCGGGGCTGATGAAGGCCCCGACCCGCTATTCGCCGGTCTCGGCCAGCGAGCGTGCGGCCCGCCGCGCCACCATCGTTCTGGACGAGATGGTCCGGATCAAGGCCATCACCGCCGCCGAAATGGAAGCGGCGATCAGCGAACCGGTGCGGGTTTCAGCCACCCTGGCCAATCAGCGTGCCCAGTATTTCACCGACTATGTCGACGCCCAGGTGCGGTCCCTCGTTGGGGAGCCGACCGAGGACCTGGTCGTTGAGACGACCCTCGACCTGCCGATCCAGGTGGCTGCCGAGCGTTCGGTCAAGCTGGGGGTCGACGGCCATATCAAACAGGGGGTCGAGCAGGCTGCCCTGGTCGCCATCGACGGCGAGGGCCGCATCCGTGCCTATGTCGGCGGTGCTGACTATGGCGAAACCCAGTTTGACCGTGCCACCACCGCCCGTCGTCAGGCCGGTAGCGCCTTCAAGCCGTTTGTCTATCTGACGGCCATGGAGCAGGGCCGCACGCCCAATCTCACCGTGGCCGATGAGCCGGTGAAGATCGGCGACTGGGAACCCAAGAACTACACCAACAAGTATCTGGGTCCGATTACCCTGCAGACGGCGCTGGCACAGTCGATCAATACCGTTGCGGCCCGCCTGGCCAATGAGGTCGGCACCAGCAATGTGGCCTCAACGGCCCGGCGGCTGGGCATAGCCAGCAAGATCCAGCTCGATCCCTCCATGGCCCTGGGGGCCGTCGAGGTCAGCCCTCTGGAAATGTCCCAGGCCTATGCCCCCTTCTCCAACGGCGGCTTCCTGGCCAAGGGCTACGGCATCGAGCGTATCCGGACCGCCAGCGGCAAGGTGCTTTACGACCACGGTGTCGAGAAGACCGCCCGCCCGGCGGTGATCGGCTCGCCGGCCCTGCAGTACATGAACCAGATGATGCGCCAGGTGGTGATCTCGGGCACGGGCACGCGTGCAAAGGTCGCCGGCTATGACATCGCCGGCAAGACCGGAACGACCAGCGACTACCGCGATGCCTGGTTCGTCGGTTACAGCGGCGGCTTCGTCACGGCAGTCTGGACCGGCAAGGACGACAACACACCGATGAAAAGGGTCACCGGTGGCGGTGCACCGGCCGAGATCTGGCGCAACTTCATGACCGCTGCCCTGCCGCGCCTGAAGTCCACCCCGATCCCGGGCGGTGTCATCGAACCGCCGCCGATCGTTGGCGAAGACCCGATCGGCGAACTGATCGACCCGTCAGCCACCCCGGACGGCCCCAGCGCCGAGGTCCCGGAATCGACCTCGCCCCCGGCGGATAACCTGCCCTACTAGGCCCGGCCCTTCAGAGCCTATGCTCGAACGCCGACGAGCTGCATCACTCGGCGAGCGCGGCCAAGCGGCCCCGACTTCGGCCAGGGACGTGGCGGAAAACCCTATTCCGCGGCCACCGACTCCGGGGTGGGGTGCACGCCCATCGGCCTCAGGTTCAAGTCCTGGAACAGGGCGCTGTCCTCATCCTGACCCGGCAGAGGCGTGGTGAGCAACTTGCCCCCGACGAAGATCGAATTGGCACCGGCGAGGAAGCAAAGGGCCTGCAGGTCCCGGCTCATGCTGTCGCGGCCGGCCGAAAGCCGCACCATCGCCTTGGGACAGACCAGGCGCGCCACGGCAATGGTGCGAACAAACTCGAGAGAGTCGATCTGGCCCGCCTTCAGGACCTTGTCGCCCAGAGGGGTACCGCTGACCGGCACCAGACCATTGATCGGCAGGCTGTCGGGATGGCTGGGCAGGGTGGCCAGTTGATGCAGCAGGCTGGCCCGGTCACGGCGCGTCTCGCCCATGCCGACAATGCCGCCGCAACAGGTGCTCATGCCCGCATCGCGCACATGAGCCAGGGTATCCAGACGGTCCTGATAGGTGCGGGTGGTCACGACGTCCGCATAGTACTCGGGACCGGTGTCGAGGTTGTGGTTGTAGTAGTCGAGACCCGCTGCCTTCAGGTCGCGGGCTTGATCGGCGGTCAGCATGCCAAGGGTGGCGCAGGTCTCCAGCCCCAGGGCCTTTACGCCACCGATCATGGCCGCCAGTTTCGGCAGATCGCGGTCCTTCAGCTCGCGCCAGGCCGCGCCCATGCAGAAGCGCTGGGCACCACCGTCCCGCGCCGCACGGGCCCTGGCGATGACATCATCGGCCTCCATCAGCTTCTCGGCCTTCAGACCCGTCTTGAAGTGAGCCGACTGGCTGCAATAGCCGCAGTTTTCGGCACAGCCGCCGGTCTTGACCGACAAAAGCTGCGAGAGCTGAACTTCGCTGGGATCAAACCAGGCGCGGTGAACGTTTGCGGCTTGGTACACCAGCTCCATAAAGGGCAGGTCGAAAAGAGCCTCGACCTGCGGCAAGGTCCAATCGTGACGGGGTTGTGCGGTAGGGATTTGCGTCATGGCGCGCACGTTTGAACCGGGTCTGACGGCTTGGCAAGTCGCCGCCGCTCCGTCATAGGCCTTTGGTGCTGATCGGCGCGCCTGGCGTCCGGCAGGGTTGGAACTGAGGAACATGGATCGAGAAATCGAGCTGAAATTCCTGATCGCACCCGAAGCGGCCGAAGACATCCTGGCGCTGCTGGACGGCGAAAGCCACGTTCGCCAGCTGACCGCCACCTATTTCGACACGGCCGATCACGCCCTGCGCAAAGCGGGTTTTGGCCTCCGGGTTCGCGACGGCGAAGGCGGTCGCAAACAGACCCTGAAATCGGCCTCGGCCGGGGGCGTTTTTTCCCGCGGCGAGTGGGAAACCTCTATCGTCGGCCCGGGGCCGGACAGCACAGCCCTAGCGACCACACCGGCCGCCGGCGTGGTCAAGGACCAGCCTCTGAGTCCGGTCTTCACCACCCAGGTCGAGCGCAAGGTGCGCATGATCCGGCGCGGCGAAACCTTGATCGAGGCCGTCGTGGACCGGGGCGAACTGATTGGCCAAACGCGGCGCGCCCAGGTCTGCGAACTTGAACTTGAGCTCAAGGCCGGTACGCCGGACGCCCTGTTTGACTTGGCGCGGGAATTGGCGGGGCGGGTTTCGTTGCGTCTGTCCTTGGTCAGCAAGGCCGAGCGTGGCTACGATCTGGCCTTGCCGGACAAACCCGCAACGACCTTGAGTCGGTCACCGGCGGTCTTGAGCCCTGACTTCACCACCGCTCAGGCCTTGCAGGCGGTAGGACGCGCGGCCCTGGCCCAACTCTGCGGCAATGTCGAAGCCCTGCGGGAGCGGCCGAGCCCCGAAGGGGTTCATCAGCTTAGGGTGGCCGCGCGACGTATGCGGGCCCTGCTCAAGGCCTTCAGGCCCTTATCTGCAGGACCTGACGCCAAGGCGATTGACGCCGAACTCAAATGGCTGTCGGGCGAGCTGGATCTGGCCCGGGAACTGGATGTTTTCATTACCGAGGTCTGGCAGCCCGCTAGCCAGGACCTCCAGGCCAATGGCGCGACAGCCCTCGGCCGGGCCCTGCTGGCGGCCCAGGCCAAGGCCTATCTGCGCATGGAGGCTGCCCTCGTCAGCCCGCGCGCTCGCGCCCTGATGCTGGAGACCGCCGCCTGGCTTGAGGCCGGAGCCTGGACCGCCACACCGGACCTGGCCAGCGACCGCGACCAGGCCGCCACAGACTTTGCTGCGGCTCTGCTCGACCATCTGCGCATGGGTCTCGTCAAAAAGAGCAAGCACCTTCACCGCATGAACGCCGAGGCCCGGCACCGCCTGCGCCTGAAGGGCAAGGTTCTCCGCTACGCCGCAGCCGACCTGTCGACCCTGTTCCCGGAGCATCCCAAACGGGCGGACCGGTTCATCGAGGCTGCAAAGGCCCTTCAGGACGCCCTGGGCCGCCTCAACGACCTGCATGTCCGCAGCGGCCTGGTCGAAGGCGTAGCTTCGGCCAGTGGCGATACCGAAGCCCAGCTGGCCGCCGCCAGCCTGGCGGACGGCGCTGATGAGGCCGCCTTGCTGCGCGACGCCTGCAAGGCCCGAAAAGCCTTTGTTGAAGCCAGGCCGTTCTGGTGATTGCGCTGCATATAAAGATATCTTTATGCGTTAATTGCCCAGAAGGGTCGCGCGCTGTATAAGGCCGGCAAGACATTCACCGACCGCAGGAGCCGACCGTGGCCGACTATATCGTCAAGGACATCTCGCTCGCCGATTACGGCCGCAAGGAAATCGCCATCGCCGAGACCGAGATGCCCGGTCTGATGGCCACCCGCGCCGAGTATGGCCCGGCTCAGGTTCTGAAGGGTGCCCGCATCGCCGGCAGCCTGCACATGACCATTCAGACTGCCGTCCTGATCGAGACCCTCACCGCCCTCGGCGCTGAAGTCCGCTGGGCGTCTTGCAACATCTTCTCGACCCAGGACCACGCCGCGGCCGCCATCGCTGCCTCGGGCGTGCCGGTGTTCGCCTTCAAGGGCGAGAACCTGGTCGAGTACTGGGAATATGCCCACAAGATCTTCGAGTGGCACGACGGCGGCTATCCGAACCTGATCCTCGACGACGGCGGCGACGCCACCCTGCTCTGCGTGCTGGGCCCCAAGGCCGAGAAGGATCCCTCGATCCTCAACAACCCGCAGAACGAGGAAGAAGAAGCCCTCTATGCGGTGATGAAGAAGTACCTGGTCGAGAAGCCGGGCTTCTATACCGCGATCCGCGAAGCCATCACCGGCGTGTCGGAAGAGACCACCACGGGCGTCCACCGCCTGTACCAGATGGCGGCCAAGGGCGACCTGCCGTTCCCGGCCATCAACGTCAATGACAGCGTCACCAAGTCCAAGTTCGACAACCTCTATGGCTGCCGCGAAAGCCTGGTCGACGCCATCCGTCGCGGCACCGACGTCATGCTCTCGGGCAAGGTCGCCGTGGTCTGCGGCTATGGCGACGTGGGCAAGGGCTCGGCCGCCTCGCTGCGTCAGGGCGGCGCCCGCGTGATCGTCACCGAAATCGATCCGATCTGCGCCCTGCAGGCGGCGATGGAAGGTTACGAGGTCCAGACCCTGCAGGACGTCGCCGGCAAGGCCGACATCTTCGTGACCGCCACCGGCAACAAGGACGTCATCACCCTGGACGACATGCGGGCGATGAAAAACAACGCCATCGTCTGCAATATCGGCCACTTCGACAGCGAGATTCAGATCGCCGCCCTGCGCAACTACAAGTGGGACGAGATCAAGCCGCAGGTCCACCACGTGGAATTCCCGGACGGCAAGAAGCTGATCGTGCTGTCCGAAGGCCGTCTGGTGAACTTGGGCAACGCGACGGGTCACCCCTCGTTCGTGATGAGCGCCAGCTTCACCAACCAGACCCTGGCCCAGATCGAACTGTGGACCAACAAGGCCTCGTACGAGAACCAGGTCTACACTCTGCCCAAGCACCTGGACGAGAAGGTCGCCTTCCTCCACCTGGAGAAGCTGGGCGCCAAGCTCTCGACCCTGCGCAAGGATCAGGCTGACTATATCGGCGTCCCGGAAAACGGCCCGTTCAAGCCGGATCACTACCGCTACTAGGTCGCTTTTCGCCTAAAATCGAACGAGGGCCCGCTGCACCGCAGCGGGCCCTTTGTTTTGACAGCACGTCACCCTGTTCAAGGCCGCCATCGTCCGCTAAGCCGCTTGCCATGCCGCTTGCCTTGATCATCTCCAGCCATGTCGCCGGCAGCCGGGTCGGGGCTTCGGCCCAGGCCACCGCTCTGGTGCAGTTCCGTATCGACTCGATGGTCGTCCCGACCGTCCTGTTCGGCCGGCACCCCGGCTGGGGTGTGCCCGGTGGCGCGCCGGTGCCGATCGAGGTGCTGGAAGGCATGCTCGACGGCATGGAGGCCAATGGCCTGTTCGGCCTGACCGACATTGTCATCACCGGCTATTTCGCCAGCGCCGCCCAGGTGAGAGCGGCCGCCCGGGCCATAGACGCCGTGCGCGAAGCGCCCCGTGACGGAGCCGCCAGCCGCAAGCCGGCGATTGTCGTCGACCCCACCATGGGTGATGCCGGCAAGGGCCTTTATGTCCTCCCCGAAGTCGCCGAAGCGATCGCCGCCGAACTGATCCCGCGGGCTGATGTCGTGGCCTGCAACGCCTGGGAACTGCAGAAGCTGACCGGTGCCGACGCGCGAGATCCGCAGTCGGCCATGCGCGCCGCGCGCCTGCTCGGCAAGCCGACCCTGGTCTCCTCCGTACAAAGAGGGGCCGAGATCGGCGTCGTCCTGGCCGACCGCAAGGAGGCCTGGCTGGCCGCCCACGCCAAGATGGATCGCTCGCCCAGCGGAACCGGCGACCTTCTGACCGCCCTCTATGCGGCCTCCATCCTCGAGGGCCAGACCCTGTCCTATGGTCTGGCACGCGCCGTCGGCGGAGTGGCCGAGACGGTGACGGCCGCCAATATCTGGAACGCTCCGGAATTGCCGATCGTCGGCATGGGCGCACGGATCAAGCAGACCTCGCCCACGGTGCGCATCGAGCGCCTCGCCTAGAGAATCCCCTGATGACCGTCGAGATTTCCGGAACCTGTCCCGACCGGTTCGCCCGGGTCCGCGAGACCTTCGAGGCCAATTTCGCAGACGGCGGCGAACTCGGGGCCCGCTTTGCCTTCGCGATCGACGGCGAGATCGTTGTCGATCTGATGGGCGGCTTTGCCGACCGCCAGCGTACGAAGCCGTTCGGCCCCGACACCCTGACGGCCCTGTTCTCGACCACCAAGGCGGTCGCCGCCCTGATGGTCGCCCGCCTCGTGGACGAGGGCCGCCTGGCCTATGACCAGCCCGTCGCCGACGTCTGGCCCGAGTTCGCCCAGAACGGCAAGGCCGCCATCACGGTCGAGCAGGCCCTGTCGCATCAGGCCGGCCTGTCAGGCTTCCCCGACGAGACCGATCCGGCCATCTGGTTCGACTGGGAGGCCACCTGCGCCAAGCTGGCGGCCATGGCCCCGCTGTTTCCGGTCGGCTCGGCCAGCGGCTATCACCCGGTGACCTATGGCTATCTGGCCGGGGAGATCTTCCGCCGGGTCGATGGCCGCACAATGGGTACGGCCCTGCGCGAAGACCTCTGCGAGCCGCTGGGCCTCGACCTGTGGATCGGCCTGCCCGACAGCGAGCACGACCGCTGCGCCGAGCTGATGCGGCCCTCGGCCCTGCCCAGGTTCGGTGAGATCAATGACGCGGTGAAGGCCGCCTTCCTGACACCGTGGGCCGCCCCGGGCGGACGCGGCACGGCCGACTGGCGCCGGGTCGAGATCCCCTCGGCCAACGGCCATGCCACCGCCCCGGCCCTGGCCCGACTGATGGGGGCCCTGGCCTGTGGCGGCACGCTCGACGGGCGCTCCCCGATCACCCCGGCCGGCATTCGCGCCGCCACCGCCGAGCGCATCGTCGGCCAGGACCTGGTCCTGCCGTTCGTGATCAGCTGGGGCGCAGGTTTCATGCGCAATACGCCGAACTTCTTCTACGGCCCCAATCCCGAGACCTTCGGACATTCCGGCTGGGGCGGCTCCTGCGCCTTCGCCGATCCGGCACGCGGGGTGTCCGGGGCCTATGTGATGAACAAGCAGGGCAGCGCCCTGATCGGCGATCCCCGCGCCGTCCGTCTGATCGAGGCGGCCTACGCCTCGATCTAGAGCCCAGGTCGCACGCCCCTGATGACGCCATCAGGGGCAATAGGAGCCTAGGCCTTGGCCACAGCCCTTGTCCGCTTCCAGGCCCCGTAAGCGAACACGGCGACACCTAACCAGATGAACAGGAAGGACAGGGCCCGCAAGGGTGTGAGGGCCTCCCCCAGGGCGATCCCGACCAGAAACTGGATGCTGGGAGCCAGGAACTGCAGAAAGCCCATGGCGCTGAGCGGCATGCGGCGCGCCGACCAGGCAAAGAGCGCCAGGGGCACCACGGTAGCCGGACCGGCCAGCAGTAGCAGGGTCGTCACACTGGCCCCGCCGGCGAAATGGCCGGCTCCCGTCGACTGCAGGTGCAGGACATAGATCAGCCCCGGCACCGCCAGATAGGCACACTCAATGAAAAGGCCCGTCTGGGCGTCGGCCTTCACCTGTTTGCGCAGGATGGCGTAGGCGCAGAAACTCAGGGCCAGACCCAATGAGATCACCGGCAAATGGCCGAGGGCCGCCGTCTGGATCGCGACGCCGATCACGGCCAGGCCGATGGCGATCGCCCCCTCACGGCTGATCCGTTCGCGGAACAGCAGGGCCCCGGCGGCCATGTTCATCAGGGGATTGATGTAATAACCCAGGCTGGCCTCGATCACCTGCCCTGCGTTCACCGCGAACACATAGATCGACCAGTTGATGAAGATGGCCGCTGTCGAGCAGGCCAGAATCGCCAGGGTGCGCGGCTGGCGCAGCACCGACGCCACCTGGCCGGCCTGCCGGGCCAGCAAAACCGCCAGGAAGGCCCAGGGCGCGGACCACAGGGTGCGATGGGCGATCATTTCCCATGAGCCGACACCCAGGCTGGCCAGCAGATGGAAATAGAGCGGCAGGAAGCCCCACAGCAGGTAGCAACCCAGGGCGGCGATGAGGGCGGTCCGGGCTTCTTCCGGGCGCGGGTTCAAGTCCGCCGACATGGCGTCGTCCTTAAGTCCAAGATGAGAAGGGCTCCCGGAGCGGTTTGCCCCGGGAGCCCCTGAAACTTCCACCCGATTGTAGCGGGCGATATCCTAGGCCGGGAGCTTCTGCTTGATCAGACCCTTTTCGTGCAGAAGCTGGGCGATCTGCACAGCATTCAGAGCCGCGCCCTTGCGCAGGTTGTCGGCCACGCACCACAGGGCCACGCCGTGCTCGACGGTCGGGTCATTGCGGATGCGCGAGACATAGACCGGGAACTCGCCGGCGCTTTCCTTCGGCGTCATGTAGCCACCGTCCTCGCGCTTGTCGACGACCACGACGCCGTCGGTATCGCGCAGGATTTCGCGGACATCATCTTCGTCCAGGGCAGTCTCGAACTCGATGTTCACCGACTCCGAGTGACCCACCATGACCGGCACGCGCACGCAGGTAGCGACCAGCTTGATGGCCGGATCGAGGATCTTGTGGGTCTCGACGGTCATCTTCCACTCTTCCTTGGTGAAGCCGTCGTCCATGAAGACGTCGATGTGGGGGATGACATTGAAGGCGATCTGCTTGGTGAACTTCTTGGGCGGCGGCGCGCCCAGCACGAACACGCCCTTGGTCTGGTCCCAGAGCTCGTCCATGCCTTCCTTGCCCGCCCCCGAAACCGACTGGTAGGTCGAGACGACGACGCGCCTGATCTTGGCTTCCTTGTGCAGGGCGCTCAGGACCACGACCAGCTGGGCGGTCGAGCAGTTGGGATTGGCAATGATGTTCTTGGGCAGGTGATCCACCGCATCGGGGTTCACCTCCGGCACCACCAGCGGCACGTCCGGATCCATCCGGAAGTGGCTGGAATTGTCGATCACGATCGGACCGGCCGCGCCGATCTTCTCGCCCCAGGCCTTGGAGATCGACCCGCCGGCGCTCATCAGCACGATGTCGACCTTGGAGAAGTCAAACTGCTCCAGGTCCTCGCAGCGCAGGATCTGGTTGCCGAACGAGACCTCGACGCCGATGGATTTACGAGAGGCGATGGCGTGCATTTTCTCGACGGGGAATTTCACCTCCTCGAGGATGTTGAACATCTCACGGCCAACATTGCCCGTGGCGCCGACCACGGCGACCCGGTAACCCATAGCGGTCTCCAATTCGATTGTCTTCCGACCCTGGAAGATGGCGACCCGTTACGCCCCCAAAGCGCTCGAGGCAAGGCAAGGGTTTCTGCGAGCCCTGATAGAACAGGCCGGGTGCGGCAATTTTTCCCCCACGCCCTAAGGCCGTAGCGGCTGGAAATCCGGTTCGCCCAGGGCCTGTAGCAGGAAGGCCTGGATGTCCGCGGCCTGGGCATCGCGCTGGCCCTTGGTCGAGCCGATGCCGTGGCCGGCGTCGAAATCGACCCGCAGGCGCACGGGACCGCCGGTGCTGGCGGCCTGCAGCCGCGCCGCCATCTTGGCCGGAACCCAGGCCGGCACCCGGCCATCGTTCATGCCGGCGGTGATCAGGATCGGCGGATAGCGCACCCCGTCGGCGACATGGACCAGCGGGCTCATGACCTTGAGGGCGCGATAGCCCTCCGGCGTGGCGATGGAGCCGAACTCGGCGACATTGGCCGGACCGCCGGGCGTGGTCTCGAAACGGAGCATGTCGGTCATCGGTACGCCCATGAAGGCGGCGGCAAACAGGTCCGGACGTTCGGTGACGGCCCGGCCGATCAGGATGCCGCCGGCGCTGGTGCCCGATCCGGCCAGGCGGTCTTTCGAGGTATAGCCCTTGTCGATCAGGGCCTCGGCGGCGGCAATGAAGTCGCGCCAGGTGTTGGGCTTGCTGGCCTCCTTGCCGGCCAGGTGCCAGGCCTCGCCATATTCGCCGCCGCCCCGGACCACGGCCGAGGCGTAGATCCCGCCGCGCTTCACGAACGGGATCAGGCGGGCCGAGAAGATCGGATCGCTGGAAACGCCATAGGCCCCATAGCCCTCCAGCATGGTCGGAGACCGACCGTCCAGCTTCAGAGACTTCAGGCGCATGATGTCGACCGGGATGCGGGTCCCGTCGGCGGCTCGCCCCTCGATCCGCTCGATGACGATGTCGGACAGGTCGACCGGCATGGGCTCGGCGAGGGCCAGGCTGCGCGCCGGGCCATTGCCCGCGAACTGGAAGAGTTCCGACGGCCGGGCCCAGGACTCCAGGCCCATGACCACTCCGGACCGGTCCGGATCGCTGGTGCTGAAGCCGATGCTGGCCGGGAACGGCGTCGCAAGGCGTGTCAGGCTGCGATCCCAGCCCAGGCGCTGAACATCATAGGCTCCGCCCTCGGCCCGGACGACATAGAGCCCGTCCGTCGCCGGCGTGGCCGCGACAAGGGCCCCGCCGGTTCCGGAGGCGATTTCAGAGGCCCGGGCAAAGTCCGGGGCCTTGAGATCGAGGTCGACAAACCGGCCCAGCGGCGCATTCAGGGTCGTCGCGACCCAGGCCCGGTCTCCGCGAACGACAGGAAGGGCAGCCTGATCACCGCCCAGGCCCACCAGCATCAGCCGGTCCTCAGCCGCGGCGATTTTTCTCCAGACCGGCTTGCCGGCCGCAACCGCAGTGGCTGGCGACACCCAGGCCAGACCATAGGGCGAGACACCATCGAAGATGAAGGCGAACACCCAGTTCGATCGGGCCGGCCAGTAGAGCAACGGCCCGCCGTCACGGCCGAGTGTACTGTCCGGGCGGCTGGCCTCGAATACCAGCTGGTCGCGGGCAGGATCCTCGCCGACCACATGCCGCCAGAGGGCCTGGTCCTTGAAGCGGTCCTCCGGATCGTCGCCGGGCCCTGGGGCCTTCAGACGCGAATAGTAAAAGCTCTTACTGTCAGGTGCCCACTCCGGCAGGGCGAACCGGGTCCCGTCGATGGCCTCGGCAAGGACCTTGCCGGTGGCGATCTCCATCACGTGAAGGACCGCATCCTCAGAGCCGCCCCGGCCAATGGTATAGGCCAGGTAGCGGTTGTCCGGCGACGGCGAGACGGCCTGCAGGCTGGCCGCACCGCCCTCGTCCGACAGCCTGTCGGGAGCGATCAGCTCGCGGATCGGTCCCCCGGCAATGTTGCGGACATAGAGCCGATTCACCGACGCGCCGGACGGGCGCTTCTGGAAATAGAGCTGGTCGCCACGCTGCACGGGCCGCGACGGCACGACCGCCGCAGCGCTGATCGCGGCGATCTCGTCCCCCAGGGCCTTGCGCCCGGGCAGGGCGGCGATCTCGCTGCGGGTGACTGCGTCCTGAGCCTTCATCCAGGCGTCGAACTCGGGCGGGCGGGCCTCCATCCAGCGATAGCCGTCGACGACGGTTTCACCGAAATAGACATCCGTAACGGGCTGGACCGGGGCGGTCGGCACCTGCTGCGCCACGGCCGGCAAGGCCACAGCCGCACTCAGGCCCAAGGCCAACAAGACCTTTCGCATGGCGTGCCCCCTCACTGTCCAGCCGAGGCGATCAGGCTTGGAAAACCGCCGTTCGTCAAGAACCGGCGGGGGTCTGGCCGAGCAGATGCTCGCGCCACGCTGTCCGCAGGACCTTCTTGTCGATCTTGCCGGTCGCGGTCAGGGGCACGGCAGCGAACACCACGTCATCCGGCGTCCACCACTTGACGATGCGCGGGGTCAGGTAATCGAGCACCTCGGCCTTGGAGACCTGGACGCCGTCATGCGGCTCGATGACCAGAAGCGGCCGCTCTTCCCACTTGGGATGCGGCACCCCGATCACGGCGGCGATCTTCACGCCCGGACAGCCGACCGCGACATTCTCCAGATCGATCGAGCTGATCCACTCGCCGCCGGACTTGATGACGTCCTTCTGGCGGTCGGTGATGCGCATGAAGCCGTGACCATCGAGGGTGGCGATGTCGCCGGTATCGAACCAGCCGTCGGCCTCGGCCGCGTCGGCCTCCTGGCGGAAATAGCGCTTCACCACCCAGGGCCCGCGCACCTTGAGCGCGCCGGAGCTTTCGCCGTCGCGCGGGGCGTCGCTGCCGTCCTCGGCCTCGACCTTCAGCTCGATGCCGAACTGCAGCCGGCCCTGGCGGGTCCAGATGGCCTCGTCCATGGCCTCTTCACCCAGAACCGCCAGGGACGGGGTCGGGGTGGCGACCACCCCGATGGGACAGGTCTCGGTCATGCCCCAGATCTGCAGGACGCTGACGCCGTAGAGCCGCTTGAAGGCCTCGGCCATGGCACGCGGCACCGCGCTGCCGCCGATCACCACGCGCTTCAGACTGTCCGGCCGCCGGCCGGTCTGTTCCAGCCAGGTCAGGTACATGGTCCAGATGGTCGGCACGCCGCCGGTGAAGGTGACGCCCTCCCCCTCGATCAGGGCATGCAGCGAGGCCCCGTCCATCTTGTCGGCTGGCAGGACGAGCTTGGTCCCGCAGATCGGGGCGCTGAACGGCAGGCCCCAGGCGGTGGCGTGATAGAGGCTGGAGCACGGCATCACCACGTCGAAGGCGGTGAAGCCAAAGGCGCTGTTGAGGCCCCCTGCCATGGCGTGCAGCACCACGGCGCGATGCGAGTAGAGCACCCCCTTGGGGTCGCCCGTGGTGCCCGAGGTGTAGCAGAGGAAGGCCCCGGCATTTTCGTCGAAGCTGGGCCAGTCGATGGCCTGGGCCTCGCCGGCGATCAGGCTCTCATAGCTGATCGCGCCGACCGTTCCGGGGATCGTGCGCTCTTCGTCGGACAGCATGACGAAGGTCTTCACCGTGGTCAGGTGCGGGGCGATCCGTTCGACCAGGGCCGCGAAATTGCGGTCGAAGAACAGCACACCGCTTTCGGCGTGATTGATCGTGTAGATGATCTGCTCGTCGAACAGGCGGGGATTGGCCGTGTGCAGCACCGCGCCGAGACCGGGCACGGCATAGAACAGCTCCAGATGCCGGTGGGTGTTCCAGGCCAGGGAGGTGACCCGGTCACCGGGCTGGACGCCCAGCCGCCGCAGCGCATGGGCGAGTTGGGCCGAGCGCCGGGCCAGGCCCGCATAATCGTAGCGCCAGATCGGCTCGTCGATCAGCTTGGAGACGATCTCGCGTGTGCCATGGGCCTGCTGAGCATAGGTCAGAATGCCACTGATCATCAGCGGCGTGGTCTGCATCAGGCCCGGTAACATGCGCGGCGCTCCCTCTTATCGTTGGGAAGAGCCTAGGGCGTAGTGCAGGGGTTGGGGAAGAGGTTGAAGCGATAGATGCTTCCCCCCTCTGGGGGAGGATCTAAATCAGAGCGCCTTGAGTACCGCGTCGCCCATCTCAACCGTCGACAGCGAACCGCCGAGGTCGCGCGTCCGGGCCCCGGCGTCCAGCGCCGCCTTGACGGCGGCCAGCAGTACATCGGCGGCCTGGGCCCGGCCTAGGGACCAGCGCAGGGCCATCTCGAACGACAGGATGGCGGCCAGCGGATTGGCCACGCCCTGGCCGGCGATGTCCGGGGCCGAGCCGTGGATGGGCTCATAGAGACCGGGCTTGCCGGCGGCGCCGAGCGCCGCCGAGGGCAGCATGCCCAGCGAGCCGGTCAGCATGGCCGCCGCATCCGACAGGATGTCGCCAAACAGGTTGTCGGTGACGATGACGTCGAACTGCTTGGGGGCACGCACCAGCTGCATGGCGCAGTTGTCGGCCAGGATGTGCTCCAGCTGGACGTCGGGATACTCGCGGGCATGCAGATCGGTGATGACCTGCTTCCACAGCAGGCCCGACTCCATGACATTGGACTTCTCGGCCGAGTGGACCTTGTTGGTCCGCCCCCGGGCCAGTTCGAAAGCCACCCGACCGACCCGCTCGATCTCGCTGGTCGTATAGACGGCCGTGTCGAAGCCCTTCTTCTGGCCGTCCGGCAGGTCCACGATGCCCCGCGGCTCGCCGAAATAAACGCCGCCGACCAGTTCGCGCACAAACATGATGTCGAGGCCCGAGACCAGTTCGGTCTTCAGGCTGGAAGCCCCGGCCAGGGCTTCAAAACAGTAGGCCGGGCGCAGGTTGGCATAGACGTCCATCGCCTTGCGCAGACCCAGCAGGCCGGCTTCCGGGCGCAGGTGACGCGGCGCGTCCTTCCACTTCGGGCCGCCGACGGCCCCCATCAGCACCGCTCCGCTGGTCAGGGCCCGGTCCCGGACCGCGTCGGTCAGGGGCGTGCCGTGGGCGTCATAGCTGGCCCCGCCATAGATGGCCTCCTCGACCACCAGATCCGGGGTGAGGGCCGCCGCGACGCGACGCACCTGGCCGCAGACCTCGGGACCGATGCCGTCACCCGGCAGGAGGAGAAGCGTGGACATGGGAGGCTCTCTTCAGATCTTGCGGTAGTCGGAAACGTCGAAGGACGACAGGTTGCGGTCAAAGGTGCCCAGGTCCGCGCAGGCGGCGCGCCAGGCCGCCATGTGCGGGCTGGCCCGATGGAACGCCAGGGCGGCTTCGTCCGTGAAATGCTCATAGACCCGGATCAGGCCCGGATCGAGCGGGTCTTCGGTCAGGGCATAGTCCAGGCAGCCCGGCTCAGACCGGGTGGCCTCGACCTGGGCCCGCAGATGCGGGCGAAGTTCGGCCAGGCGCTCGGGGGCGATGCGGACGGTACCGGCGAGGATCAGGGTCATGGGTTTTGTCCCAAACACTTGTCGTCCCGGGCGGCGAAGCCGACCCGGGACCCAGAGGTCAGCGCGCTGCGGCCGCCCCTGGGTCCCGGCTCTCGGCTACGCTGCGGCCGGGATGCCAAGCTGTTGTTGAATCACGCTTCCAGCCAGGGCCGGTCCAGCGCCCGCTTGCTCTCAAAGAGGTCAATGTCGCTGCCGTGCAGCAGGGTCTCGCCGATGGCGTCGAGACCGCGCAGCATCTTGTCCTTGCGCACCGGATCGATCTGGAAGCTGAAGCTCTTGCCCGAAGGCGAGACCACCGTTTGAGCCTCCAGGTCGATGCTGACCATGTGATTGCCGCCCTTGGCCTCGTCCATCAGGACGGCGATCTCTTCGGGCGTCAGTACCACCGGCAGCAGGCCGTTGTTGAAGCAGTTGTTGTTGAAGATGTCGGCGAAGCTGGTCGAGATCACGGCCATGATCCCGAAATCCATCAGGGCCCAGGGGGCGTGCTCTCGTGACGATCCGCAGCCGAAATTGTCACCGGCGATCATCACGCTGGCACCCTTGTATTCCGGGCGGTTGAGGACGAAGTCGCTGATCTCCTTGCCTTCGCCGTCAAAGCGGAAGTCGTAGAACAGGCCCTTGGCCAGACCCTCGCGCTCCACGGTTTTCAGGAACTGCTTGGGGATGATCTGGTCGGTGTCGATATTGGCCAGGGACAGCGGGACGGCACGGCCGTCAAGGCGGGTAAAGGCCTGCATCAGACGGTCTCCTCCAGAAAGGTGCGGACATCGACCAGATGGCCCGCAATCGCCGCCGCCGCCGCCATGGCGGGGGACACCAGATGGGTGCGACCGGCGCGGCCCTGACGACCTTCAAAATTGCGGTTACTGGTCGAGGCGCAGCGCTCCTGCGGGGCCAGCTTGTCGGGGTTCATGGCCAGGCACATCGAACAGCCCGGCTCGCGCCAGTCAAAGCCTGCGGCCTTGAAGATGGCGTCCAGGCCCTCTTCTTCCGCCTGTTCCTTCACCAGGCCCGAGCCCGGCACGACCATGGCCTTGACGTGGTCAGCAACCAGGCGGCCGTGCAGGAAAGCCTCCTGCACCACGGCGGCGGCGGCGCGCATGTCCTCGATCCGGCTATTGGTGCAGGAGCCGATGAAGACGCGGTCGATGCGGGCCGCGGAGATCGGCTGGCCGGCGGTCAGGCCCATATAGTCGAGCGCCCGATAGGCGGCGGCGCGCTTGTCCGGCGTGGCGAAGCTTTCGGGATCCGGCACATTGCCCGTCACCGGGATCACGTCCTCGGGCGAGGTGCCCCAGGTGACCATCGGCACGAGGGCCGAGCCGTCGATCGTGACCGTGCGGTCGAAGACGGCGTCCGGGTCGGTGGAGAAGCTCTTCCAGTGGCTGAGCGCCATCTCCCAGGCCGCGCCCTTGGGGGCGGAGGGCTTGCCCTGGATATAGGCGAAGGTCTTGTCGTCAGGCGCGATCAGACCGGCCTTGGCACCGCCTTCGATGGTCAGGTTGCACAGGGTCATGCGGCCTTCCATCGACAGGGCCGAAATGGCCTCGCCGGCGAACTCGATGACATAGCCGGTGCCGCCGGCCGTGCCGATCTCGCCGATCACGGCCAGGGCCACGTCCTTGCCGGTGACGCCGGGGCCAAGCTGGCCGTCGACCCGGACCAGCATGTTCTTCGCCTTCTTCTGGCGCAGGGTCTGGGTGGCCAGGACATGCTCGACCTCGGAGGTTCCGATGCCGTGAGCCAGGGCCCCGAAGGCCCCGTGGGTCGAGGTGTGGCTGTCGCCGCAGACAATGGTCATGCCCGGCTGGGTGCGGCCCTGCTCGGGACCCACCACGTGGACGATGCCATTGCGGATGTCGCCCATCGGGAAGAACTCGATGCCGTTGTCCTTGACGTTGCGGCCCAGCGTCTGCAGCTGCAGTCTGGCCTCTTCATCGGCCACGGCATCGACGCCGAGGGCCTGGCCTTCGGTCGGGATATTGTGGTCGGCCACGGCCAGGGTGCGGTCGGGGCGGCGCACCTTGCGGCCCGCCGCGCGCAGGCCGGCAAAGGCCTGGGGCGTGGTGACCTCATGGATCAGGTGCAGGTCGATATAGAGGATGGCCTCACCGTCAGCCTCGCTGACGACGTGAGCGTCCCAGATCTTGTCATAAAGGGTTTTGCCGGACATGGCGGGGATATAGGGCGGATCGTGCGTCGAAATCCAGCCTTCGACCGTGGTGGCGACAATTTCTTGCGCGCTGTGACGCGGCCGCCCCGCACAGAGGGCGCGCCCAGGTCCCGCAGGCATTACGGGCGCGCCCTCGTTTCGCTTTTTGTCCAGTGACGCCGAACGTCGACTGAAGCGGGCCACCCCCTGAGAGGGAGCGGTCTGGAAGCCCGTCGCTTTGCGGCGGGGGTGAGATGAGCGTCCTCCCGCATGGACGGACTGTCAAGTTACGTGTGAACGCACTTAAGGGCGATTTCGCCCGGATTGAGCGACAACTGTCCGGAAAATCACCAAAGAAAAAGGCCCCGGCGTTTCCGCCGGGGCCTCGTTCGATCTTCGGAGAAGGCCGCTTATTCAGCGCCGCCCTTTTCCTTACGGATCGTCTGGCGCTCGGCGATACGGGCCGACTTACCGCGACGGTCGCGCAGATAGTAGAGCTTGGCGCGACGGACAACGCCGCGACGCTTGACTTCGATGCTTTCGATATTCGGCGACAGCAGCGGGAACAGACGCTCCACGCCTTCGCCGAACGAGATCTTGCGGACGGTGAAGCTCTCATGGATGCCGGCGCCGGCGCGGGCGATGCAGACGCCCTCATAGGCCTGAACGCGTTCGCGCTCGCCTTCCTTGATCTTCACATTGACGCGCAGGGTGTCGCCCGGCTGGAAGTCCGGGATCGCCCGGGCGGCCAGCAGACGCGAGGATTCTTCCTGCTCGAGTTGCTTGATGATGTTGATAGCCATGTCTTCAGTCTCCTTTGGGCTTACCCGTTTTCGGGCCGCCTTTTGCCTGTTGATTGGCGAGATGCGCTTCCCAAAGATCGGGCCGCCGCTCGCGTGTCGTCTCTTCACGCATACTGGACCGCCATTGCGCGACCCGCTTGTGGTCGCCCGACAGCAGCACCTCGGGGATATCCAGTCCTTCGAACGTCCGCGGTCGCGTGTACTGCGGATGCTCGAGGAGGCCGTCCTCGAAGCTTTCTTCCAGCGTGCTCTCGATGTTCCCCAGAACCCCCGGGGCAAGTCGAACGCACGCCTCGATCACGACCATCGCCGCCGCCTCGCCACCGGCAAGGACCGCGTCTCCGACCGAGACCTCCTCGAACCCCCGGGCGTCGAGCACCCGCTGGTCCACCCCCTCGAAACGGCCGCACAGGACGATGATCCCGGGCGCCTCGCTCCACTGCCGTACGCGCGCCTGGGTCAGGGGCCGACCCCGGGCACTCATATACAAAAGCGGCCGTCCACCGACCTCCACGCTGTCGAGCGCGGCGGCGATAACGTCCGCTTTCAGAACGGCTCCCGCGCCGCCACCCGCAGGGGTGTCGTCGAGGAAGCCGCGCTTATCCTTGGAAAAGGCCCGAATGTCCAGTGTTTCCAATCGCCACAGGTCTTCGTCCTTCCAGGCCGTCCCGATCATCGAGACGCCGAGCGGGCCGGGGAAGGCCTCGGGGAACATGGTCATGACGGTGGCAGTGAACGGCATGGCCGCTCTTTAGCGCCCGGCGAGGCACTTGTCGAAGCTGACGCGGGTCGCGATCGGCTCCCTGTTGGCGGGTTGTTCACGAAACCCGGGCCATAGAGGGCCGTGTGAATCCGTCGGGGTTATCGCCATGCGCGGTCCAAACAGCCACCTGCCGCCGCCGCCCCCTGGCCTGCTGCGCCTCGCCCGTCGCCTGCGCGGCAGCGAAAGAGGTGCCGTCGCCGTGCAGTTTGCCTTTCTGGCCCTGCCGATCGCCCTGCTCTGCTTTGGTCTGCTGGATATGAACCGGGTGGGCATGCAGCGCCGGCAGTTGCAGGATGCGCTTGACGCCGCGACTCTGATTGCCGCCCGGGCCAATGTCACCACCGACGCCGAGCTCGACACCCTGGGCGACGCCGCCCTGGCCTCGGAGATCGCCGGTCTGGGCATCACGGTTCCCGCCGCCAACTCGACCTTCAAGGGCGGGGCGGAAAACTCGGTCATCGGCACCGTGAAGTCCGACCTCAAGCCGATTATCGCCAATCTCTGGACCAATGCCGACGTCTCCGTGACCGCCACGACCACGGTCAAGCGCGGTCAGGATTCACCGGTCGAGCTGGTCATGGTGCTCGACACTACCGGATCGATGTCCGGCACCAAGCTGACGACCCTGAAAACGGCGGCGACCTCGCTGGTCGACAAGCTCACCGTCGGCGGCACCGCCAATGTCAAGATCGGCGTCGTGCCGTTTGCCCAGTACGTCAATGTTGGCATCGCCAACCGCAACCAAAGCTGGATCAGCGTCCCGGCCGACTATTCGACCACCACGACCACGCCAGGCAAATGCACGACGGTCTCGACCAAGACCACCTGCCAGACCCAGACCTATGCCTGCACCAAATATACTGACGGCGTGGCCTATGCCTCGACCTGCAGCCGCAACATCAATTGCGTCACGACGGCGATCACGCCGGTGACCACCTGCACCGCCGACAAGGTGACCACCAACACCTTCAAGTTCTCAGGCTGTGTCGGGTCGCCCGCCTATCCCAAGAACGTCACTGATACCGACCCGCTGCGGGTCTATCCCGGCTTCATGAACCTGACCTGCGCGACGCCGCTGACGCCGCTGACCAGCACCGTCTCGACCGTCAAGGCTGCGATCACGGCGCTGTCGGCCACCGGCGATACCTATATTCCGTCCGGCCTGGCCTGGGGGTTCAACATGCTGTCCTCGGCCCAGCCCCTGACCGACGCCGCCGCCTATGATGCCACGGGCCTGAACCGCAAGCCGCGCAAGGCCATGGTCCTGATGACGGACGGTGCAAACTCCAAGCTGATGAATGCGAGCAACGGACGGCATGACGTCTCGCCGTCGCCAAATCCTGACAGTCCGGCGACCGGGGCCAATACCTATACGGCCGAGCTCTGCACCAACATCAAGGCCAAGAATATCGAGGTTTTCACCGTCGCCTTCAATGTGACTGACACGGGCATCAAAAATATCCTGAAAGCCTGCGCCAGCGACGACAGCCATTATTTCGACGCTACAGACACTACCAAGCTTCTGGAAGCTTTCCAGAACATCGCTGATGCCCTGCGAAACCTGTATATCTCAAAATAGACCAGGGCGGGGATCGACGGCGGAGCACCTTCCAGGGTGCCTTGCGCCGTGTCCGGCACCCCAGGGCGCGCGGAGTCCCCCGCCAAGTTTCCAGGTCACCAGCAAAATTTGCCGGCTGTTTACCAGTTCAACCCAATCTGGGTAACTCGCAGCAGGACTTCCTCAGTGTTCCAATTCCGGAAACGCGCTTCGGCTGGCTTTTTCGAGCACCTGCGTCGCGACCAGCGCGGGGCCGTGGCCGTGCAGTTCGCCTTCCTGATCCTGCCCATCTCCATCCTGGCCTTTGGCCTGCTGGACATGAACCGCATCAGTGTTCAGCGCCGCCAGTTTCAGGACGCCCTGGATGCGGCGACCCTGATGGCCGCCCGCTCGACCGCCACGACCGACGCAGCGCTCGATACCGCCGGCGATGCGGCCTTTGCGGCGGAAATGACCGGCCTCGGCCTGACCGTGACGGCGGCAAACACGACCTTCGCCGCCGGAACAGGCAACAAGGTGATCGGAACGGCGTCGATCACCGTCACCCCGATCATCAGCAATCTCTGGACCCGCGGCAACACGACGGTCACGGCGACCTCGGAGGTGCTCCGATCGGTCAACAAACTCGAAGTCGCCCTGGTGCTCGACAACACCGGCTCGATGGATTCCGATCTGGGCTCTGGTGGCAAGAAGATCGACGCCCTGATCGATGCCTCCAAGGACCTGGTCGACACCCTCTATGCCGCGGCAGCGAGGGCGTCGGAAACCGACGCGGTCAAGATCGCCGTGACGCCCTTCTCGATGACCGTCAATGTCGGCTCGGCCTATTCGTCGGCGAGCTGGATCACCGGCACAATGCCGGCATCGGCCTTTTACGGGCCTGACATCTTCGAGACCTCGCAGAACCGCTTCACCCTGCATACCCAGACGGGGACCAGCTGGGCGGGCTGTATCGAGAGCCGCCCCCACCCTTACGATACCAATGATGACCGGCCGCAGGCCTCTGTGCCGGCCTCGATGTTCATTCCTTATTTTGCGCCCGATGAGCCCGACGACAATACAGTAAACTATCCCTATTCATCATCCAGGTATAGGGACGCTCGCACCAGGCGAAATGGAGAAATTTACAACAATTGGATCACCGATGACAAGTCGAGCTCGAGTGACTGGTTCACCCGTCAGGGCGAGGTCGACAAATATGCGAGCAGCAACAAGTCAAAGGTCATCAGCGAGGCCAGGGACACCACCAGTTACGGCCCTAATGACGGCTGCGGTATCGCCAGCGTCCTGCGGATGACCAATGTCCGGACCAGCGCCGGGGCCACGACGGTCAAGAACAAGCTCGACGAGATGGTCGCCACCGGCAACACCAATGTCGCCATGGGCATGGTCTGGGGCTGGCACATGATCTCGCCCAATGCCCCCTTCGCTGACGGGGTGCCCTATGGCACCCGGAATGTCAGCAAGGTGATTGTGCTGCTCACCGACGGCGACAACGTCATGGGCGAAACCGGCAACCCCAACGACTCCACCTACAGCGGCTATGGCTATATCTGGCAAGGGCGGTTGCGAGACGCCTCGAATGTGTCGCTGAGCACAGGGGCGAGCGGCACCGACCGCCGCGACGCCATGGACAGCCGCCAGAAAAAGACCTGCGCCAACGCCAAGGCCAAGGGCGTCATCATCTACAGTATCGGCGTGGGCGTTTCAGACCGCTCCAAGGTGATCCTGCAGGACTGCGCCTCGACCTCCGACAAGTATTATGACGTCACCGACGCGGCACAGCTTTCGGCGGTCTTCGACTCGATCGCCGGATCGATCCAGAACCTGCGGATCTCGAAATAGAAACGCCCCGCTGGTGGCCAGCGGGGCGATCCGGGTGGTCAGTCCGGCCAGATGCCGTCAGGCCAGCTTGATCTCGCGCAGGCGCTGCTGAAGGAATTCATCGGCGGTGATCGACTCCGGATAACGGTCCGGATTTGCGGCCGAGATGCAACCCGGCAGGGTCTTGATCTCATAGTCCGACGCAAAATGCAGGAAGAACGGGGTCGAGTAGCGCGGGATGTGGCGGCGCTCCGGCGGCGGGTTCTGCACGCGGTGGATGGTCGAGGGCAGGACGTGATTGGTCAGGCGCTCGAGCATGTCGCCGATATTGATGACGATACAGCCCGGCGGCGGATTGATCGGCAGCCACTCGCCGTTGCGGTCGAGCAGTTCCAGCCCGCCCTCCTCGGCACCCATCAGCAGGGTGATGGTGTTGATGTCACCATGAGCCCCGGCCCGGACGCCCGTGGCATCAACCGGAATCGGCGGATAGTGCAGCAGGCGCAGCACGCTGTTGCCGTTCTCGATGGTGGGTTTGAAGAAGCTGCGATCCAGCTTCAGATAGACGGCAATCGCCTCCAGCACCTTGCCGCCCATGGTGTCGAGCGCATTGTAGAACCAGGAGACGTCATGCTTGAAGGCCGGGATTTCGGCCGGCCAGACGTTGTCGGCCATGGTCGCGCGGAACCGGTGGCCGGGCGGCAGGTCGCGGCCCATGTGCCAGAATTCCTTGAGGTCATGATGGGTCGCGCCCTTGGCGGTCTCAACACCGAACGGGATGTAGCCGCGGGCGCCGCCCTTGATCCCGGCATATTGTTTCTTGATGTCGACCGGCAGGGCGAAGAAGGCCTTGGCGTCGGAGATCGCCGCGTCGATCCGGTCCTGATCGAGGTCATAGTCCGACAGCACGGCAAAACCGTAGCGCTCAAACGAGGCCCCAAGGGCCTGGGCGAAACCGGCAAAGTCTTTTTGGTAGAGGGTGAACGAAACCGGTTCGATCGCGGACGTGGACACGTTGGGCAAGCCTTCAGCAAGTCGGTCGGAAACTAGTAAGTCGCGACTTACTACACCGGGAACCGCCGTGAGCGAAGGGCCGTTCATCGCCCAGTCAGGTCGAAGGATGGAACTTGACCTTGAGGTGGGCGTTTGCCCCTTCGATGTACAAGCGTGACGACACACGCCGGATCTGAAGACGGAACACCACGGCCATGATGACGATGAAGAAGACCGCCCTTGCGACCCTGCTGGCAGCCGCCACCACCCTGGCGGCCTGCACCACCACCGACCCCTATACCGGCATGCCGGTACGCAACAATACCGGGACGGCCGCCCTGACCGGAGCCGGCGTCGGGGCCGTCCTGGGCTATCTGACCAACACCAATTCGGGAGAACAGGGCCGGAAAAATGCTCTGATCGGTGCCGGCATCGGGGCCCTGGCGGGCGGCGCGGTGGGCAACTACATGGACCGGCAGCAGGCCGATTTCCGCCGCAGCCTTGAGGGCTCAGGCGTGATGATCCGCCGCAACGGCGACCAGATCATTCTGGTCATGCCCAGCGACGTGACCTTTGCCGTCGACCAATCGGACGTGCAGCCCCAGTTTACGCGGGTTCTGGACGATGTCGCGCGCACCCTGAACGCCTATCCCCAGACCACCATCGACGTCGTCGGTCACGCCGACTCCAGCGGGCCGGACGCCTATAACCAGACCCTGTCAGAGCGGCGCGCCAGTGCGGTCGCCGCCTATCTGGTCGGTACGGGCCAGGTTCTGGGCGGTCGGGTCTTCGTGGCCGGACTGGGCGAAAGCCAGCCCGTCGCCGACAACGCCACAGCGGCCGGTCGCAGCCAGAATCGCCGGGTCGAGATCATCCTGCGGCCGGTGACGCAGTAGAGTCAGGCTTCGCAGGCCCTTCCCCGACAGGGGGAGGGCCTGGACTAATCGGCCCCCTCCCGCTCTGCCCGTTCACGCAACTCCTGTTCCAGGCTGGCCGTATCCCAGGAGCCCCCGGAATCGCCTGGACGCATGCGCGACAGGTCGGCGGCAAGCAGCCGGTCCATGGTCTTTGCGGCATCGCGCGAGGCCAGAATATAGGCCTCCTCCTGGCCCCACATCGGCCGCAGCTCTTCGAAAGTGCGCCGGTCGTGACGGCGGAAGAAGGAGGCGGCGCGATGGGCGCGATGGGCCCGGAAGCCCAGCTTGCGCAAGGCCGTCTCGCCCAGGGACAGCGCGGACTCAAAGGTTTCCCGCTCGACCGCATCCGCCCCATTGGCCAGAAGGTCATAGGCATGCCGCCGATCCCAGGCTCGGGCCAGGATGACCAGATCAGGGAAGGCCTTGCGGGCGGTCTCGACCAGTTCGACGGTTTTTTCGCGGTCGTCGAGCGCCACGATCAGCATGCGGGCCCGCTCGATCCCGGCGGCCCGCAGCAGATCCATCCGCGTCGCGTCACCATAATGCACCCGGCGACCGAAGCGGCGCAGCAGGTCGATCTGCTCGATATCGCTGTCCAGAACCGTGGAGCGAAAGCCGTTGGCGGTCAGCAGGCGGCCCGTGATTTGCCCAAAGCGCCCGAAGCCCGCGATGATGATGTCAGGCTCGCCCTCGTCGAAATCTCCGGTTTCCGGGGTCACATCCGGAATAGCGGCATCGAGGGCGTCAGCGGCCCGTTCATAGAGGATCATGGCAAGGGGTGTGAGCGCCATGGAAATCGCGACGGCGGCGGTCAGAAGGGCCGCCAGCGGAGCACCGACCACCCCCGCCCCGACCGTAAAGGTCAGCAGAACGAAGGCAAACTCGCCGCCCTGGGCCAGGGCCGTCGCCACGGCGGCGGCACCGCGCAAGGGAGCTCCGAACAGCCGCGCCAGACCCAGCATGACCAGAAACTTCAGAACCATCAGGCCAATCACGACCCCGGCCAGGGTGAGGGGCTGGCGAACTATCAGGGGCAGGTCGACCCCCGCGCCCACTGTAATGAAGAAAAGTCCGAGCAGCAGGCCGCGGAACGGCTCGATATCGGTCTCGAGCTCCCTGCGGAATTCGCTTTCGGCCAGGACCACCCCGGCCAGAAAGGCTCCGAGGGCCGGTGACAGGCCGACGGTCTGCATCAGGCTCGCCACGCCGACGACGATCAGCAGGGCCGATGCGGTGAAGATCTCGCGCAGACGGGCCTTGGCGATGAAGCGGAACAGCGGCCGCACCAGATAGCGCCCGCCCCCAACCACGGCACCGACGGCCGCCAGCACCGACAGGCCCTGGGCCCAGATCGGCAGATGGGAGACCAGGCTCGCCCCATGCCCTGCGGCTTCGCCGTGGGCTTCCGGAGCAATGGTGGCCAGAAACGGGAGAAGCGCGAACATCGGGATGACCGCCAGATCCTGCAGCAGAAGAATGCCGAAGGCTGCCCGACCGACCGGTCCCTGCCTCAAGCCCTTCTCGTCCAGGGTTTGCAGCACGATGGCCGTGGACGACATGGCCAGGACCATGCCGACGGCCAGGGCTGTCTGCCAGGGCAGGCCCAGCAGGACCGCCACGCCGGCGATCGCGACCGAGGTGGCGACGACCTGGGCACCGCCGAAACCGAAGATCGCCTTGCGCATGTCCCAGAGGGTCGAGGGCTGTACCTCAAGACCGATCAGGAACAGCAGAATCACGACGCCGAACTCGGCAAACTGCATCACATCGGCCTCGGCCCCGATCAGGGACAGGGCGTGAGGGCCGATGATGACGCCGGCGATCAGATAGCCGAGCACCGAGCCGAGCCCCAGGCGCTTGGCGATCGGCACCGAAATGACGGCGGCCCCGAGATAGAACAGGGTCTGGGTGAGAAAGGATTGCAAGGCTCAGACCTCTACTTCAGCCGGCATCAGCGAGACGAGGCGGGCGCGGTAGCGCTCGGCCTCGGCCTTCAGCGCCGCGTCGTCCTTGACGGCCGCACCGTGGACCACAAACGGCGTTTCCCAGACCATGCCGCAGAGATGAGCCGTCTGCTCGAGCGGCCGGAGAAAGTCATCCATCGCAAAGCGGTTATAGCCCTGGGCATGATAGGCCTTGGCGCTCGCGCCAGTCGTGCAGGCCACGAACAGCCGCTTGCCCTGCAGGGCCGTGCCACCCTCGCCATAGGCGAAGCCGTGCAGCCAGACGAGGTCCAGCCACTCCTTCATCAGGGCCGGGGTCGAGTACCAGTAGAGTGGAAACTGCAGGGCAATGACGTCATGGGTCCGCAGTGCGGCCTGCTCGGCTTCGATGTCGATCGCAAAGTCAGGATAGGCCTCATAGAGATCGAGGAGCGTAACCCCGGCCAGCCCCTTTGCAGCCTTGGCCAAGGCACGATTGGCACGGGAGCGCTCAAGGGCGGGATGGGCCAGGACCAGCAACACACCAGAGGTAGCAGGCGGCGACCGACCGATGTTAGCTTCGCCGCCAGTTTCGTCAGGATTCACGCGTCGACTCCAGGCGGTGAAATTTTATTCATCAAGGGTTGAATTTCTTTGGTCGCCGGGCGAGACCCTTCGCCAAACACCGGCTTGCCAAAGGCTTGTGACGGAGGATCCATGGTCGACAAGGTGCAGACAGACGCGGTCGAGGCCCTATCAGGGCTTTTGTTCGACGGCATGACCATCATGGCCGGAGGCTTTGGCCTCTGCGGCATTCCGGAGAACCTGATCGCGGCGATCCGCGAGACGGGGGTCAAGGACCTCACGGTCGTCTCCAACAATTGCGGTGTGGACGGCTTTGGTCTCGGCATCCTGCTGGAGAACCGCCAGATCCGGAAGATGATCTCGTCCTATGTGGGGGAGAACAAGCTGTTCGAACAGCTTTACCTCAGTGGGGAGCTGGAGCTGGAGTTCAATCCACAGGGCACCCTGGCCGAACGCATTCGGGCCGGAGGCGCGGGCATTCCGGCCTTCTTCACCAAGACCGGTGTCGGTACCCTGGTGGCCGAAGGCAAGGAAGTCCGCGAGTTTGACGGCGAACTCTATGTGATGGAGCGCGGCCTGACCGCCGACCTCGCTATCGTCAAGGCCTGGAAGGCCGACGCTGAGGGCAATCTCGTCTATCGCAAGACAGCCCGAAACTTTAATCCGATGATGGCGACGGCCGGCAAGGCCACCGTCGTAGAAGTCGAGGACATCGTCGCCATTGGCGCGCTCGACAAGGACAATATCCACACCCCCGGCATCTATGTCGACCGGGTGCTGAAGGGCGCGACGTTCGAAAAGCGCATTGAGCGCGTCACCACGCGCCCCAGAGGGCAAAAGACCGAGGAAACCGTCTGATGGCCTGGACCCGTGACGACATGGCGGCCCGAGCGGCCAAGGAACTGCGCGACGGTTTTTATGTGAACCTCGGCATCGGTATTCCGACCCTGGTCGCCAACTACATTCCCGAGGGCATGAGCGTCACGCTGCAGAGCGAGAACGGCATGTTGGGGATGGGCCCCTTCCCCTATGAGGGCGAGGAAGACGCCGACCTGATCAATGCCGGCAAGCAGACGATCACCGAGCTGGACTCCAGCTCCTATTTCTCCAGTGCCGACAGCTTTGCCATGATCCGCGGCGGCCATATCGCCCTGTCGATCCTCGGCGGCATGCAGGTCTCTGAAAAGGGCGACCTGGCCAACTGGATGGTGCCCGGCAAGATGGTCAAGGGCATGGGCGGGGCCATGGACCTTGTCGCTGGCGTCAAGCGCGTCGTGGTCGTGATGGATCACTGCGAGAAATCTGGCGCGGCCAAGCTGCTCAAGGCCTGCTCGCTGCCGCTAACCGGCGCCGGGGTTGTGGATTTGCTGATCACCGAACTGGGCGTCTTCGAGATCAATCGCGGCAAGACTCCGGTGCGGCTGACCGAACTGGCACCTAGTGTGACGGTCGATGAAGTAAGGGCCAAGACCGAAGCGGCCTTTGAGGTCGCGGTCTGATCCCCATTGCCTGAGCATTCAGGAAGACTTGAACGGCGCGCATCGAAAGGTGCGCGCCGTTTGTGTTCAGAGGCTTTGGCAGAGCGCACAAACAAAAACGGCCTCCCGAAGGAGGCCGTTCTTGATCTTGGGTGCGGGGACAGGATTTGAACCTGTGACCTTCAGGTTATGAGCCTGACGAGCTACCGGGCTGCTCCACCCCGCGGCGAAGAGGGTAGTGATTTGATCGCAAGGTAGGGATTTGGACTTTGATTGACTTGAAGTGCATCCTTTTAGCGGACCTGGCGGCGACCTACTCTCCCGCGCCTTGAGACGAAGTACCATTGGCCCAGGGGGACTTAACGACCGAGTTCGGAATGGGATCGGGTGGGGAACCCCCGGCATAGCCACCAGGTCAGCAAAAAGGATGCATGCAGTGCTCGTAGTTTTGAGCACTGGTTATATCAAGTTGAAGAAGACATCGAATGTTTAGCTACAAAGAGCGTTTGCATAGGTTTGGCTGAAGAACGATCAAGCCTATCGAGCTATTAGTACCAGTAAGCTACACGCCTCACAGCGCTTCCACACCTGGCCTATCAACGTGGTGGTCTTCCACGGCTCTCAGCGAGACCTTGTTTTGAGGTTAGTTTCCCGCTTAGATGCTTTCAGCGGTTATCTAGTCCACACTTAGCTACCCTGCTGCACAGCTGGCGCCATGACAGGTCCACCAGAGGTGTGTCCATCCCGGTCCTCTCGTACTAGGGACAGATCCTCTCAAGTCTCGTACACCCACGGCAGATAGGGACCAAACTGTCTCACGACGTTCTGAACCCAGCTCACGTACCACTTTAATCGGCGAACAGCCGAACCCTTGGGACCTGCTCCAGCCCCAGGATGTGATGAGCCGACATCGAGGTGCCAAACTTTGCCGTCGATATGGACTCTTGGGCAAAATCAGCCTGTTATCCCTAGAGTACCTTTTATTCGTTGAGCGATGGCCCTTCCACGCAGGACCACCGGATCACTATGGCCGACTTTCGTCTCTGCTCGACTTGTCAGTCTCGCAGTCAGGCGGGCTTATGCCATTGCACTCGACGACCGATTTCCGACCGGTCTGAGCCCACCATCGCGCGCCTCCGTTACACTTTGGGAGGCGACCGCCCCAGTCAAACTGCCCGCCACGCCATGTCCCGGACCCGGATAACGGGCCGCGGTTAGACGTCAACAACAATAAGGGTGGTATTTCAAGGATGGCTCCACTCGAACTGGCGCCCAAGTTTCATAGCCTCCCACCTATCCTACACATGTTGTTGCTAACGCCAAGGCGAAGCTGCAGTAAAGGTTCATAGGGTCTTTCCGTCTGACCGCGGGAACCCCGCATCTTCACGGGGAATTCAATTTCGCTGAGCCTATGCTGGAGACAGTGGGGAAGTCGTTACGCCATTCGTGCAGGTCGGAACTTACCCGACAAGGAATTTCGCTACCTTAGGACCGTTATAGTTACGGCCGCCGTTTACCTGGGCTTCAGTTCGCTGCTTGCACAACTCCCTTTAACCTTCAGGCACCGGGCAGGCGTCAGACCCTATACGTCGCCTTACGGCTTCGCAGAGCCCTGTGTTTTTGATAAACAGTCGCTACCCCCTGGCCTGTGCCACTCTTATCTGGTTGCCCAAATAAGAGTCACGCTTATCCCGAAGTTACGCGTGCAATTTGCCGAGTTCCTTCAGCATAGTTCTCTCAAGCGCCTTGGTATACTCTACCTGCCCACCTGTGTCGGTTTCGGGTACGGTCTCCGTTGGAGTTATTTCCAGGGACCTGTTCACTGCCCAGAGCAATCCAATAAGCCTAGACAATTTACCAGATCCGTCACTTCCAACTGGTTCAGGAATATTCACCTGATTCCCATCGACTACGCCTTTCGGCCTCGCCTTAGGGGCCGACTAACCCTGCGCAGATTAGCTTTACGCAGGAACCCTTGGGCTTTCGGCGAGAGTGTCTCTCACACTCTTTATCGCTACTCATGTCAGCATTCTCACTTCCGATACCTCCAGCAAGGCTCACGCCTCACCTTCACCGGCTTACGGAACGCTCCGCTACCGCGTGCTTACGCACACCCATACCTTCGGCGTCTGGCTTGAGCCCCGTTACATTTTCCGCGCAGGTTCGCTTGACCAGTGAGCTGTTACGCTTTCTTTAAATGATGGCTGCTTCTAAGCCAACATCCTGGTTGTCAAAGCAAACCCACATCGTTTCCCACTTAGCCAGAACTTGGGGGCCTTAGATGATGGTTAGGGTTGTTTCCCTTTTCACGACGGACGTTAGCACCCGCCGTGTGTCTCCCGGATAGTTCTCTTGGGTATTCGGAGTTTGATTAGAATTGGTAGAGATCGCTCCCCCCGCATCCATTCAGTGCTCTACCCCCCAAGGAATACGTCCGAGGCACTACCTAAATAGTTTTCGCGGAGAACCAGCTATGTCCAGGTTTGATTGGCCTTTCACCCCTATCCACAAGTCATCCGAGAATTTTTCAACATTCACCGGTTCGGTCCTCCAGTAAGTGTTACCTTACCTTCAACCTGCTCATGGATAGATCACCTGGTTTCGGGTCGTCATGCGACGTACTTATTCGCCCTATTCAGACTCGCTTTCGCTGCGCCTACACCTAACGGCTTAAGCTTGCACGGCACATGAAGTCGCTGACCCATTATACAAAAGGTACGCCGTCACCACGCGCGGTGGCTCCGACTGCTTGTAGGCTTCCGATTTCAGGATCTGTTTCACTCCCCTTGTCGGGGTGCTTTTCACCTTTCCCTCACGGTACTTGTTCACTATCGGTCATTGAGGAGTACTTAGGCTTGGAGGGTGGTCCCCCCATGTTCAGACAGGATTTCACGTGTCCCGCCCTACTCGAGTCTGTCGCTATTTGACGCTTACGGGGCTATCACCCACTATGGCCGACCTTTCCAAGTCGTTCAGCTTTATGTCACGACAGCACTGGCCTGGTCCCGGTTCGCTCGCCACTACTACGGGAGTCTCGGTTGATGTCCTTTCCTCCGGGTACTGAGATGTTTCAGTTCCCCGGGTTTGCTTAATGGAGCCTAT